>DATKDU010000290.1:0-27879 GCA_035512595.1 Pirellulaceae bacterium
GTAATGGCTAAGAAAAACGCACCCCAGGGCCGCCCACTTGGGCAGCCCGGAGATGCGCGAATTTCTCAGAGTGATGGTTGGTACGCGGCTGGTTGCCACGTGGGGCGTATTCAGGATCCGGACAGTTGAACTCATGAAACCCAGCAGCATGTTCACCCCGGCCACAGCCGGCATGGCTGGCGATACGGACACGACGCACAACTCATGGCCGAAGGCGCCGGATAGAAGTGTCCCGCCTCGATGGCCCGCCAGACCCGCTCGACGGTTCCCTTCGTCCGGGCGACTTGGGCTGGGTCGACCGTAAATCCATGCCTTTCGGCCGAAACCACTTTGGTTTTCGTCAGGACGGCGAACTCGACCCGCAACGACTTGCCAGGAGCCAGCTCGCGCACGAGATCCGAGTACAGCAGGAGCTGCGGCGCCGATTCCTCGACCTGCTCGGCATTCCACCGCGAGCGGGAAGTCTTCCAGTCGGCGATCACCAATTCATGCGGCGTCTCGAAAATCAAATCGATCCGCGCCAGGATGTCGGGGAGTCCCGGAATCAGGTTGCCGCGCAGTTCCTCTTCCACGGCCAGGATACGTCCCTGAGGGACGGCCAGATCGCTGGCCGAAAAGGCCCGCAGCATCCGCTGCGCGAGGCCGTCGAGCGACGCTTGGGTTTCTTCCTTCCCAAAGCGGATATGGCCTGCGTCCCGATCGCCGCAGGAGATGTCGAAACCGACGCCTCCGGCAGATACCACGCCCCCTTGCTCAGGATCGAACGCCGCCACACCCCCGATTGGAAAACCGTAGCCCCAGTGGGCATCGGGCATGGCGTACGACGCTTGCACGATCCCCGGCAGCGTGGCGACGTTGGTCACCTGCTCGTAGACCTTGTGGTCCATGCCTTCGATCAACGGCTCGTCGGCATAGTGGATGGCCGGCACGCGCATCTTGCCGTGCGGCTCGATCCACCACTCGAACTCCGACTTGCGAACGAGCAATTTGGTGTCCATGGCGTTTCCCTCTTGCGGTCACACATCGACGACGCATTGCGCCGACCACAAGCCGTCGCTCTGCTGGCCGACGCTTAGGCAGGTCATTGTCGCCCCTTTTACCTCGACCGCCGGCTGATGCCGACCGACATCCACCTTTTCTCCCCAGGCGCGGGCCGAGAGCCGGTGATCGTCGCAGCGGACTTCAAAGCGAACAAACAGCATCCGCCGGGTGGCCATCTCGAAGACCAGCGCATTGAGCCAATCGACCAGGAGGAGCTCGTCATCCGGCGCTTCGCAGGTAATTTCCACCGCCTCGGCCGCGGACACGCCGGCGGGATCGGTAATTACGGCCGTCATCGCCAGGGCGGCTTGTTCAAAGGCCTCGGACTTGCTGTGACCAATGCCGCGAACGCCGATGTCGGCGTCGTGCGGAAAGTGCTGCCAGTGATTCGGTTTCATTGTCGCGCCTCATCGCTGCCCCCGAAACATGAGCAAACGGCGTTCCCTCCGCATGCGCTCGGCCATTCTCCTTTACCATAGGCTGGCGACTCGTGCGGCCATCCCCTTACATGACTGAACTTCCATGAGCACTTGGTTTGCCGGTTTGCACCCCATCACCCAGGCCCTGCTGGCCGGTCTCTTCACCTGGGGCGTCACCGCCGTCGGCGCTGCCAGCGTGTTTTTGGCGCGCCGCATTAACCGAAAGTTGCTCGATTCGATGCTGGGGTTCTCCGGCGGGGTGATGCTGGCGGCCAGCTACTGGTCACTGCTGGCGCCGGCCATCGAAATCAGTCGGCATACCGCGGCAACCGCCTGGCTCCCACCCACTTGCGGGTTCCTGCTCGGGGGTGCGGTGCTCTGGATCCTCGATAAATCGCTGCCGCACCTGCACCTGGGCTTTCCGTGTGCCGAAGCCGAGGGTCCAAAAACCGCATGGCACCGGGCCGTGTTGCTGGTCACCGCCATCACGCTGCACAACATTCCGGAAGGGCTGGCCATCGGCGTTGCTTTTGGCGGCGTGATTGCCGGGGTTCCCGCGACCAGCGTCTCGGCCGCAGTGGCCCTGGCCATCGGCATTGGCCTGCAAAATTTTCCCGAAGGAATTGCGGTCGCCATGCCACTGCGCGGCGAGGGGATGAGCCGGCTGAAGAGCTTCTGGTATGGCCAGCTTTCGGCGGCTGTGGAGCCACTGGCGGCAGTCTTCGGCGCGGCGGTTGTGGTGTTGGCTGCGCCGATCCTTCCCTATGCCCTCAGCTTTGCCGCCGGCGCGATGGTGTATGTGGTCGTCGAGGAGCTGATTCCAGAGTCGCATCGCGCCGGCAACATCGACCTGGCCACGATCAGCCTGATGGCGGGGTTCGTGGTGATGATGGTCCTGGATGTGGCACTGGGCTGACAGCTCCTGGCTACGGCACAGCGATTGCTCGCTCGCGATAAGCGTGAAAGCGCGGGGGCAAGTTTGCTGCGCAGCGATGCGTCGCTTACAGTCAGGTCTCGATTTCATCCGGTCAAAGTCCGCAGCAATCCGCTCCACCGGCGGGCGATCATTCTGGTACAGCGATGGACGAAGACACGCGCTCGATCTTCCAGCAGCTTGGAATATCCCTGGCCTTGGGCCTGCTCGTTGGGTTGCAGCGTCAGCATCGGCGGTCGCTGATTGCCGGGCTGAGGACGTTTCCGCTCATCACCGTACTGGGCACCCTCGCTGCCACTTTCGACCGCACGCTCCCGTCCGGCGGCTGGATGACGCCGAGCGGATTCATCGGACTGACAGTGGTTGTCGCGATCAGCATGGTCTACGAACTCCGCCGCGAAGACGCCGACGTGGGCATCACCACCGAGGCCGCGATCCTGCTGATGTATCTGGTCGGAGCCTACGTGGTGCTGGGCGACCGGATTGTGGCCATCGCGGTCGGGGCCGGCGTGGCGGTGCTGTTGCAATTCAAGCCTGAGCTGCACGGGTTTGCCGCACGGCTGGGTGACGAGGATTTGCGGGCCATCATGACGTTCGCGCTCATCACCTGCATTATCCTGCCCGTCTTGCCGAACACGACTTACCAGCTCGTGCCGCCGCTGAACGTGCTCAATCCGTTTGAAATCTGGACGATGGTCGTGCTGATGGTCGGCATCAGTCTCGGCGGCTACCTGACCTATAAGTTTCTGGGGCGCACGGCGGGCGTCCTGCTCGGCGGATTGCTCGGCGGTGCGATCTCCAGCACCGCCACCACGGTCACATACGCGCGGCGGTCGGGCGAGAGCGAGGACAGCTCGCGGCTGGCAACGGTCGTAGTCGTCATTGCCTCCGCGGTCGTCTATCTCCGCGTGATCGTCGAAATCGCGGCAGTGGCGCCGCGATGGTGGACGGTTCTGGTCCCACCCATTGCGCTGATGATGGGCGCCAGCGCCGTGACGGCCGGGGTTGCCTGGCTTCGCATCCGCCATGCGACCGAGCAGATGCCCGAGCAGCGGAATCCGACCGAGCTGAAATCGGCACTGGTGTTTGCGGCACTGTACGCGGGTGTGCTCTTGGCCCTCACGGCCTCCAAAACCTACCTGGGCGGTCAGGGGTTGTATGGCGTCGCCGTCCTTTCGGGGCTTACGGACATGGACGCGATTACCCTTTCCGTCTCGCGGCTCGTGGGACTCGATCCACAGCGCGGCGGGATCGCGCCGGCGCAGGCCTGGAGATTGATCGTGCTAGCCACGATGGCGAACCTCGTTTTCAAGTGGACGATGTGTCTGCTGATCGGCAAGCGCCGCTTTGCCTGGGAGGTCGGAGCTCTGTTCGCCGTGCCGCTCATCGCGGGCGGGCTGTTGCTATGGTTGTGGCCTTGAACGGGCAGTTGTGCCACGATCGCCGGGAGGACCCTGGCCAACTGGACCTGCTCGGTTTCAGAGACTCCCTGGCGTGTGCCAAAACGCACGGCTCACAGCACAAGTGCGCGCCAGTTTCGATCCTTGGCCGAGAACATTGCCGCTGTGCCGGGGTACACGGTGTCGTCGCAAACGACTATTCGCTGATCCCAAGTGAACGCATCGCAAAGGGACTTCCTGGCACGGTGTTTGCCTATTCCCCGCCTTCATTCAGCCCCAACGGCTGCACTCGCACGTGTGCAGCCATTTCCCAGAGTGAAGGAGAATCAAGTCATGACCACCCAAATCGCTACGAAGACCAAGGCCAAGGAACAGCCGCCCGTTCCCGCTCGGGCTGTCTCCTCCTGGAGCGAGTTCCCGTTCTTCTTGAGCCGAATGCGGGACGAGTTCGATCAGCTGCTGGAAAAATTCTCCCGCGACTGGCCCAGCCTGTGGGAGGGACGCAACTGGCGCTGGGGCCTGGAAATCGAAGACGAGGACGATGCGATCGTCGTCAAAGCCGAGGCGCCCGGCTTTGAGCCGGGCGATTTCGACTTGCAGGTCAGCGACAACCGCCTCGTCCTGCGGGCAACCCGCAAGGTCGAAACCAAAGGGGAGAAAGGCAAGCCGAGCGAGTATCAGGAACAGGAATGCTACCAATCGGTTACGCTGCCGGCGGGGATCGACAAGGAGAAGGTCGCGGCGAAGTACCACAACGGCATCCTGACCATCACGCTGCCCAAGACGGCAGAGGGGAAGGCCAAGCGAATTGCGGTCAAAGGCGGCTGACGCCGCTGGCTGCCGTTCTCCATTCCACCGCGCCGAGGATTTGTGACATGGCGACCAAGAACGAAACCACGGCCGAGGAATTGGTCCAGGCTCATGTGGCATTCAGGGACGACCTGGGAAAGCTGGAGAAGTCGGTGCGGCCAGCCTCGGTAGCGAGCTTGGACGAGGTGCAAGCCGAGTTAGGCGCGGTGCGCATGCACGCTTCCGAGCACTTTCGCCTGGAGGAGCGGAGCGAGTGGATGACTAAGATCAAGAAGCGGGGGCCGAAACTGGAGCGATTGGTTCAGCACCTGCGCGAGGAGCATCGGGAACTACTGGAGGCGATCGATACGCTCTTGAAAGTGATTCAGGCCGCCAAACGTCTCGACGACGGTCTACGAGAGAAAGTCCACCAATGGATCGAGCGGGTGCGGCGGCACGAGAGCCGCGAAAACGACCTGGTCCAGGAAGCATACACCCTGGACCTGGGTGCGGCGGATTGAGCAGCGTAGGGTTATGATTTCTTCATATACCCTGCCCAGAGCTTACCTAACGCTTGCCAGACCCGCGCCTTCGGCCATAGGTTTGGGACCATTGCTTGAGCGTTGGCGTCTCGCGATTGCTGAGCCGTTGGAAGTCTGGCAGCGAATCCATCGTGAGCATCAGTGGACACCGAGCCATGAAGGAGCCATCTGGATGATCAGTTTTGCCATTATCGAAGTTGCAGACGGACTGACGATCGTCGAGGTTCAGCCGGGCCAGCGGCCGGAAGACGTCGCAGCCGGCCAGGACGGCGTGCTCGTTGACGCGGGTCCCTACGCCACGATGGAGGAAGCCAACGACGCGTTGGCGGATTTGGAGGAAGAAGACGAGGAAGAGTGATAGGAATGCCGCGTTCCTTGCATGAAAGACTCGCTCTGCGTTGAGTTTTTGCAATGGGCGCTGCCGCAACTGCGGATGCGCTGGCCGGGCTTTCGCAAGGTCCGCAAGCAGGTCTGCAAGCGGGTGGATCGCCGGCTGCGTGAACTGGGGCTGGCCGACGAAAAAGCCTATCACGAGTACCTCGCCGCTCAGCCGGCAGAGTGGTCTGTTCTGGACACGTTCTGTTGCATTTCTATCTCGCGGCTCTACCGGGACCGCGGGGTCTTTGATTACCTGCGGGACCAGGTTTTGCCTCGGCTGGCGGCAGCGGCACTCGCCGGTGGCCAGCAAGCGCTCCGCTGCTGGAGTGCCGGCTGCGCTTCGTCTTCTTATGTGGTCAGCCACATAAGAGCTTAAAACGAAGCGCACAGGTTTGATAAGTTCGAATCGCCGAAAACGAGAGATAGTCCCGCGACTGAGGCGCCGGCGGGGCCCGCGGGACCGTGGGAATTGAGAGCAGAGCCGTCATCAATGGGCAGCTCCGTTGCAGCTGGGGAAGGCCTTGAGCGCGTCAATCGTCTCGCTGGCCTGGGTAATCGAGAGTTCCGACGCCAGGGGCAGGGCGTACCGCTCCTGCAGCCATGCGCTCAGGTCAAGCTGAGCTTGCCGGCAATGGCCTCGATGGCCCGGACCTGGCTGGCGGTCGCCTTGCGGGGCTGGCTCCCGCGCTGGCCGGTCGGCTGGCCGTTGCCCCGCTGGCCGTCGCCCCGCTGGCCGTTGCCCCGCTGGCCGTTGCCATGGATGGGTGTCGAAGCAGCACTTGCTGTAGAGCTGCCTGCCGATTGCTGCCGGTACAGCTCATCGCTGACGGCCTGCGAGCAGGCGACGAACGCCTGCTTCACCTTCTGCTGAAACGCGTCGAGGTCCGAGAAGACCAGGCTGCTGTCCAGTTCCACTTCGACGTGGCAGGAAGCGCCCAGGCTCCCATAGTCGGGCAGGCCGACCTTCTTGGAGAGCCCGACGTTGACGGTAAGCGGCATGACGCTTTCCTCCGGGGTTTTTCTTGGGGAAACGGGAAAGTTGCGAGGGAGTGGGTCACCGCGCGGCGGTGGCCAGGAGCGGCCTGCGCGGCGCGTGCCGTGCAAGCCGCTCCCGACAGACTTTTTTTGGCGACAGTCACATGGCTGCCGCCAGAGACGATTACCACTAGCGGACTACGCCGCTCGGCCGTAGCGATCGGCCTCGACCTGATCCCAGTCGAGGACCTGCGGCTCGGAGAGTTCTCCCGCATCCGGATCGACAGCCAACATCTGCGGGGACACGATCGAAAAGCCCCGCCGCCGGACCTCGCGGCGCGATTCACCCGTCAGGCGGCTGACTTGACGTTCAAGTTCTGCTTGCGGCATGGAACAATTCCTTGGGTCAGGGGGGAACAGAAACAAACGCAGCCGACCCCAGCGCGCGCCAGGATCGGCATGCACAATGGGGACTTACTTCGGGGCGGGCTGAAGCCCGCTTACCGGGCTGACGGAACGAGCCAGTTGGACTCAAGCCAATGGCGCTCGGCTGCCAGCGCTTCACTGCGGAGCGGGAAAGGTCCCAGACAGGGGCCGACGACCGGGCTCAGATCGGCCAGCCACTGGCCCTGCTCGTCGGGCTCGACATGGGACGCCCGCGAGATCGTGGATCCGCCCAAAGCTGATAGATCCACGGCTTCGTCGTACACATAGCGGACTTGGCCGCCGGCGGTGATGACCACTTGCATGGCGGTCACCTAGCGCGGCCGGCGGAGGATGGCGCGCCGCGGCCGGTCGACGAGCATCCCCTCGATCTGGCTCTGGACGCCGGCCAGCTGCGTCGCGATCTGCTGCCGCAGCTGCGTGTCGTCGCGGAGCGCCTGGGGCTGCACGCCGCGGACAATCCGCTGCGCCTGGTTCACCAACTGATCGAGCTGCTCGCTGGAGCGGACGTTAAGATGGCGAAATCGCTGGAAGAACTCGGTCAGGTTCTGCACGGCCGAGTCACGGAATTATCCGCAGTTCGGGATTATGTGCAGTGAGTCGAGGGCTTCCGCAGAAAGCTCCGTCTTACGTAGTCCTTCGGATGAGTTGGGGTAGGCGGTAACTGCGCATAACATGACGCTTCTCTAACGCCCTTGGGGCAGAAAGGAAACGTCATGTTGAAAAACCCGATCCATCAGTTGCGGACTCGCATTCGAACCAATCCTCTCGGGCCGGTCTTGGAGCGGTACATCGAGCACTTGGTCGACCGCGGTTACAGCTCCAGCACGTTGCGGGAGTATGTTTCCGCCGCCGACCACTTTGGGCGCTGGCTGGGGCGGCGACCGCCGAACCAAGCGATGGCCCGACATTTTTTGCAGCGGCACTTGCTAGTCTGTCGATGCCGCGGACCGGTGATACTGTCAATGCGGCGATGCCGTCGCGCGCTTAACCATCTGCTGGTGATGATCGGTGCTGTAACGGCCCGCTCGGAGTTCCCTCGCGGCTTCGTGGGTGACCTGCTCCGGCGCTTCAAGCAACGACTTCTCACCGTCCAAGGGCTCGCCACCGGGACCGTGCATCGACGGTTGACTTGGGCACGGACCATGCTAACTCGCCTGCGGGTACGACGGGCTGCCCAACTGACGACGTGGACACCAGAACGGATCGAACGCTACGTAACGAGCGAAGCGCGCCGCTATCAGCCCTCAACCGCCCACAACATTGCCGATGCGACACGTTCTCTGTTGCGCTTCCTGTTGCAAGATGGGCTGATTCGCCGCGACCTGTCGGCGGCCGTACCAACGGTTGCTCACTGGCGGCTGGCACCCTTGCCGGCAACGCTGCGGGAGGACGAAGTGGCGCGCCTGATCAATGCAGCGGATGATCAAACAGCGATTGGTCTGCGTGACCGGGCCATCCTGCTGTGCCTGAGCGAAGTGGGGTTGCGGGCTTCGGAAGTGGTGGGATTGGAACTCGAAGGCGTCGACGTCGCCGCCAACGTGCTGCAGGTGCGCCGCAGTAAGAGGCGGGAGTCAACGGCGTTGCCAATCACCCGCAAGCTGGCCAGGGCGCTGAAGGCATATCTGCGACGCGGCCGCCCACCGTGCACATCGCTGAAAGTCTTCGTCCTGCATCGGCCGCCGGTGGGCAAGCCTCTGGTGCCTGCCACAATCAGTGGCATAGTTTCGCGGTTGGCGAGCCGTGCTGGTTTAGAGGGGCGAATCCGCAGCGCGCATGTACTCCGTCACAGCGTTGCCAGTCGCATGTTGACTGCCGGGGCAAGCCTCAAACAGATTGCCGATCTGCTTGGACATCGATCCATTGATACCACCACCATCTATGCGAAAGTCGACCTCAACGCGCTGTCGCAGGTCGCCTTGCCCTGGCCGGGAGTCAAGGAGGTGCAGCGATGAGACGCCCACGTACCATGGTTCGACAGGCCGAGGCCTATCTGAAATCCCGCCGCGCAATGGGCTTTGACCTGCGGGTCAGCGGGAGACTGCTCCTGCGATTTGCCGAATTCGTAGACCGATCCGGCTGGCATGGGCCGCTCACCACCGACTTGATCCTGCGTTGGGTTCATCTCCCCGATGCAGCTGCCCGGAGCTACAAGGCAAACCGATTGTCGATTGTCCGCTGCTTTGCCCGGTACTTGGCCACACGGGACGGCCAGACGGAAGTGCCAGATTGGCGGCTGATGCCGAAAATCTTCCATCGGCGCCCCCATCTCTTCAGTCAGCAGGAACTATGCCAACTGATGGCGGCGACACGACGGATGAGGCGTACGTACCCACTGCGGCCTTTGACCTATGAAACGTTCCTTGGGCTGCTGGCTTCCACAGGTTTACGAATTTCCGAGGCCCTGAAGCTCACGCGTGGGCAAGTGGACCTCAAACGCGGCATCCTGCGAATCGAGCAGACCAAGTTCAAGAAGTCTCGATTGGTGCCGCTGCACTCGACAACCACACAGGCGTTACGCCGCTACGCAGCGGCCCGGGACAGCCGGTGGGGGGTGCTTGACAAGGAACCTTTTTTCGTTGGCCGCTGTGGATGGGCTCTGCCCTACGAGACCGTCTGCGGTGCATTTCGTACGCTTCGCGCCGATCTCGGATGGCACCGGGGCAACGGAGAATGGCCTCGCCCGCGAATCCACGATCTGCGGCATAGCTTCGCATGTCATCGTCTTCTGCGCTGGTATCGCGACGGTGAAAACGTTCAGCAAAAGATCGCTGCGCTCGCCACGTATCTGGGGCACAGCAAGGTTACCGACACCTATTGGTACCTGACTGGTACGCCCGAACTCATGGCGCTCGTCGGGAGCCGCTTTGAACGGTTTGCTGCCTCTGTGAAAAGGAGTCGTTCATGAAAACGCCCACGACTCCGAAGACTCCCCTCGGTCCGGCGCTACGGGCCTACTTCTGCTCGTATCTGATCGGCCAGCGCGACTTGAGCCCGCAGACCATCAGGTCTTACAGGGATGCCTTTCGGCTGCTGCTGCGGTTTCTTCGGCAGAAACATGGTCTTCAGCCCGATGCATTGAGCGTGGATGATCTGGATGCACCTCGTGTGCTGGCGTTTCTGGAAGACCTGGAGGAATCCCGCGCTAGCTGCGCCCGCAGCCGCAATGCTCGATTGGCGGCGATCCGCTCGTTCTTTCGCCACGCCGCAGGGGCCAATCCGTTGCTGCTACCAGTCGCCCAGCGTGTGTTGGCCATTCCGATGAAACGCTTCGATCGCGGTACTGTCGGCCATCTCACTCGTGAGCAGATCCAGGCGGTCTTGAACGCACCGGATGCGACCACTTGGGCTGGCCAGCGGGATCGCCTGCTGCTGCTGTTAATGTACAACACCGGCGCACGCGTGTCGGAGGTCACCGCTCTGAAGATCCAAGATGTGGACGTCGAATCGCGTTCATCGGTCCACATCCTCGGTAAGGGCCGAAAACGTCGCTCAGTGCCCTTGTGGCGCGAAACTGGGAGGCAACTTCGAGCGTGGCTCCGACGCGCAAATTCAACGCCGGACTCGCCGCTTCTACCCAATGCACGTGGGGGACCGATGAGTCGCTCTGGCGTCACTCAGCGACTTCAACTCGCCGTGGCTCGCGCCTCGGCGAACTGTCCCGCCCTTCATTCGATCCCGGTATCGCCACACACGATTCGCCACACGACTGCCATGCATCTGCTCCAGTCGGGAGTGGACTTATCGATGATCGCACTGTGGCTGGGCCACGAGAGCATTCAGACGACTCATCAATACCTCGACGCCGATCTCAAAACCAAGAGGGAAGCCTTGGCACACTTGGAATCTCCGCGTCTCCGCCGTCGGCGCCAGCTCCCGACGAAGGCGCTAATGCAATTCTTGGAGGACTTGTGATTATGCGCAGACCATCATCGCGATCGCCGCCGAACAACCGCAATTCTGGGATGAACTCGACATAATCCTGAACTGCGGATAATTCCGAGGCACCGTTGTGGACGACCTCACCGTGGAGATCTCCAGTGCTGAGGACGAGTTCACCGACCCCGCATGCTACTATCGCAGGACGTTCCAGGGCAACGCGGAATCATGGCTGGGCAGTTACAGGCCGAGCGATCAGCAACGCGATCCTGAAAACGTTGGTGATTGGCAGGTTTGGTATCGAATCGAAAAGATGTAGTTTTTCCTGGGTCTTCGGTAGGTGCGATCCGCCAACGATTTCGTCGCGCACGGTTTATTCCATCTGCGACAGCTCGGCGCGGTCCGTTCAAAATGTTGCGGTCCAACACCGCAGGTACTCAGGCGTATTCCTATTGCGATCACCCTTTTGGGCAGCTCGCCAGGGCCTGTCGCTTGATCCTTGCAAGGCTTAGCCGATTCCCGCCTCGGTCGATGTGACCGACGCGCCTTTGAATTGGAGCCGTGTCCGATGCGATTGCTCCAACGTGTTGAGACACGAGTAAGAGTCGAACTGCGCCATTATCGAGCCTACACACAGAACACCGAGGAAGCCCAAGAGTCCCCCGCGAGAATGGGTGCAAGTTCCCTCGGGTCCTTGGACGTCTCGACCGCTTGTGATCCCTTGTTGCTGATGTTGAACTTCTCGAGTTCGATGACGTACTCGCGCGTGTACCGCGAGGCGTCGGCGGTCGGCTTGGGAGTCGTTGTGATCGTGATATCGGGACGACCTGTTCATCCGTCGAAGGTGGGCTGGAGCCGGCGCTGTTTGCTTCCAGCGGCAACCAGGCAAAATCGTCCGCCGCCGTCGCCGCTTGAGATGTGTTCTCGGTGGGCTTGGCGGGGTTCTCGGGCTGGTGTGCCGCTCGTTCCTCCGGTTCACGAAAGTGCGTGGCATTCCAGGCGCGTAGCATCGCCCTGCCATACTGCCGGCAGCTTTCCGGATCGGTCGCTTTGCCGGGCGGAGCGAACGGAAATTCGAATGTCGCCGCCATGATCGCGTTGTCCTTGAAACCAAAGTAACGCGAGTTCTTTGGCGACGGATCCGATTCGTCACGCAGCCAGTTGAGCGGCCCACTTGGCGCCGCTTCGGGCAGTGCCTGCTTGATCCACTTGGCGAACTCCGAGACGTTTTCAAAGTTGTACTGCGGGTGGGTTTTCGCTCCCACAAAGTACATCACCTGGTGGTCCCGCATCACGAGTGTGGGACAGTGGAAGTCCAACGCAAATTGGAAATCGTGCCTTCGGTCCAGCTCTCGAATCGCTTGCACTTCGGGATAGATGCTCGTTTCCCCGTAGTCTCGATTATGATCGTGCGGCTGGCGGTTCTTCCCCTGGTCGCCTTCTTCGACTCCATCCTTGTCGACGAATGGTACGGCGAAGAGAACGTATTTTTCGCGAAACGCCCTTCCGGCTGGGCCATCCGAAATTGCCTCATCGAGAAAGCCTTCCAACACGAAACTGGCAATCGACTCCACCGCGTGGTGCCGCCCCGTGACCAACATCGCCTTCACCTCCGGTCCGGAGCTTCCGATCTGCAGGAGTTCTACCTCGCGGCCGCGACGACTCTTGGTCAAAACGCACTTCTTGAAGTGTGGATTTGCGGCTTTCTTCCGCAGGAACGCGTCGAAATCCTGCTGCAAGTAGGGAATCGTCACCGCAAATCGGACGCGTTCATCCGCCTTGGCGAAGTCGTACCAGAATGAACTACCGTCGACTTGATCGACGCCCATCCATTTCCAGGTCTTGCCCTGGTCGGTGCTGATCGCCGGACCTTGAAATCCAATCGCACCATTCGAGAAGCCTGCTACCTTTTCCGGAAAGACGAAATTGACCCGTCCGGGGCGTGTCGCGGCCGCCTCAAAGCACCAGTAGAACCACGGCCTGTCGCCACGCAGATCGGGCTCAACGTTTACTTCGCCCTCGGTGTTCGCCGTCGCCTTGACGTTGCCGCCTGCGAAATCCGAATTGATTGCAACAACTCCGCGCGCAGCGTTGCTCGCTCGGGCGGGAGACGCGAAGGCCAGTACCGCCATCGCGGCAAGCGCCGCAATCGACGCTGCCTGGACGTGATTGGCGAAATTCGACGTTGTCATCGGGGATCCTGCTTTTATTCGAGGTGGGCTCGCATCAATGCTGCGGGAACAATTCGAAAGCACGTGACTACAGCCGTCGATTATAGCCGACGACGCGATGAATTCAGGTGCGTATTGGTGCTAATTCTTTGTCATGGTGGTGTGTAGTTGAGCTACAGCGCGAGCGTTACTTTCGTCGCGTTGGGCGACGACCTTTCGAACAAAAGCCGGCCTGGGATTCACCCAGCATCGTTCGCACGATGTCTGTGAATTCGATCGTCGTGGGCGGCTGGGCGATCCCGTTCCTGTTTCTGACCGTTTGCACGATCGTCCACGCGGCGGAGCCGCCGTCGCCCGATCGCCATTCGTTTGGGCGCCGGCGTCCGCCAAGGTCTTGGCGACTTCGGCTGCGCGCATTTACCTCACCACGGAACACATCACCGGCGCTGAGAACGGCGGGTGAACCATGTATTACTACGTCGCCACGCTGGCCCGCTACGTCCTGGTCGAGGCCGAGCATGAATGGGAGGCCCGCGAGCGCGGGTACGCGGCGCTCCACGAGCTGTACGACGACATTCGCCAGCGTTTCGGTTGCGGGATGCGGGTAGAAATCCGGACCATCCGTCCTGCCACAGAGGAGGAGATCGAGCACATGCGCTGGCACCAGGAGTACGTGGCCAAGGGCAAGCGATCCCGATTAGCAACCCGCGATCGGGGAAAGCCGCACATCGATCCCCAAGTGCAGGCCAAGACCGACTGGACGCCGGTCCGCGTCCCCGGCAACGAGAAGGCCCACGGGCCGGAGACGCAGTTTGCGTGGTTCGATTACAACAACGTGAACAAGCAGAGCATCGAGTTCGGCTCGTTCGAGGAGGCGCGGGACTTCTGTTTTCATCCCGACAACGAGCGGTAGTTTCACTTTCGCACGCCAAGCCCAGGAGCGGCAAGCGTGTAGCCGTTCCACCGCACGACGAGGACGAGCGCCAGCAGCCACATGGTCGTAATGGCGTTGATCCAGACAAAGTGCATCGCGTCCGGCCCACCTCTGCTTCCGACTCCCGCGCTCCGAAGCATCGGGAGCTCCCAGGCTGTCGCTAGGCCGATCAGCACGAGCGTCACCAACGTCCCCGGCAGCGCCAGCCGGGGGAGCAGCGACGCCAAGAGCAGTGGAAGGGTAATCACGATCGCGGCGACCGCCAGGAAGATGAAGATGGCCGGCTCGCCGCTGGACCCGATATTCAGGTTCGGCACGATCAGCCGCCCGATTCCGAAGACGACGGCGACGATGGTCGTGATGATCAAGAGCTGCCGTATGCCGAACTGCCGCTCGCGGGGATCACTTGTCATGTTAGCGTCGTCGCGATGCCGCAATCGGAGCCCGTAGCCCATGGCCAGTCCCCATAAGGGCAACTGCACCAGGAACCACTGGCCTATCAGGCAGGCCCCGATGACGAAGTAAGCTTCGTCGGGCCCCCCACGCATTCCTACGTTGATACCAATCGCCATCGCCAGCATGACTACCCACAGGAACGACAACGGCAGACGCCAGACAAGGGGGGCCGGGCCGAAGGCGGTCCAAGCGGATGCCACGGTTGTCTGGCCGAACATAGTGCCGAGGAAAAAGCCGATGCCGATGTATTCGCCCAAGCGACCGGGTGGATCGGGGTCTATGAATGCGAGCAGTAGCCAGCCCACGGCGACGAGGGGCCCTGCCCACAAGAAGATACGATAACGGCTAGGCACCACGTCGCTGACTCCGAGATTCGGGTAACGCACTTCTTCGTATTCGCCTTACGTCGCAGCATCTTGCGCCTTCCGGGTCGTACTCGTCGTCCTCCAGGAACAGCGGCCTTCGCGCCTCCGGGCGCATCGAATGGGCCGCCCGGTCGGCTACACTTGCGGCAAGAGGAGCCCGGCCCATGTTCAAGTTCACCATCCGCGACGTGGCTTGCCTGACGCTGGTGGTATCCTTGGGCGCGGCCTGGTGGTCAGACCACGACCGACTTGTGCGGACTTTTGATAATCGCTCACTAAGATGGCAGCGCGAACGTTCGGATTTAATGGCCCGCGCCATGAAGGCGAGTGCGAATGAAAATGAGCTGCGAGAGCAACTGCAACTCACGGAGAATCGCCTAAGGGAAATCGACGCCCAAAAACAAAAGGCTGCCTTGTTCATTCACCCGAAAACCGGCCAGCGAATCTACGCAATGGAATACCAGGTCGAGAAAAAGAGCGGTGCGCAGCAAACGATTATTGTCCGGCTTTCGGCAGATGGGAAAGACGCCAATGGGAACAGTCGGCCCGAGGATCCAAGTAAGCGGCTGGTGAGTGTCGGCCCCGGTGACTGGCTCATCAACGGCGGCGAGTGCTGGCGGATCAAGAGCGCGCGGCTCATCGACAGTTCTCCGTAATTGCCCAGCTCGCGCAGCCAATCGCCCGCCCGGCCGGGTAAACTGGGGTCAAGAGGAGCAACCTCCCGTGACGCCAAACGATCTGCCAGTCGCCCGATCGAATAGTCGGTTTCAATTCAGCCTCTACTCTCTGTTTGTGCTGACGACGGTCGCTGCCGTTGCTTCGGCTATCTGGGTGAATTGGAGTCTGATTGGCGGCGTGCTGCTCTTTTTGTTGTGCCTCGTGGGTGCCATCGCGTTGATTGCGGCCGTGCGTGTGGCAATCCACCTTGCTATTGCCCAAGGTGAGCAGCGAGCCGACCCATGAGATTCACGATCCGCGACTTGCTTTGGCTGACGGTGGTAGTGGCGCTGGGAGTGGCGTGGTGGGTGGACAGGGGACGAATGACTGCCCAATTCTCTGAGCGTGACAGGGCTTGGCGAGAATCGGTTGACAAATCGCTCAATGAGATTGCCACGAGAACTGGGCAGGAAGCAGGGATCGAAACCCCGGATGGGGAGCTATGGAGTGTGGCTCCGATTAAAGAAATCCCTTCGCACGAAAGTCCGGTACCACCGCCGAATCTGCCAAAGAACTAGGCAGGAAAGTAAAACGGTATCACTACCGGAAAACGGGTAGTGGTACAGTTTGGAAAAAATCCGCCGGGCGGGGTGTCTAAAAAGTAGTCACTACTTTTCCGATCACGTCGTCACGGAGTTTTCGGATCAACCCCTTGCGGCCTAACAGTCGGCGGTAGCGGGAGAGTTGCTCGGCAATGTGCTTCCGGCATGGACTCCCGCGAACGTAGGCCATTCGGTGGCCAACCTTGTCGCTCCATCGCTCAACGGCTATTAGGAGAGTGAGAAACAGCGCTTGCGTATTACCGCTCATCCCGCCCATTCTACTCGCTGGCAGGCGTGCCGCGGGCGCTTGCAAGTGCGGTGATCGCTGCCCCCGGTGGTGTACCGTCGGTGCGCTGTCGGATCTGTGCCCGTCCCACGGCATACAGGGCAACGGCGTTTTAGGTATGGCGATTTAGGTTGCATGTCCCCGATTTTACTCCCCCGCCTCCACCCAATTGTCGTCCATCGTGAGGAAGTACGGTCCCCGCCTCTCGTAGACGCTCTCCTGGTAGGCCGTGGACCGCTCCAGGGCCATGATCAGCGCTACGATGCCGTCGATCCGCTCCCGGCTCTTCTTCTTCGACGGCTTCCAGTTGTCGGCCGCGTCCTTTTCGATCGACACGTTCCCCGCCATCCACCGCAGCACGGGATTCCCGCGATGCCGAGTAGGCTGGCTTGAGAGCAGAATTTCCGCGGCGGCGGCGTCGGCCAGAGATTGCAGGACGTTATGGGTTGCGTCGGTCGATGGGACCGATGCGCGCTTGGATTGGGAACTGTGCGGTTGCTTCGAATTATTGAAGCGGCAAATCGGGTGTCCACCTTCGAGGTTGATTGCGAGTGAGTTCGGGTTCGACCACAATTGGCGTCATGTCCGACGTCACTCGCATCTTGTCGCAGATCGAATCTGGCGATCCGAAGGCAGCCGAGCAACTTCTGCCGCTGGTCTATGACGAGCTGCGCAGGCTCGCGCGGCAGAAGCTCGCGCGGGAGAAGCCGGGGCAGACGCTCCAGGCGACGGCATTGGTGCATGATGCCTATCTCAGGCTGGTGGATTCGGAGAAGGTCCAGTCCTGGAACAGCCGCGGGTATTTCTTTGCCGCCGCGGCCGAGGCAATGCGGCGAATCCTCGTGGATCGTGCGCGGCAGAAACGGGGGCCGATGCGAGGCGGCGACCGCGTTCGGGTCAGTCTGGACATGGCTGGCGAGGTGCCCGAGGAGCGCGGCGACGAACTGCTCGCCGTCAGCGAAGCCCTGGACGCTCTTGCCGCCGAGTCGCCGGTCAAGGCCGATCTCGTCAAGCTCCGCTATTTTGTCGGCATGAGCCACCAGGAGGCGGCAGACGCCCTGGGAATCTCACGCGCAACTGCCGATCGCCATTGGGCTTACGCCAAAGCCTTTTTGTACTCCGCGCTCACGGACGCGGGCGGCCGCTAAAAAAAACGCCGCTTCCTGAGGCAACACGTCGCCGATTCTCGCACTGATCAATGACTGCCTGATGGGAACTCCAATTTATGACCCCTGCGCACCCTTCCGTCGATCAGATTTTTTCTGCTGCCCTCGCGCTACCCGCCGGCGACGAGCGAACGGCCTACCTTGATTCCGCCTGCGGAACGCACTTGGAATTGAGGCAGCGGGTCGAGCGGCTCTTGCAGGCCCACAGCGATGCCCAGAGTTTTTTGGAATCACCTGCCATCCATCCTGCCCCGACCATCGACCAGCCCCTGGCCGAACGTCCCGGCACGATGGTTGGGCCCTACAAGCTCCTGCAGCAGATCGGCGAAGGAGGCATGGGCGTCGTCTACATGGCCGAGCAGACCGAGCCAGTCCAGCGCAAGGTCGCTCTCAAAGTGATCAAGCCGGGGATGGACAGCCGGCAAGTGCTGGCCCGCTTCGAGGCCGAGCGGCAGGCCCTGGCGATGATGGATCATCCAAACATCGCGAAGGTGTTCAACGCGGGAACTACCGATTCCGGCCGCCCGTACTTCGTGATGGAGCTGGTCCGCGGCATTCCCATCACCAAGTACTGCGACGAACATCACCTCACACTCAAGCAGCGGCTGGAGCTGTTTGTCCATGTTTGCCAGGCGGTGCAGCATGCCCATCAAAAGGGGATCATCCATCGCGACCTCAAGCCGACGAATGTGCTGGTCGCTCAATACGACGATCAGCCAGTGCCCAAGGTAATCGATTTCGGCGTGGCTAAGGCGGCGCAAAAACTGACTGAGCGGACGATGTTCACCGAGTTGGGCCAGGTGGTCGGTACGCTCGAATACATGTCGCCGGAGCAGGCGCGGTTCAACCAGCTCGACATCGATACCCGCAGCGACATCTATTCGCTCGGGGTGCTTCTTTATGAACTGCTAACCGGCTGCACGCCGTTCGACGGCAAGCGGCTGCGTAGCGCCGCTTTCGATGAAATGCTGCGCATCATCCGGGAGGAGGAGCCTCCCAAACCCAGCACGCGGCTGTCCAGCGCCGCGACGCTCCCCTCCATCGCCGCCAGCCGGAGTGTGGCGCCGACGCGGCTGGGGCGGACGCTTCGAGGAGAGCTCGATTGGATCGTGATGAAGGCCTTGGAAAAGGATCGCAACCGGCGTTACGAGACGGCCAATGGGATGGCTCACGATATTGAACGCTACCTGCATGACGACCCGGTCGAGGCGTGCCCGCCATCAACGGCGTACCGGCTACGAAAAGTCCTGCGACGGCACCGGGGCCCCGTGCTCGCAAGCTTGCTGGTCGCACTGGCGCTGGTCGTGGGACTGACCGTGAGCGTCTGGCAGGCGATCCGGGCGACGCGGTCCGAGCGGTTTGCGCAACAGAGTGAATTCCGCGCATTGGCGTCGGCGCGAGCGGAGAAACTGGCCCGACAGGACGCCGACGCCGCGCGGGAGCAGGCCGAGGCCAACTTTCAGCAAGCCCTGGCGGCGGTGGACCAGATGTTGACGGAGGTGGGGGACGAGTCGCTGGCCCACGTTCCCCAGATGGAGGCGGTGCGGCGCGCGCTATTGGAGAAGGCGATAAGGTTTTACGAAGGCTTTTTGAAGCAGCGAAGTACGGAGCCGCGCGTTCGTTACGAGACGGCGAGGGCACAACAGCGCGTGGACGCAATCTACTGGCTGCTTGGACAGGCCACGCAGTCAGAAGCAGCGTGCCGACAAGCCATCGCCATCCTGGAGAAACTGGAGGCGGAGTTCCCGAACGTCCCATCCTACCGTCACGAGTTGGCAATCAGCTATCGACGCCTGGGGTTCAAAATACGCCAAGCGGGAGACAAAGCAGCGGCATGCTACCGGCAGGCGATCGATCGGCACGAACGGCTCGTGGCTGAGTTCCCCCGCGACCTCGCCTATCAGGAATCGTTGGCGCACGACTACAACAGTTTCGCATTCTTTCTTGGGCAGTCCCAACCGGCAGAGTCCGAGAGAGTTTACCGTAAGGCGATCACCGCGCTCGAGGATCTCGTCAGTCAAGCCCCCGACGAGGACAAGTACCGGCGGAGCCTCGCCGAAGTCTCTCGTGCCCACGGCGTTCTTCTTTGGCGCACGAGCCGTTTTGGCGAGGCGGAGCAATCGCTCCGCCAAACCATCGCCTTGCTGGAGCAGCCTTTCAAGGAGGCCGCACTGCAGTTGACCTCCGAACAAATCGTGGCCCGTACGCATTACTTTCTGGGCAAGGTTTTGGAATCGGAAGGGCGCCTTGAGGAAGCGGAGCAGGCCTTTCGCGCGGCGGACGTTGTCCAGGAAAAGCTACGAGCCGGCTTTCCCGCGGTTCGTGAATACCAGGTGGAATGGGGCGAGACGCTGGCATCCCTCGCCAAGCTGAAGGGGGTTGCCGGCAAATGGGATGAAGCACGAGAGTATTTGGACCGTGCGCTACGCGCTGACGCCAAGAGGGGCTCCATCTACAACAACTACGCATGGAGCCTTCTCACGGTTTCGAGTCACACGGAGGAGGACGGCCGGCGGGCGCTAGAATTTGCGCAGAAGGCCGTTGAACTTGAGGCCAGCGCGGGATATGCCTGGAACACTTTAGGCGTGGCGTTTTACCGCGCCGGCAGGTGGAACGACGCGATCGAAGCGCTCCAAAAGTCCAGAGACCTTGGCAACGCCCACGAGAGCTACGACGCGTTCTTCCTCGCCATGGCGCATTGGCAACTGGGCGACAAGGAAAAGGCCGTCTCGCAATACGACCAGGCGGTGCGATGGATGGACGAGAACCAGCCAAAGAACGAAGAACTTCGCCGCTTCCGTGCTGAAGCCGCGGAGTTGTTGGGGGGCAAAATGCAGAACGAGTAATTCGATCGTGCAGAAAGCAAAATGGCCGGCGGGGTCCTTACCGCGAAGCAAGCCCCCACCGGCCCGGCATTGCCCCGGCGCTCGGTTTGCGCGCTGGGAGCGATGTCTCTCCATTCTAACGTAGACCAGAGGAGAAAATCCATGCTGCGCGCAGCCACGAACACCTGACAAACCAGCAGCAGGCCGGCGACGGAGCGCCGGGGCGTAGGCGAGGGATTCGCCGCGATCGCTGTCTTGATCGGGCAGGAGAGTATGGCGCCGTCCGGCGTTCGGGCGGCCACAACCAGCAGCGTCTTGGACAAACCAAGCGCTGCCAACCGCGGCCAAGGTTCTGGCTGCACACACCTTAGATAGGAAGATGACCATGAGCAAGATGAAACTGAAGCTGATGTTGGCTGGAGTTCTTGTCGCCTCTGCATTCGGTGCAATCGCCGTGGGGATCGCTTGGGCGACGCCCTCCAGCGCGCCGGGCACGATCACGCCCACTGTAATCTCGGGGCCGGTGGTACTGGACGCCATAGACGTCAAGATCGAAGACGAGGACTACGAGCTCGAGCTCAGAACCGACGGGCTGTCGGACGCCCGCGTCGTGCATTTCCGCGTCACCCCGGGAGGATTCTTCGGCTGGCACACGCACCCGGGACCGGTCTTCGTCATGGTCACGGCCGGCACGTTGACCTACTACGCCGCCGACGCCGCCGACGGCGTTGACTACGAAGCGGGAACCGGTTTTGTGGATGCGGGTGGCGGTCACGTGCACGACGCTCGGAATCACGGAGATGTCGACGTGGAACTCGTCGCTTTCTTTCTAACTCCGCTAGGCACGCCCATTCGGATCGACGCACCGGCGCCCTAGCGATTCTCAAGGCGCCGCCGCCGTCCCGGTATCCAGTCTGTGTACCGGAAGACGGATGATTAGCGACGAACAACAAGCGGCCGGTGAGGTCCTGACCGGCAGGGCACGGCTCCTCACCGGCCCGCGACCCGCGCGTACGCGGGTACGGGGGGCCTGCCACTTACTGTTCAAAAAGATCATGACAGATACGTGACCCGAATGGCGTTAAGGTAGCGTGGACCCTTTGGGCACGCGCGAAACCCCAAGCGGCCGATGAGGCCCTGACCATCGGCCCGGCGCACGTCTGCTTGCGGGGGGCCGCCGAAACACTACGTTATTAACCGGACCACGCTCTCAAAGGAAACTCTCCCATGCTGGCTCGCTCTTGGTTCGATGCCCTAAAATCCCGTCTCACGCGAACACTCAACCGCCAGGAGCGACGAGCTTCCGGACAGCGGGGGCCCGCTAACCGCCATTTGCGGCTGGAAGGCCTGGAGGACCGCTGCCTGCTCGCCATCGATCTCGCGCCGAGCTTCCCCGTCGGCATCGGCCCGCAAGCCGCACCGGCAGCCGACTTCGGCGGGCTCCAAGGGAACCCCCATGACTATGACAGCACCCGCATCCTCGTCCGCTTCCGGCCGGAAGCCGACGTGAATGGCTTGCCCATGCTCGACGGCACGAGCGTCAGCCGGGAACTCCCTCTGGTTGCGGGGCTGCGCGAGGTGAGGCTCGCCCCGGGCACCGACGTCGAAACGGCGCTGGCGGTTTATCGGGCCGATCCTCTGGTGGTGTATGCGCAGCCGAACTACCGCGTCCACGTCCAGAACACGCCCAACGACCCAGGTTTCGGGAACCTCTGGGGTCTGCACAATACCGGCCAGACTGGTGGCACGTCCGATGCCGACATCGACGCCGTGGAAGCCTGGGACAACTGGACCGGCAACGGCAGCACGATCGTGGCCGTCATCGACACCGGCGTCGATTACACACATTCCGATCTGGCCGGCAACATGTGGACGAACCCGGGCGAAATTCCCGGCAACGGAGCGGACGACGACGGCAATGGCATCATCGATGACTACTACGGGGCCAACTTCATCTACCGCGACGATTTCGGCAATCCGACTGGCGACCCGTACGACGACCACTACCACGGCACGCACGTCGCCGGCACCATCGGGGCCATCGGAGACAACGGCGTGGGCGTGACCGGCGTGAGCTGGGACGTCCAGATCATGGCCATCAAGTTCCTCGACTCCGGCGGGGGGGGCTACACCAGCGACGCCATCGACGGGCTGAACTACGCCGTCAGCATGGGGGCGATGATCTCCAACAACAGTTGGGGCGGCGGGCCCTTTGACCAGGGACTGTACGACGCGATCCAGAGTGCCGGCCTTCTGGGGCACGTCTTCATCGCCGCCGCGGGCAACAGTGGCGTGAACGCCGACTCTAGCCCGATGTACCCGGCCGCCTACGACCTGGACAGCATCATCTCGGTCGCCGCCACCGACCATGACGACGCGCTGGCCTATTTCTCGAACTACGGAGCGACCAGCGTGGACCTGGGAGCGCCGGGGGTGGACATCTACAGCACGATGCCGGGCAACACCTATGGTTACCTCAGCGGCACGTCCATGGCCTCGCCGCATGTCTCCGGCGTGGCGGCCCTGATCCGCGACCTGAACCCGGGCTGGACTGCACAACAGGTCAAGGACCAGTTGCTGACAACGGTCGATCAGATCTCTGCGCTCAGCGGCATCTCGGTCACGGGCGGCCGGCTCAACGCCGCCGCGGCTGTCACCGGGACCCCGCCGCCCGACACCACCGGCCCGCGCATCACTGCCCAGAGCCCGTTTGGCACCAGCATCACGCCGGTCAGCAGCCTCCGCGTCACCTTCAGCGAATCGATCAATCCAGGCACGTTCGGCGTGGAGGATATCGGCAGCTTCATGGGGCCGGGCAATGTCCCGATTGTGGCGACGGCCGTCACCCCGGTCGTGGGTTCGAGTGACCGGCAGTTCGACATCACCTTCGCGGACCAGTCTGGCGAGGGGGTCTACACGATGATCATTGGCCCGGAGATCCAGGACATCGCAGCAACTCCGAATCGGATGGATCAGGACCGCGACGGCGTTCAGGCCGAAGTGCCCGACGATCAGTACACCGCCAACTTCACCATCGACTACTTCCCCGGCCCTGACGGCTACGGCTACGAGGCCCACCCGATCGCCCTCGAAGCCATCGATCTGGTCTTGGGAATGCCCGACGTCTTTACCATCCTCGACAATGTGGACGACGACGTCGCCGCCGTCGATCTAGGCAGCAACACCTTCACCTTCTATGGAGTGGATTACACGGGAGCGAACAGCCTCTTCGTCAGCTCGAACGGATTGATCTCGTTCGGGTACGGCGTCGCCGACTATACGAACACCGACCTCAGCAGCTACCCAGAGGCCCCCGCGATCGCGCCGCTGTGGGATGATTGGGTCACGCACTGGGACGCCAGCGACGAGGTCCTGGGCAAGTTCGAAGACGTGGACGGCAACGGCACGGCGGACCGCCTCGTGATCGAATGGAACGTCTATCACTACTCCGGCTCGCCTTGGGCGGCTACGTTCCAGGCAATCCTGGGACTGAACGCCGGCGGCCCGGCCGACCCCATCATCCTCAACTACCCCAACCTCGACACCGGCGACGGCACTGCCGAAGGCCAGAGCGCCACCGTCGGCATCAAGGACAACGGCGCGCAGGGGCCGAACCGCTTGCTGGTGTCGGCCGACAGTGCCAGCCCCTTCTTCGGCACCGGCCAGGCCCTCCGCATCGCCGTCGAGCCGCAGGGCCCCGCGCTGCACATCAGCAACGCCAGCGTCACCGAGGGAGACAGTGGCCCCGTGGAGGCCGTCTTCATTGTCACGCTCATCAACCCCCCGACAGACCAGACCGTGACGGTGAACTATGCCACCGCCGATGGCAGTGCCACGGAACCGGGCGACTACATATCACAGAGTGGCCCGCTCTCGTTCCCGCCCGGCACGACCAGCCAGGAGGTCAGAGTGGTCGTCAACGGCGACGTAGTCTACGAGGTGGACGAAACCTTTATCGTCAATCTCAGCAGCCCGGCTGGTGCCGTCTTGGCCGATGGCCAAGGGGTGGCGACCATTCTCAACGATGATCCCGCACCCGAGCTGACGATCGATGACCTTTCGATCGCGGAAGGCAATAGCGGCACGACGAGCTTCGTCTTCACAGTCACGCTCATCAACCCCCCGGCGGGCCAGTCGGTGACGGTGGACTATGCCACGGCCGATGGCTCCGGCACGGCTGGCAGCGACTATCAGGCCGTCTCCGGCACGCTGACATTCGCCCCGGGCGTAACCAGCCAGACGATCACCGTCCTGGCCAACGGTGACGCCCTCAACGAGGCGGACGAAACCTTCTTCGTCAACCTCAGCAGCCCGGCTGGCGCGGTCTTGGCCGATGGTCAAGGGGCGGCGACCATTCTCAACGATGATCCCGTACCCACGTTGGCCATCAATGACCGGTCCGCCCTGGAAGGCAATAGCGGCACGACGAACTTGGTCTTCACCGTGAGCCTCTCGGCCGTTAGCGGCCAGCCCGTAACCGTCAACTTCCTTACGGCCAACGATACCGCCACGGCCGGCAGCGACTACCAGACCGCTTCCGGCACGCTGACGATCCCCGCCGGCCAGTCCAGCGGCACGATCACCGTGCTGGTGAACGGTGACCGGCTCGCCGAGCTGGATGAAACCTTCTTCGTCAACCTCAGCGCCCCGACGAACGCGGTCATCGCCGACCCGCAGGACGCGCAGGGCATGGGCACAGTCCTGGACAACGAGCCGCGCATCAGCATCAACGACGTGTCGCTTCTCGAGGGTCGCAACGGCAGGCAGTCGTTGGTCTTCACGGTGACACTGTCGGCCGCCTACGATCAAGAGGTGACAATGTCGTACCGCACCGTGGACGGCACCGCGACGACGAGCAACAACGACTACATCGCCAAGACCGGCACGCTGACCTTCGCGCCCGGCGAGACGACGAAGACGATCACCATCAAGGTCGTCGGGGACAGAAGGACTGAGGCTGATGAAACGTTCTTCCTCGACCTGTTCGACAACAGCAGCAATTCGCTGTTCACCAAGAGTCGGGGCATCGGCACGATTCTGAACGATGATTGAACTCCCCTTGAATGAAGGAGTCTCATGTCCGTTGATGTGGGTCCGCCGTCGGTGAAGCGCGATGCCCAAAAACAGTCCAATCGCTCCACGGCGGCGCTAGCGGATGTCGAAGCCCGGCACACCCAGTCAGACAGCTTTTTCGACTTGCTGATTAAGGTATTGCGACGACCTAGCGGCGCGTCGGTCCGACACACGTCCGACACACCGACCCGCCTTTTTCAGACCCCCGCCTCGTCCTTCATTTCTGCCCAGCCACATCGCAATAGCTAAGAAAAACGCACCCGAGTGCCGCCCCGACGGGCGGCACAGGGATGCGCTAGCAGCTGCTTCCCGAAATCCCCCGGATGGCTCACCCCGGCCACAGCCGGCATGGCTGGCGAAACGGACAAGAGGCGCAACTCATGGCCGAAGGCGCCGGATAGAAGTGTCCCGCCTCGATGGCCCGCCAGACCCGCTCGACGGTTCCCTTCGTCCGGGCGACTTGGGCCGGATCCACGGTGAACCCATGCCGCTCGGCCGAAACCTCTCTTTGGTCTTCGTCAGGACGGCGAACTCGACCCGCAACGACTTGCCGGGAGCCAGCTCGCGCACGAGATCCGAGTACAGCAGGAGCTGCGGCGCCGATTCCTCGACCTGCTCGGCATTCCACCGTGAGCGGGAAGTCTTCCAGTCCGCAATCACCAATTCATGCGGCGTCTCGAAAATCAAATCGATCCGCGCCAGGATGTCGGGCAGTCCCGGAATCAGGTTGCCGCGCAGCTCTTCTTCCACCGCCAGGATGCGTCCCTGAGGGACGGCCAGATCGCTGGCCGAAAAGGCCCGCAGCATCCGCTGCGCGAGGCCGTCGAGCGACGCTTGGGTTTCTTCCTTCCCAAAGCGGATATGGCCTGCGTCCCGATCGGTCCATTCCTGCTGGTAGGCCGCCAGCAGTGAGTCCAGGTCCGGCCGCGAGTTGCCGGCCAGTAGCTCGCGAAAATGGTGCTCAATGGCCCGGTTATGTGGAGGACCACATAACAGGGCTTATGCGGAGTTTTTAGTTATGTGAAGTTGTAGGGGGCCATTGGGATTTCCCAACTGTTTTACGTCGACGAACTGCACATAATTCTTCCGATAAATCAAGGGCTTTCCGCTCGCCTGTTGGCTTTCGATGGCATGTTCTTGGAGTGGCCTATCATGTCGCAACGAGGACCGAAGAGGAGGTCGAGGTGTGCCCAGCCTAAACAACAGCCGAGTCACGCCCCACGTTCTACGGCACACTACTGCCATGCACCTTCGCCAGTCTGGGGTTGAGGTAAACGTCATCCGCAGTTGGCTCGGCCACGTGAGCATCGCCACCACCAGCCGCTACATCGAGATCGACTTGACCATGAAGGCAAAAGCCATGGAAGCCTGCGAGATAAATCCGCATGGAACTCCAACTGCCCCCTGGCGCGCCGATCCTGACATCCTCACCTGGCTGGAATCGCTTTGAAATTATGTGCTGTGCGTGCAAGGCCATGAGCCCGACGGTGCAGCAGATGATGATGCAACTTCACATAACCGCCAACTCCGCATAAGCCCGGTGAATAGCACCGCCGAACACCAGGCTGGTCGAGACCATTTCTTCCGGCAGTCCGGCGATGTATTTGAAGAAGTATCGAAGCGCACAGGTTTGATAGGTTCGAATCGCCGAGAACGAAAGGTAGTCCCTGGGCTGGGGCCCCGGCGGGGCACGCGGAACCGTGGGAATTGAGAGCCGAGTCGTCATCAATGGGCAGCTCCGTTGCGGCTGGGGAAGGCCTTGAGCGCGTCAATCGTCTCGCTGGCCTGGGTAATCGAAAGTTCCGACACCAGGGGCAACCCGAACCGCTCCTGCAGCCAAGTTCCCAGGTCAAGCTGAAGCTTGCCGGCAATGGCCTCGATGGCCCGCACCTGGCTGGCGGTCGCCTTGCGGGGTTGGCTACGGCGCTGTCCGGTCGGCTGGCCGTCGCCCCGCTGGCTGTTGCCCCACTGGCCGTTGCCATGGACGGATGCCGAGGCAGCACTTGCTGAAGAACTGCCTGCTGATTGCTGCCGGTACAGCTCATCGCTGACGGCCTGCGAGCAGGCGACGAACGCCTGCTTCACCTTCTGCTGAAACGCGTCGAGGTCCGAGAAGATCAGGCTGCCGTCCAGTTCCACTTGGACGTGGCAGGAAGCGCCCAGGCTCCCATAGTCGGGCAGGCCGACCTTCTTGGAGAGCCCGACGTTGACGGTAAGCGGCATGGCGCTTTACTCCGGGGTTTTTCTTGGGGAAACGGGAAGGTTGCGAGGAAGTGGGCCACCGCTCGGGGGCGGCCAGAAGCGGCCTGCGCGGCACGTGCCGTGCAAGCCGCTCCCGACAGGGTTTTCTTTGGCGACAGCCACGCGACTGCCGCCGGAGACGAAAGCAACTGAAAGATCAGGCCGCTCGGGCGTAGCGATCGGCCTCGACCTGATCCCAGTCGAGGACCTGCGGCTCGGAAAATTCTCCCGCATCCGGATCGACGGCCAACATCTGCGGGGACACGATCGAAAAGCCCCGCCGCCGGACCTCGCGGCGCGAT
>DATKDU010000291.1:0-12498 GCA_035512595.1 Pirellulaceae bacterium
ACCGGCGGGCTGATTCGTGTCGCATCGGGTACGCGATCGGTGTCTGCCACCGGCGGCGAGACCTTCCCCTTCAGCTCATCAGGCGTCGCTTGGACGCCGCCGCTGGGAGTGCCGGGGATGTACCGCGGCCCGACGACCATCGGGAAGTGGAATTCATAGGTCCCCATGTCGTAGCGGAGCACATCGACATACGAGATCTCGATCTTCACTTCCTGCCCCGGCTCGATGTTGCCGACCGACTGCGTAAAGATGTTCGGCCGTTCCTGCTCCAGAAGTGCCGCGGTCTGACCGGCCAGGATCGCCTGCTCGTAGATCGAGCGGGCTTCGGCCCGCCGCTTGATCTGGCCGACGATCTTTCGCTCGCCGATGACCATCGTCATGTCATCGACGGCCCCCTCGTGCGGCAGCGGAAAGACATAAACCGCCTCGATCTTCTCCTTGGTCGGATTGTGGAAGGTCTGCGTGACCTTGACCCGGGCGATGAAGCCGGAGACATGGGCCTGGACGTCGGTGTGCTTGAGGGGGCACTCGACGATGCCGCCGTCCTTCTGGACGATTCGCAGGGCCCCTTGAGTGACGTCTTTTTCGACGTTGGCCGCCGGTTCATGGGCCGCCGAAGCGTCGGCGGCGGGCGCGACTGTCGGCCCTTGCCACCCCAGCGATGAAACGAGCACCAGCGAAACGAGCAGAGCCATTCGATGAGACATGACAGCCTCCGCGCGGACGAGAAGAGTTGCCGAGTGGGCCAATCGCCAAGGGCGCTGTAATCAAGACGGCGGAGGGGGTGAAACGGTTTCCAGCGAATTTAAACCGCAGTGCCTGGCTGGGAATTGCCGGCCGGCAAGAAACGAAGCCGGCTGGCGGGTTTGTGGCCCGTCAGCCGGCGTATTTTACGTCCCGAGTGTCGCCAATCAGGCGCTTTCCCAATCAGCGAAGATATCGTCGTGCTCGTCCCCTTCCATGTCCTCCTGCTCCGGCGACGGTTCGGCGACCACCGGATCGACGGCCGAGCCGACGAGGTCATCCCCCAGCAGTTGATCGACGTCGCTGGCATAGGCGGACTCATCGTCCGCGTCGCTTGTCGAGGACGAGGAGGAGCTGCTCGACACCGTCGTCGAACCGAGGGACTGGCTGATGACGATCGAATCGTCGGCTTCCCCTTCCGGCGACGACGCGCTGGAGCGGGCTTGTGTCGCCTTCAAGTTCAGGTAATCGACCACCAGCTTGGCGTCGAATGCCGAGACCCGCCCGTCGGAATTGACGTCAAGGAAATACTGCGGCACACCCTGTCCGGTGGCCGCGGCCAGCATGGGCGAGTAAGGCCCTGCGCCGAACCGATTGAGGTGATTGACGACCAGCATGGCGTCATTCGGCGTCACGAAGGTGTCCTGATTGACGTCCAGGGGGTTGAAGAGGTTGGTCGCCTCGCCCTCGGGGTTGGGGCCGATCTGAATCGGCAGGGAATGCTTGAAGAAGATTTCGCTATTGCTGATCACGATCGGCTGGCCCGTGGTCGTGCTATGGACCTGCGTTTCGAATGTGAACTGGGCGCTGTCTTCCTCCGGATTGGCGAAGAACCTGAACGTGCCGTTGGCACGAACGTTGAATTTGATCGTGAACAGCAGATTGTCTTCGTCGCTGAGCGCGTACTCGAACGACTGGCTGGTATTGGCGCCAGCTTCGTCCACGATGCCAGGCAGTGCGCTGGTCGCGGATCGGAAATCGGGATACAAGAGGCCAAAGGTGATGTCGATGCCGAAGGGATTGTTCGCGGGCACCGGCCGTACGATGGAGCGGTCGTACAATACGTCCGCATAGGCCGACAAAACGCCCGATGCATCGGGAAACAGCGCCGGGAAGATGGGATCGGCGAACTGGCCGCGCAGGTCTTTGGTGAATGCCGCCAGCGTGATCGTATCGCCGATAGCGGGGGCCGGGACTCCGGGAGTTCCCAGTTCCTGACCCTGCGAGTTCAAGGCCCGATACTCGATCTGCACGATCTGACTGGCCGCTGGTCCGCCGACCTGCACGTGGACGTTGGCCTGCACGCCGCCGGAGATCGTGTAGGTGAAGAGGTCAGCGCCCTGGAAGGTGGGGCTGGGAGGCGTGTAGACGATTCGCTTCGTCGTCGCATTGTAAATGGCCGTCCCGCCCGCAGAACGCGGCCCGATAGCGACCACGTCGAGCGGACCGCCGACACCCTGGATGTCGTTGGCCAGCACGTCGAGCGGGACGCTTGCCGACCCGAAGTTGATGTTGAAGGAGTCGTCGATCGCCACGGGATCGAGCGGCACCACGTCGATGAACACCGTGCCGGGGAGCGACGGCGGATGAATCCCGTCGCTGATGATGTATTCGAACGAATCCGGGCCGATATAGTCGGCCGGCGGCTGGTAGCGAATGACCTGGTTGACGAAATCGACTTGGACGAGTCCGCCCTGGGCTGAGGTCGCATCCGCGCTGAGGATGAAGAACGGATCGCCGTCCACGCCGGGGAAGTCGTTGGCCAGCACGTCGAACACGTTGTCGATGAAGTTCGAGTCGGCCCCCACGATGAACGGGCCGTCGTCATTGGCCGTGGGGGAAACCGCGCGGGCTGAGGTGCTGTAATCCTCGACCTCTCCCGCGGTAGCCGGTCCCGTCGGCCCCAGGCCCCGCTGCAAACTCCAGCGGAAGCGGGCAAACGTATCCCCCACCGCCGCCGTGGACGGCACCGCGAACGTGAACAGGTGCGATCCGGTGACGAGCACCTTGTCGGTCAGAATCTGCTCGCCGGCATCGAAAAAGTCGCCGTCGTTGTTGAAATCGATCCAACCCTGGAGGATGCCCGAGCCGTATGCGCCGCTGGAAACATCGACGCGGATGGTGGCGTTCTGGCCGGGGACGAGAGGCGTCAGGAACGACACGCCATCTTCGTCGTCGAAATTGTCCAGATCGTCGCCATCGGCATTGGCGCTCGGAATGCCGTTGGGTTCGTCGTCGATATGGGGGACGGTGGTATCGGAGGCATCTCCCAGGAAGAATCCGGGGAGCAGCCCGTGCGACGGGCCGTTGTCGGCCTTGAGGGTGCCGTAACTGGCGGGCGCATCCCCCCAGTCGTGTGCCGCACGGTTGCCGAACACGAGACCTCCGGTTACCGTGCCGCCGACCACGACAACACCAATGCCGCCTTGGAGAGGTCCGCTGGGATCGGGCTCGGTTTGGAGGAATCCGGGACGCTGGATCTCACGAATGACGACTGGTCCGGGAATGATGTTGTTGATTTGAAATCGGCCGTTGGCGTCCGTGACGGATGCCGGTTCTCCCACACCGATCCTTCCATCGTTATTCATATCCGCATAGATGACGAAGCCTTCGAGTCCCGGCTCGCCCGAGTCTCTTTGGCCATTGCCGTTGAGGTCGTTGTACTTGACCCCCACCACCGAGCCCGGCGTGGGTTTGTTGCCGAAATCAAGATCATTGAAGACTTGGGTCCCCGAGGTGACCGTCACCTGGTGAGCAAATTGGCTCTGCTGACCGGGGAAGGTCTGGGTCCATCCTGGCTGCACGACTTCGCGGATGAAATAGGTCCCGTTCAGCAGTTTGGCCCGCAACGTGTAGTCCCCGTTCGCTCCCGACACGGTGGCAGGCTCGCCAGGATCGCGGACTTGGTTGTTGTTGAGATCCGCATACACGGTCCAACCCGACAGGCCGGATTCATTGCTGTCAAATCGACCGTCCCCGTCGAGGTCGGCAAACACCGTCCCGCGGAACTCGTTCACCGGAATCGCGTCAATCGCGTTGGCCAAATTGAGACGGCCGCCGCTCACGGTTACGTTTTGCAGGGAGGGAATCACGTCAACCGTGGTTAGCAGCAGGTTTTTAACCTGGGCGACGGTCAGTTGCGGGTCAAATGCTTTGATGACGGCGTAGGCTCCGGCCACCATCGGCGAGGCCATGGACGTGCCGCTCAGCCATCCATACCCGGGCGGCGGAATATTGGGTGCCGGTGGTTGACCGGGAAGGAGCCCCGGACCCAGAGGCGGCGGCAACGTCGAAGCGGTGCTAAGAATCGCCACGCCGGGCGCAGCCAAATCAACCGAAAAGAACCCCCGATTGGAAAAGGCAGCGAGCGTGTCGGTCCGGTCGGTAGCTGCTACGGAAATGACGCCGGGCAGGTTGTATCCCGCAGGAAATGTCGGCGTTGTCGGAGCGTCGGTGTTCACCCCGTCGTTGCCCGCAGCCGCGATGAACGCGATCCCCGCGTTCGTGGCCAGGCGGATCGCATCAAACTGGGCAAAAGAAAAGGCCCCTGCTCCAGTCGCACCGTAGCTGTTGTTGCTCGCCACGATGTTGACGCCGAATTGTGTTTTCATGCGGGTGATATAAACTTGCGCACCCACGATGGCGGCGGTGGAGAACGCGCCGCCCGCATTGCTGGCCTTGATGGGCAATATCTTGGAGTTCCAGCTAACCCCCGTGACACCGACAGCGTTGTTCCCCACGGCCCCCATGATCCCGGCCACGTGCGTGCCGTGTCCCTGCTCGTCCTGAGGATCGTTGTCGTTGTCAAAGGTGTCCCAGCCGACGATGTCGTCCACAAACCCATTGCCATCGTTGTCGAAGCCGTCCGGAATCTCGTTCGGGTTTCTCCAAATGTTGGCGGCCAGGTCGGGATGGGTATAATCCACTCCGGTGTCGATGATCGCAATCACGGTGTCTGGATCGCCAGTGATCGTGTCCCAGGCTTCGGGTGCGTCGATATCCGCGTCAAAAACCCCGGCGAAGGGGTCGATGTTTGGCGGCGGATAGGGACTGAGCTGGCCGACGTTGTGCAGTCCCCACTGAAGTCCAAACAGCGGGTCGTTGGGGATCACCGACTTGTGATACATCAAATTCGGCTCGGCATACTCGACAAAGCTGAGTTCGTGCAGCGACTTGGCAAAAGCGATCGTCTCGCTCCGGGTCCAGTTGTTGCCCGACTTCACGTGAGCCATTGAAAGCTCGTCCCACGCTTGGACGACATCGGCAGCGTACAGATTCAGGAACATGTCAAGTTCCGTCTGCTCCATGAACGTCAGGCTTCCGTTGGTCTTGAACAGCACTTCGTTGTCAAAGAATTCGGCCTGCTCCCAGGATTCGACGGGCGCGGGAAAGGCCGCCAAGACGCGCCGGTCCTCGAGGGTCTCAAACATCGCCCGCCGGAATCGGCGACGATCCGCGGTGCGGCGGCGCAGAGTGTTAGACGACGAAGTGCGCGCAGCAGGGTGTTTCGCAGACGAGATCACGACATTCCCCCTAATTGGGCCGATCGAATGATGCCAAAACGCAACGGGACGGGACAAACGGGTAGTCTAGTTACCGCTCAAGCTGATTGCTACTTTTCTGCTGAGAATTCCGCCTAGGGCTGAATTTAGAACCGATTGCCGAGTCGCCGCAGATCGCCTGGGAGGCGGGTCACCGTAGCGACTCGATCCATCCATCAGGATGTTGAAATGCGAAGACTGGGAGGTCATGCGGAATTCGGCCTGATTATAAAGGCCATAAAATCACTGTCAATAAAGACTTTTCGCCATCACGCCCCTGCCGAGTAGCGGGCATGCCGCCCCCTTAGACGTTGGCACTCATCCAGAAGTTCCGCTTTCGGCTGGGATGCAGCCAGCGGCAACAAAAAACCCCGCAGGAAGGCTGCGGGGTGCGATAGTTTTTCGATTTTCGAGTCGGCCAGCGGCGGCTGCCGGGCCTTACCACAGGAACTCGGCACCGATCATCAGACCGTGATAGAACACGTTGCCGTTGTCGTTGATCGTTGCGTCGCGAATGAGGTCCCCCGGCACTCCAGCAAAGACGGCGGGGGGCGTGGGATTAAAGTTCTCGGAGGCCAGAGCCACGCCGTCCACGAACAGGAATTGGTAGCCGAGCTTGAATGTCCAGTTGTAGTTCAGCCGGTAGAGCATCATCAGGTCGAGGTTCGAGACGAAGGCCACGTCGTTCACGGTCACCGATTCTTCGAATGGGAGGGCCAGGGACGTAGCGGTGATGATGTTGCTTTGGCTGGCGTGGTTGCCGAAGATGCCGGCCTTGAATTCACCGCCGACCCGCAGTCCGGGAACGACGCACAGCCACAAGTCGCCGCCGGCCTGGAAGCCGGTCAGGCTGTTGTTGGTGTTGACGTCGAAGTCCGCGATCCCATTGGTCGTGTTCACCGTGATGTACTGGAAATCTTCGTCGAGCTTGAAGTACCGCACCCCGGCCAGCCATGAGCCCTGGTAGCGGCAATTCGGCGCGATCCATCGGCGGCGGAAATTGATCTCGAAGTTGTCAAACGTCGAGGAGTAGTCGATCCGCTGAAAGCTGCTGTTGTCGGTTTCCGCAAATCCACCGGGAGGATTCTGGCCGAAGTCCGACACGACCGAAAACAGGCTGTCGGTGTCGCTCGAGACGGTCGCGCTCTTGTGCCAGTGGAACGTGCCGTAATACGTGAACTCGAGGCTGCCCCCGGCCGTCACCTGGAACATGCCGGAGAAGCGGAAGCCGGCGGCTTCGTCGAAATCCAGTTGATCGGTGCTCAGAACGATCGGCCCGCCAACGCCGTCGGAGGTCAGGTCCACGCCACGGTCAACCGTGTCCCGCGTGAGCAGCATAAAGTCCACGGCAAAGTCGTACCACCGCGGCGCGCAGCAGCCGCCGTCGTCATACGGTCCGGTGATCCCCAGCACATCGCCCAACAGGCCGCCCCGCCCGCCGCAGTGCCGACATCCCAGCCCGCGGCAGTGGGGACACATGCCGCTGCCGAAATCTTCCGCGTAAGCGTGAGCCGGGCCGCCCATCATCGGCCCTCCCGCGCCTGGCATGGGCATCGGCTGGCCGGGGGCCAGGACGCTCCCGTCTCCACCGGGAGCAGCGTAGGCCGCCATCATGGCCGGATGGGCGTACATGGCCGCCGCGGCCGGATCATAGGCTTGCATCGCGCCATAAGGCGATGATGCATAGCCAGGCGGAGCATAGCCTTGCCCTCGCGCCGGCGAATCTGACAGCAGGGCGACCATGGTCATCACGGGCATTATCCAAGCCCAACGCATTTTCATCGGAGAGTCTCCGCGGCTCCAAATTTGTCGATCCCACAACCGGATCAGCCGCTTTCGCCGCTGGCCAGGTGGTGGATTACAGGGGGTGGCTGCCTTGGGTGGCCGCACGTTGATTGCTGCACTTTCTCCCAGATCCCGGCGGCATCTTCTCCCAGCCAAGGGGAATACGCGCCAGGAGGCGATAGACTTTTCGCTCGACAGAACCTATCGGCGCGTCACAACGGGCAAAATCAGTACTTTCGACGCAAACGGCACTTTTTTTGGAAAACGCTATGTTGGTGCAGATTGCCCAGATTGTCGTCGCCGGCTGACCTGCCATTTGCCAGCAATGGAGGCGGGTATTAGGCGCTGGCGAGAATGGTCGCAGGCTGGGGGCGAAAGTCACCGCCGCCGGAGTCCACAAGTGCAAAAGTAGTTGCCACTGGCGCACGGGGCTGGCAGAATCAATGACATCAACCCCCTCCGCCGCCCGGACAAGTGCCAACCAATGGCGAAAATCGAGCCGCTCACCGACGCAACCGTGTTTCTGGACGTGCTGGCTAAGAGCGAGCTGCTCCCCGAGGAAGCTGTCGCCAAGTTGCACAGTGCCGCTAGCCCGGCGACGGATGCATCCACCCTGGCCAGGCAACTCATCAAGGATGGCACGCTCACCAGATGGCAGGCGAGTCAACTGCTGCGGCAATACTCGGGCCTGGCCATCGGGCCGTATCGGCTGCTCGATCAGTTGGGAAAGGGACCGACGGGCCGTGTCTATCTGGCGGAACACGGCAAGCTCGGCAAAAAAGTTTCGCTGAAGGTGCTGCCAGGCCGGTTCAGCGCCCAGCCAGAGGTGCTCAAGCGTTTTCTGGACGACGCCAATCGTGCCGGCGCGCTGAATCACCGGAACCTCATTCACATCTTCGATGTCGGCAGCGACGGCGAGAAATACTATCTCAGCGTGGAGTACGTCGAGGGCAAGGATTTTCAACGGTTGGTGGAAGCCAGTGGGCCTCTGGGGTCGGCGCAGGCCATCGAACTGATGCGGCAAGCTGCCGAAGGGGTGGCCCACGCGCATGATCAGGGTCTGATGCACGGAGACCTCAAGCCGTCGAGCCTGCTGGTCGATGCCGCTGGAGTGGTGAAGATCCTTGACCTGGGCCTTTCCGGTCTGGCAGACACGCCCCTCGCCAGCGAAGGGGGGGAGGAATCGACCGAGTCGCCGACGCTCGCCAGCCTGGCCTTCCGGGCCCCGGAATTGCTGTCGAGCAATCAGCGCTCGGACGTCCGCAGCGACTTGTATTCGCTCGGCGCAGTGCTGTTTTTCCTGCTGACCGGCAAGCCGCCGGCGCGGAATGCCGCCGAAGTCGCCAGCGCCCTCGACAAAGCGCCCGGCATTCCACCCGAGTTGGCGAATCTTTGCGATCATTTGTTGGCGGTCAATCCAGCGGAGCGGCCTGAATCGGCCGCACAAGTGGCTGCCGCGCTGGAGTTGGCTGGGCGCGCCATGGGGGCTGGTGAAAAAGGGGCGGATCGGCCTGCCAACGAGCGTCCGTCCTCGGCCGGCAAACCCAAAAAGTCGCTCGTCGCCAAACCTTTGGAGGACGCCAAAAGTGTCGGGATGACCGTGAGAGCCGTCGAGAAGTCGGAGCCAGAAGACGGAGACCCGATGTCGGGATTCGCCATCAAGACAGGACGGAAACGAAAATCGCACGCGCCGGCCATTGCCGTGGCGGCGGCACCATCGGCGGATGCCGGTACGGTTCCTGTCGTTCCTCGATCCGGCTCGCGTTTGCCGTTGATTTTGGCCGCGGCCATTGGGGGCGGTGTCCTGGCCATTGCGGCCATGGTGACCATCGTGGTGCTAATTCTCAACCGCGGCGGTTCAACCGAAGTGGCCAGCGTCCCCGAGGGCAAGTCGGCCGCTCAAGCGAAGCCCGTCAGCGATACGGGCGCTGAGACCACAGGTGAAGCGAACCCGGAGGCGCATCCCGAAGCAAATCCCGAAGCAAATCCTCCTTCAGAGTCGGCAGATACCAAAGGCCCGGCTGCACCAGAGGCCGACGCCAAAGCGGCCATGCCTCCGGCGGCCGAAAATTCGCCACCGATGCCCATGCCGGCAGCCACGACTCCGTCGGCAGCCACGGCCGAACCGGCGAAGACCGAAGCCAAACCAGAACCCGCGAAGACGGAGCCGGCGAAAACCAAAGCCAAGCCCGAACCGGCAAAGACGGCTCCGCCCCCCAAGCCAGCACCGCCTGCCGTCAATCCTTTCCAGGGATTCGCAACGACCGTGGCGCTGCCGCCGCTGGAGGCGATGGGAAAACCGGCGGCCGATGCACTCACCCCGGCCACTCTCGGTCCGGTGAAAATCGAGCCCCGCGCGCTGTGCTTGATCAAGCTCAAAGGGGGCGAAACCGCGTTCAGGGCAGGGACCAAGTTTCTGCTGGAGTCGGCGCAGCAAGGGACCGCCGAGCGCGATTGGGAATTCAAGTTGCAAGAGGGGAGCGAAACGCCGCTCGTCATCGCCACGATGAGCCTCAAGAAGGATCAACTCGCCTTCCAGTGGAGCGAAGAAGCGGCCAAACATCAGGCCGCGCCCTATCTGTGCAACTGCGTATTGACTCTGGCCGCCGGCGCTGGCAGCCACCAGGTTGCGCTGCGCGTGCCGGTGACGGTCGAGCCGATTGCCGCCGAGGTGGATCAGGGGGCCATCAACGAAAAGGTGGTGGTGGAATATGCCCCTCCCGGCAAGCAGATCGTGGTCGAGTTCGGGCCGCTGGAAGGGGGGCCGGCCAAATACAAGATGGATCCCAAGCAGGAACTCTCCGCCTTCAAGGATTTTACCTACCTGTGGGCTGGCAATGCGGACGATGCGCTGTACCTGGGTTTCAAGATCGATGTTTCGATGTCGGCGAAGTCGCTGCAAATCACCGCCCTGCCGCAGTATTTCGTTCCCGGCGCAATGCCGAGGCCCAATCGTTACATCAAGACAACTGCCAGAGAGCTAGGAAATGACGTCGCAAATCGCTTGAAGGCGGCCGAGTTTGCAGCGTTGGTCGCGTCCAAGAATCCGAAGGCTGACCAGAAGAAGCAGCAGGAATTGCAGGCCAAGGGCGCACGCGAGATTGCTGAAAAGCTAGCGGCCCAGCTCGAGCAACTCAAAGAGACTGCCAAGGCGCTCGACGAGGGTGCCAAGCTCCACTTCCGCGCGTCCTATCTGGCCGAGGACGTCAAGGTGGAGCTGGTGAGCACGGGTGGTCCGCCGCCGGCTGCCGCCGCCGCTCCCGCCGCCAAGCCGGCCGACGCCAAGAAAAAATAGGCTTCGGCGAACCCCACTTGCCCGCGCCCCTACAATGTCGGCATGAGCCTCCAAGACCGCCTGCGACGGCAGCTCGTCAAGACGCGCGAGCTCAGCGAAAAACTGCTGGCCGATTTTCATACGCGCGAAGAATGGCTCCATCAGGTCCATCCGGGCTGCAACCACGCCTTGTGGTTTGCGGGGCACATGGCCAACTCGGATAATTTCTTTTTGTCCCTCGTCGCGCCGCAAAAGTTGGTCGCGCTGGAAGGCTTTGCCCCGCGGTTTGGTATGGGTTCAAATCCGACCGGCGAGCCCGGCGACTATCCGCCGCCGGCCGACGTGCTGGAGACGATGCGCGAGCGCCGCCGGACGCTGCTGGCTGTCCTCGACGAGTTGTCCGACGACGACTTAGCCAGTCCGACCCCGGCAGGCTCCCCCGATTTCCTCACCGACTTTGCCGCCGTCTTCGAAATGGCCAACTGGCACGAGGCGATGCACGCCGGCCAGCTCTCGGTCACCCGCCGGGCCCTCGGCCATAAGCCGCTCAGCGGCTAAGACGTGGTAGGCATACTCCGTGTGCCGGCTGACGGCGACTGGGACGGCACACGGAGTGTGCCTACTACTTATTGCCTCACCACCAGCAGCTTCTCCGCAATCTCCCCCGAAAGCGTCGTCTGCCCCCCGCCAACGTTCAGCACGACGACCCCCGCCTGCGGCCGGCATTCGGCCACGCTCCCGCTGGCGCCGATCTCCAGCCCCGCATCGGTGAGATAGCGGAGGAATTCGGGCGACTGGTCGCTGACCCGCACGATCTGGAAGCGTTCTCCGGCCTGGAGTCCCGCCAGAGGCATCGCGTCCGGTGTGGCGATCGTCCCGTCCGCTTTCGGGATCGGATCGCCATGTGGATCGGCCTGCGGATAACCGAGAAAGGCGTCGATCTTGTCCACGAGCAAATCGCTGACCGCATGCTCCATGTTCTCCGCCTCGGCATGCACTTCGTCCCAGGTCAAATTGAGCGTCTTGACGAGGAACAGCTCGATGAGCCGGTGCCGCCGCACGACGCGGAGTGCCAGCGTGCGACCGGCATCCGTCAGCTTGGCCCCTCCATAGGGAATGTACTGGGCCAGCCCGCTCTCGCTGAGCGTTTTGAGCATGCTGGTCACCGTGCTCGGCGATACGGCCAGCGCTTCGGCCAGCGCGCCGGTGGAAGCCAGCTCGCCGTCGGCGGCCGACGAAAGCTGGTAGATGGTTTTGACGTAGTTTTCGATCGTCAGGCTGGCCACAACACTCTCCTGCTGGCGGACGTGGCATTCTAGCGCCGACCGCCGACGGGGTGAACCGCCCATTGCAGTCCTGGCCGTGGTCGCCCATCATCCAAGGCATGTCTCTCTACGGTCTCAATGAACGCACCTGGTTGATGGCAAGCGGCGCGTCTCCCTTTCGGTCGCTGGGGGCGAACGTGAAGGTTTCGATCGAAGCTTACGGCACGAGAATTATCGACTGCGGCGTCCAGGCACCGGGAGGGCTTGAAGCGGGGAGGATGGTGGCGGAAATCTGTCTGGCAGGGCTGGGACAAGTTGCCATCGTGCCGGGCGATCAAGACCTGTGGCCGGGACCAGCGGTGACGATCAGCACCGACCAGCCGATTGCCGCCTGCATGGCCAGCCAATACGCCGGCTGGCAGATTACCGGTGAAAATTTTTTTGCCATGGGCTCCGGCCCGATGCGGGCTGCTTATGGCAAAGAAAAACTATTCGACGATATCGGCTTTCGCGAGCGGCCGAGCCGCGCGGTCGGCGTGCTGGAAACGAGCAAGCTGCCGCCCGAGGAAGTGTGCCGCAAGATTGCCGCCGACTGCGGCGTCGAGCCCAAGGCGCTGACTCTGGTCTGTGCCCGCACCGCCAGCATCGCCGGCCATGTCCAGGTCGTGGCCCGCTCGGTCGAAACGGCGCTGCACAAGATGCACGAACTGGGCTTCGACCTGAATCGCGTCCAAAGCGGATACGGCATCGCGCCGCTGCCGCCGATCGCCAAGGACGACATTACCGGAATTGGCCGCACCAATGACGCGGTGCTCTACGGCGGGTTCGTCACCCTCTGGGTCCGCGGCGACGATGAGAGTCTGGTTGATCTCGGCCCGAAGATCCCTTC
>DATKDU010000292.1:0-3656 GCA_035512595.1 Pirellulaceae bacterium
GCCGACGCCAATCTGGGCGAGCGGCCGGTGTCGCTCCTCTACAGCGACCGTCCCGACGGCAAGTTCACGGTGATTGCCGCTGGCCTGGAGAACACGGGGCAGTACCTGTGGCAGTTCGATCCCCGCAGCCCGCGGACGATCTACCTGCGGCTGGAAGTGCGGGACAATGCGGGAAACATCGCCATCGATCAACTCAGGGATCCGATTGCCGTCGAGGGGCTGATCCCCAAGGGGCGGATTCGCAGCCTCTCGCCTGCTCCGGAGCCGCTGCCGCAGAGCGGGGCGTTTGGCTCGCCGCTGTTCCGGTAACAAACAAGCCCGACGCGCCAGCGACGAACAGGCGTCCACTCGCCAAAGGGGAGTTTCCCTCGCTTGCGCTTCGGGCTTGTGGCGGTCATACTGGACGGGTTGAAAACCTGTCCTACGGAAGCTTATGGCGCGCATACTGATCACTTCCGGTCCCACCCGCCAGTACCTCGACCCGGTCCGTTATCTGACGAATGCCTCGAGCGGCCGGATGGGAAAGGCCCTCGCGCAGGCGGCACTCGACGCTGGGCATGAAGTCGTCGTGGTCAGCGGGCCGGTTCACTTGAAGTATCCAAAGCAAGCCGAAGTGCTGCCGGTCGTCTCGACGGAAGAACTCCTGGAAACTTGCCAGCGCGTCTTTCCATCCTGCGATGGCGCGATAGGCGCGGCGGCCCCGTGCGACTATCGGCCGGTGCGAGTTGCCGAACAGAAAATCGCCAAAACGGGCGAGCCATTGGTCCTGAACCTGATCGAGACGCCCGACGTGATGGCCACGCTCGGCGCGACCAAGCGCCCTGGCCAGTGGCTGGTCGGCTTCGCGCTGGAAACCGACGACCAGCACTTCCGCGCCCTGACCAAGCTGGAAAAAAAAAGCTGCGATCTGATCGTCCTTAACGATCCGTCCGCCATCGACTCGGCGAACAACCAGGTCGAAGTTCTCGACCGGGACGGTCAAGTTGTCGCTCAGCTCACTGGGACAAAGGAGAGCGTTGCCCGCGGCATTCTCATGGCGATTCAAGAGCGGCTGATTTCTTAGGTCGGCGTCTGGAATTGCGGTCGCAGATCGCCCTACACTACCACCAGCCGCACGACTTTCGGCGCGCCATTTCTGACGTGGAGGCCGCAATGCTAAACCCTTTCTCCGATGAACTGCGCCGCGATCCGTATCCGATGTACCAGCAGATGCGGACTCACTCGCCCATGCTCCATCTGCCGCCGCCGTTTGACGTGTGGATGGTGTTCGACTACGACGGCGTCAAGCGAGTGCTGTCCGATCACGAAGCGTTCAGCTCGGCGGTGCCGGCGCCGAAGAACTGGTTTCTCTTCCACGACCCGCCGCGGCATACGAAGCTGCGGGGTCTGATCTCGCGGGCGTTTACGCCGCGCGTCGTTGCCAATCTCGAGCCGCGAATCCGCGCACTGTCGCGGGAGCTGCTCGATCGGCACGTTCCGCGCGGCCAGATGGATCTGGCGACCGACTACGCCACGCCGCTGCCGATGATGGTGATCTCGGAAATGATCGGCATCCCGCCGGCAGACTGGCTCCGTTTCAAGCGGTGGAGCGACATGGTGCTGCGGCTGTCGTACACGATGGGGGGGATCGACCCGGCCGAGGCGCAGGCGGCGATGAACGATTTCGAGAGCGTCACCGTCGAGATGGACGAGTACGTCGGGGAAATGATCCGCGAGCGGAGCGCCAGGCCGGCCAATGACTTGATGACAGGGCTCGTTCAGGCGGAAGTAGACGGCGAGCGGCTGACGCAGTACGAAATCCTGGGGTTCTTTCAGCTCCTCGTGGTCGGGGGCCAGGAAACGACTGCCAACTTGATCAGCAATGCCGTGCTCTGCTTGCTAGAAAATCCGCGGCAGCTTGCCCTCTTGCGGGAGCGGATGGAGCTGTTGCCCTCGGCCATCGAGGAAGTTCTCCGCTACCGCTCCCCGCTGCCGTGGCTCATGCGGACGCCGAGGAGCCCTGTGGAGCTGTCAGGCCAGACCATACCGCCCGGGGAGCTGGTGCTGCCGATGATTGGCTCGGCCAACCGCGATGAACGGCATTTCCCCGCTGCCGACCAATTCGACATCACGCGCGATCCCAATCCGCACATTGCCTTCGGGCACGGGGTGCATTTTTGTCTCGGTGCGACGCTGGCGCGGCTGGAGGCGCGGATTGCCTTGACCGACCTCCTGGCGAGAATGGATCAAATCGAGCTGGCCAGCGACGCACCTTGGCCGCCGCGTCGGGCGCTCAACGTCCACGGCCCGGCCAGCTTGCCCATTCGGCTTCAGACGGCGAAAGCGGCTGTGCTCGACTAGGCCGGCCTATTTCGCCTCCGCCGGAATGACGCGGACGAAGACCCAATACGGGAGCGTTCCTCCTCCGGCGATGTTGGCCGGCGTTGGGCGGGTCCACACTTCCTCCTGGTCGAGTTGGACGTGCATCCGGGCGCTCCCCAGCGACGCCAGGGCGTACTTCCACTGTGCCTTTCCTCGCTCCAACTGCGCCTCGATCAACAGCAGCACCTCCGGGTTGGTGTCGTGCATGAGGATCAAGAGCGAGCCGTCTAAGATGCCCGCCTTCTGGTCGTCATATCGCAGCACAGGGTCCGGCTTCACCGTCAATTCGTACCGCGTTTCTCCTGGTCGCCAGAACTGGTGAGCGGTGAACCGGCGAGCCAATGCCGCGGCCTGCGCTTGCCGCTCCTGGGCGCTTTCCGCAGGTGCGGCGGCCTTTGGAAACGGGCGAAACGCCTCCCCCCATCCTTCCGGCGTCCAGTTCTGTCCAGGCACGTCCACGTTTTCGGCAATCAGCGGCTGGTCGGTCAGCGAGGCAACGGCAGTCCACCAGCGTTCCTGCCCATCTCCTACGTCCCCAGGAAAGACTTCCATCACTGCCAGCGGCCGCCCCTTCTCTCCCACGGCCCAAAGCGTCCCGTCGAGGTTGAGCCGGTCGAGATCGACGAACCGATGGAGGTGCTTCTCCTTCAGCGGCAATTTGGTTTTGGGCCGGCCATCCTCGACCGTCGAAAGGGCCAATGCCTCCGCCAGCTTGCGCATCAAGTCCACGCGGGTGAAATACTTGAGTGCGTCGCTTGCCTGCCGCGCCGCGGTCGGATCATCGCCGGCGGCCACTTTGCCCAGCGATTTCTGCGCCCCTTCCGAGAGCCCTGCGTCGCTGCCGCGGGACCAGGCGGCCAGAATGGTGACCGCGCGGAAGCGCGTTTCCGACTCGCCGGCGAGCGCCGCCTGCTCGACTGCGGTCAGCGCCGGCTTGCCCGCCGCAATCAGGGCCGGCACCGCCTTCTCCCGCGTCTCGAAATCATCGCTAGCGAGCTGCGCGACGAGCCTGACGACTTCCTCGGGCGTCGTGTCTTCTCCGCGTGTCGCCGTAGACGCCATCGCAGCCAACGCCAAGGCAGAGAGCGCAAATCGTAATGCGGTGCGACTGGACATGACGCAGTTCCTCAGTTGGAGTATGGGCGATCGCCGCCCGTGATTGTACTGTTGTAAACCATTAGAAATGTCCCCTGTTTGGCGCAGGTAGAAATGTCCCCTAGGGGGTTACGTAATTCGCCGTGGGGTTGGACTGCGTAGCGCAGGGAGCGCAGCGACCGGAGCGGAGCAGTCCAACC
>DATKDU010000293.1:0-6648 GCA_035512595.1 Pirellulaceae bacterium
CAATGACACGATCGAAGGTGCGCCGGGACTGGCCGACGAGCACCTGGCGGTCTTCGACTGCGCGTTCAAGCCGGCCAACGGCGTCCGCAGCATCGCCTGGCAGGCGCACTGCAAGATGATGGCCGCGGCCCAGCCGTTCCTCTCCGGCGCGATCAGCAAGACGGTCAACATGCCCAGCGACGTCGCGCCCGCGGACATTGCCGACGCTTATGCGTGGGGTTGGAAGCTGGGACTCAAAGCGCTGGCCATTTACCGCGACGGCTCGAAGCAGAGCCAGCCGCTGAACACCAAGTCGGAAGAAAGCAAGAATAGCGACAAGGTCGTCGTCGTGGCCAAGCCGCGGCGCGAGCGGCTGCCCGACACGCGGCAGTCGATCACCCACAAGTTCAACGTCGGCGGCCACGAAGGGTACATCAACGTCGGCATGTACGAAGATGGCCGCCCCGGCGAGCTGTTCATCACCATGGCCAAGGAAGGGTCCACGGTCGGCGGGATGATGGACGCCTTCGGCACGGCGATTTCGATCGCACTGCAATACGGAGTGCCGCTGGAGGCGCTGGTCAACAAGTTCTCGCACATGCGGTTCGAGCCGATGGGTTACACGAGCAACCCGGACATCAAGATCGCCAAGAGCATGGTGGATTACATCTTCCGCTGGATGGGAATCCGGTATCTGCCCGGCTATCGCGAAGCAAACACGCTGACGGTGCCGAAGCTGGCGGACGAAGACGCGCTGCCGCCGCGCTCGCCGATTGCGGCCGCCGCGCCGACCGTGCCCGCTCCGGCCGCGGCCAAAACGCCGACCTCCAACGGCCACGCCGGCAATGGGACCACGCTGCGGATCGACGGCAATGGCGCGTCGGTGCGCGACGAGCAGTTCGCCCGCTTCCAGCTCGACGCTCCGAGCTGCGACAACTGCGGCTCGATCACCGTCCGCAACGGCAACTGCTACCTCTGCCACAACTGCGGGAATAGCATGGGATGTTCATAATCCAAGCGTTACGTCCTCTTTCTGGAACTTTAGCACTACCCCACCCAAGGGAACCTTTGCCGCGAGAAAGCCCGCGTGGCATAATGGTTCCATGACCCAGCTAACGCTCAACCTTCGCGACGAAATTGCCCGGCAAGCACAGACCCTGGCGGCGCTTGAGGGCAAGGCCGTTGAAGAATTCTTGGCCGGCGTCGTCGAGCAGAACCTGGCCGAGGACCCCGAGGCGGAGTTGCGCCGCCTGGCAACCCTCTCGGACGAGGATGTACTCGCCTGGCCGATCTGGCGATGACCCCCCAGGAGGACGAGCGACTGGCGGAATTGTTAGAGGCCAACAGCGAAGGGCGGCTCACACACGCTCAGCGCCAGGAGCTAGACGCGCTTGTGCGGCTGAACATGGAAGGGATGCTGAAGAAGTCGCTGGGCTGGGCCGAAGCCGTCCGTCGTGGCCTGCGCCAGGCGCCCGCGCCATGAGCCTGCGGCGGCTTAGCGCTGAAGTCCGCGCCAAAGTTGCGGAACATTTTCAGCACCGCTGCGCTTACTGCCGATCGCCGGTGCTGCTGTTTCCCGGCTCGCAGCAACTGGACCACATCCTTCCCGGCTCGCACGGGGGACTGACGACGAGGAGAATCTCTGCTTCTGTTGCCCGCGCTGCAATCAACTCAAAGGCGATCGCATGACGGTGGTCGATCCCGTGACCCGTCGTCGCACCCCACTATTCCATCCGCGGCGGCAACGGTGGAACAGGCACTTTACCTGGTCGTCTGATTTTGCGCGCATCGAAGGGCTCACGATCTGCGGTCGTGCCACAGTAGCAGCGCTCGATCTCAACCATGTCGATCTGGTCCGCGCACGGGCAATTTGGTCAGTCGCTGGATGGCATCCCCCGCATCCTCCTCTCACCGAGTGATTCGAGCCGCGCGAGAAATCGCGATGCCCAAGCTGCGACAACTGCGGCGCGATCACCGTCAAGAGCGGCAACTGCTACCTGTGCCACAACTGCGGCAACAGCATGGGGTGCTCGTAGGGGTACCGTAGACCAAAGCGTCGGTCATGGACAAGCGAAACGCTTGTCCTACGGTGACGTTGCCGGCTGGAAATCGGCCGGCAATTCCACCTGTCCAGCCCCCATCAGATAGGCGAACAAATCGCGGATCTGGTCGTCGGACAGGGGCTGAAGAATGCCGTCGGGCATGGGGGACAAGGTCGTGGCGGCAATCTGCTCGATGTCGTTGCGGAGGATCGTGAGTTTTTCCTTCGCCGTCTGCAGGACGACCCGCTTGTCGTCCTGGCTGAGAATCAGGCCGTTGAGGACGCGGCCGTCGCGGACGCGGACGATCGACATGCGGTAGTCCTTGTTCACGACCGCGCTGGGATCGAGGAGGTTTTCGAGCAGGTACTCGAGGTTGTGCCGCCCGGAGCCGGTCAGATCGGGGCCGACCTCGCCGCCGGCGCCGTAGAGCCGGTGGCAGTTGGCGCAGTTGGTCTGATAGACGGCCCGCCCGGCCCGCAGGTCGCCCCCGGCCAGGCGCTGGGCCGTGAGCTGCTGGCGAAGCTGCTCGATCGCTGCGCGCTTCTCACTCGGCGAATCGCGCAGCTCCCCCCAGACTTCCGAGAGGCGTTTGGTCAGCGATTCGTCGCCGAAGCTGCGGATCTGCCGGGCGTGGAGGGCGGTCAGGGCATCGCGCGGAATTTTGCCGGCCTCGACCTGGTCGAGCAGCCCGCCGGCGAAGCTGGGGCGCGAGACGAGCGCCTCAATAACGGCGGAGCGTTCCGAGGGGTGAAAGGAGTTGTAGTTTCGCGCCAGCTCGTCGCCGATCGCCGGGTCGTCGAACCGCGTCAGCCCTTGCATGGCGGTCGTGTTGAGGAACCGCACCCGGAGGAGCTTCCGGCAGATTTCCTGGAGATCGTCGGGGCGGGAATCAATCAAGGTCTTTAGCGCCAGGCGGCGGTCGTTCACCGGAGCCTTGTTGTTGAGGGCGATTTGCCGCACCTTGTCGAGCGCCCGGCCGTCGCCGAAGACGACGTTCAGATTGCGGACAAGGGTTTGGATTTCGGGGGGCGCCGATTCGAGGCTCGCTGCGAACACTGGCCATGCCGGCGGCGGCTCGGCCTGACGATGACCCGCCAGTCCCGCGGTCAGGCCGCGGACCACGTCGGCCCGCACCGCTTCGCTTTGCGTGGTGGTCTGCCACAGCAGCTTATCGAGCGCCTCGCGATTCAGTGCGGCCTCCGCCGCCAGAGAGCGCGCGATCCACTCGCGGGTCAGCGGCAGTTTCCCTTCGGCGGCAATGGGCACTAGCTCCGCCCCCCGGTCCTTTTTCAGCGGCGCCAGACCAAACCACAGCAGCTTTGGCAGATTGTGATCCAACGCATGCTCCTCACGGCCCGCCACCGCGGCCGCCAGCTTCGGACGCAACTCGGCGGGCAGCCGCTGGAGCGTCGAGGCCAGGACGAGATGCACCAGGCCCGAATCGTCTTCACGGGCCAGCGCGAGCAGCTTCGCGGCCAGCGCCACATCGATCGACTCGGTCGTCGCGCGAATCTCGCCGTGGACCGTATCGAGGGGCCAGAAATCAACGAGCAATCGCAGCGCCCAGACGCGCAAGTGCTCGTCGCCGTCATCGAGAAGCTTGACCAACTCGCCGCGGCCAATCGCGTCAAGCGTTCGCAGGGTCCAGAGTGCCCGCAGCCGCTGGATCGTGCTTCCGACGGCGAGCATCGGCCGCAACCCATCGATCGCAGCGGAGATATCGACGCCGCTGGACGCCCGATTGGCAAGCTCGCGCCGCGCCTGGCGGACGAACCACTCGCTGGGATGCTCGTGCAGCTTGACCAGCTCCGCCAGCGAGCAATCCGCCGGCAATTGGATCGATTCCTTGGGCGCTGCCCCGTACGTGAACCGGAACACCCGCCCCGACAGCCGGTGAATCCCCTCGTGCTCGTGGCATTCCCCCGTGTCGCTCCAGTCAATCACGTAGACGCTGCCGTCGGGACCGTAGGAGAGGTCAATGCCGCGGAACCAGAGGTCGGCGGCAAAAGCGATATCGGGCTCGTGGCGGGCCGTGTAGCCGCTGCCGCGGCGCTCCAGCCGTTCGACGTTGATCCGCCGGCCGTGGAAGTTGAGGGTCATCAACCGGCCGCGATACTCGGCCGGCCATTGATCGGCCAGATAGACCATCGCCCCGCAGTGGGCATGGCCGCCGCCGAGCTGCAAATGCCCTTCGATGTCCTTGAGGCCAATGCCGGTGTCCCAGTGCAGATGGTCGGCATGCGTGTCAATCGTCGCATAGACTGACGGGTTGGGGGTGACGGTTGCGCTGCGGGTGTAGTGCGCACCTGGAATCGTATGAAACAAGTGCCCAGTGACCGTGTTGGTGAAGAACAGCTCGCCGTGCGCGTCCCAGTCATGCCCCCACGGATTCGTCGTCCCGTGGCAGAGGGTCTGGAAAACCTTGCGCTGCGGATGGTAGCGCCACAATCCGCCGAAGATTGGTACTCGCTGGGATTTTGGAGAACCGGGCGCTCCGATCCAACCCGGGCTGGAAGCGCCGCAGCGCCCGTACAGCCAGCCGTCCGGACCCCACTTGAGGCCGCTGGCACAGTTGTGATAGTTCTCCGGCGACGTCTCAAAGCCGTCGAGCACGACTTCCGGCGGGCCGTCCGGCACGTCGTCGCCATCGCGATCGGGAATGAACAGCAGCCGCGGCAACGCGATCAGCCACACGCCCCCCAGGCCGACCTCGACGCTCATGAGCTGTTGGACGTTGTCGCAGAACACCTTCCGCTCGTCGGCCCGGCCGTCGCCGTCCTTGTCGGCCAGGATCACCACCCGGTCGCGCAAAGTCAGGTCGTATTTCGTCGGCCGGTCGGCATACGTATAGCACTCGGCAATCCACAGCCGGCCGCGAGAATCCCAGGTCATCGCCAAGGGATTCTGCACGTCGGGCTCGGCAGAGAAAACCTGCGCCCGAAACCCCTCCGGCAGCTTGAAGCCGTCGGCCGCGGCCTGCGGCTCCAGCGGCCGCTCGTCGGAACCAGCGCCGTGGTTGAAAGGCGCGGGAAATTCGTCGGCACGGACAGCGCCAGCCGTTAGCAGCAGGCAGCCGAGGGCAATCGATGCGCGAACTGGAATTGTCATACGGCCAGTCTAATCGCCTGCTGTGCCCGAAGGCAGCCGTTACACCAACTCCGCAATCGGCTGCCCCTTCTCCAGCATGTAAACTGGCCGCCCGGCCTGGCTCATGAACTGCACCTGCGGGTCGATCCCCAGGACATGGAAGATCGTCGCCATCAGGTCCTGCGGGCGGATCGGCGTGGTCCGCGGCACATCGACCTTCGCGGCCGAATCGCCGACGACCTGCCCCATCGCGAGGCCGCCGCCGGCCAGGGCCAGCGTGCTCAACGGGGCCCAGTGGTCGCGCCCCGCATTGCGGTTGACGCGCGGCGTGCGGCCGAACTCGCCGGTGATCACCAGCAGGATCCGGTCAGAGAGCCCCCGCTCGTAGACGTCGCTGATGAATGCCGACACCGCCTGGTCGAGCTGCGGCGAGCGGGATTTCATGCCGCGCTCGATCTGGCCGTGCATGTCCCAGCCGCCGTAGGAGACGGTGACGAAGCCGCAGCCCGCTTCGCACAGCCGGCGGGCGGCCAGCAGTTGCTCCCCAAGCCGCTGGCCATAGCGCTCGATCGTTTTGGGGCTCTCCTTGCGGATGTCGAACGCCTCCGCCGCGCTGCCGAAGACCAGGTTGAACGCCTGCTGCTCGAACTTCTGCATCCCTTCGACGAGCCCGGAGGCATCGGCCCTCTTGTTGATGGTGTCCAGCGACGCGAGCAGATTCTTGCGACTATCGAGCCGCTCGGCCGGGAGCGCCATCGACATGCTGCGGCGGGCCTGGCCGTCCTGGTCGAACGGGGCGTACGCCGCGCCGAGGAAGGCCGGGCCGCCGGCCGTGATGTTGCCGATCCGCACGTAGGTCGGAATGCCGGTGGCGGGGTGGCTGGCGCCGCGGACGCGCGACAGGATCGCGCCCATCGAGGGCCGGCTGGGAACGCCGCCGTTGTCGATCATCCGGTTATCGTAGCCGGTCATCACGTAGTGGGTGCCGCCGCCGTGGCCGCTGTTGGTGTGGGCGAACGAGCGGACGAAGGCCATCTTGTCGGCGACCTGGGCGATCCGCGGGAGCGTGCCCCCGACGGAGATGCCGGGTATGTTCGTCGGCGACTCGCCGGTGACGCTGCGGTATTCCGACGGGGCAGTCATCTTCGGGTCGAAGGTCTCGACGTGGGTCGCTCCACCGCCGAGCCACAGCCAGACGACCGAAGTGTCCTTCACGCTTTGACCAGCCGCGGCCGCATTGGCCCGAGCCGCCAGCAGCGCGGGGAGGCTTAAACCTCCCACTCCGAGAGCACCTACCTTGAGAAAGTCACGGCGCGAGTTCCCTTCACAGTCACGGAAACGGCGGCTGGAAACGAATTCAAGCACGGCGGGACTCCTTGGTCGGAGGAACGGGGACGCTACTGGACTATGATCGTCACTTCCCGTCTTGATACATCAGCGGGGGCTGATATGTCAAGATTTTTGTGCCAGCCAAGGCGACAGCCCGACTCGCGACCCGCCGCGAATCACCCCTGTTCAACGCCCCCAGTTGCCAGCAAGC
>DATKDU010000294.1:0-11316 GCA_035512595.1 Pirellulaceae bacterium
TGGTCACTACGCCCGCTTCCGGCGAGTTTGCCGCCAACCTGACCTATCCGCTGCCGAAGTACGTCCGCTATCACCGCACCAGCGGCACTCGCGGGCGGCCGATGGCGGTGCTCGACACGGCCGAGGACTGGCAGTGGTGGATCGACTCGTGGCAGTTCGTGCTCGACGCGGCCGACGTCGGGCCGGAAGATTGCGTGGTGATGGCCTTCTCGTTCGGGCCGTTCATCGGCTTTTGGAGCGCCAGCGATGCGGCGGCGGCCCGCGGGGCGATGGTCGTTCCCACCGGCGGCATGAACACCCTCGCCCGCGTGGAAATGATCCGCGCCACGCAAGCGACCGTCGTCTGCTGCACGCCGAGCTACGCCTTGCGGATGGCCGAAGTCGCCGAGGAGAACCAGATCAACACGGCGGCCCTCAAGGTGCGGAAGATCATCGTCGCCGGTGAGCCGGGAGGATCGCTGCCGCACGTTCGCCGCCGGATCGAAGCAGCGTTTGGCGCCGAGGTAATCGATCACGCGGGCGCATCGGAAGTCGGGCCGTGGGGGTATAGCGATGCCGAGCGGAAGGGGCTGCACGTGATCGAAAGCGAGTTTCTAGCCGAGTTTTTGTCGGTCGCCAGCGGCGGCCCGGCGGAGGACGGCGAATTGGCCGAGCTGGTGCTCACGCCGCTGGGACGCCTCGGCAGTCCTGTGATTCGCTATCGGACGGGCGATCTGGTTCGGCCGCGGGTGAAGCACGGAGGGGCAAATCAGTTCGTCTTGCTGGAAGGGGGCGTGCACGGCCGGGCCGACGACATGTTCATCGTCCGTGGCGTCAACATCTTCCCCAGTTCCATCGACCAGATCCTCCGCGGATTTCCCGAAGTGGTCGAGTACCGGGCGATCGTGACGCGAAATGCCAACATCGACGCATTGACCATCGAGATCGAGGACCGGCTGGGGACGCCGGATCGCGTCGCCCAGGAAATGCGGCTGCGGCTGGGACTGAAGGTGGATGTCCGCTGTGTTCCCCTCGGCACGCTGCCGCGATTTGAAGGCAAGGGACGCCGGCTGGTCGATCAGCGCGGCGAGGCGGGGGATTGGCAGGTGTAGCGCTCATGGCGGGCGTGGCCTTTCCCCCCCCGCCGGGTTTCCAGGGTCGAGAACCAAGTGGCCCACAAGGAGAGCGTTTGATGATGCCATCGCAAACAGCGAACTTGGAACCTTGAACCCGAAAGCCGACGTCCACCTCTTCACCGCGCCGGCCGCAGCCGGATGTTGCGAAACTCGATCGGCGCTCCTTCCGACTGCAGGCAGATTGCTCCCTTGGTCGCGCTGCACTTCGTGACGTGATTGACTTCCTTGCCGTTGACAAACAGCGTGATCGCGTCCTGCTTGCACAGGATGCGAAACTGATTCCACTCGCCGATCGGCTTCTCGTCCCCGTCGCTCGTGTTGAGGTGCCGCCGCCCCTTCACCCGTTCCGCCGCATTCTCGATTTCGCACGTCTCGCCGATGACCCAGATGTCGCCGGCATTTTCATGAAAGAGCTGCGCCTCCAGCGACTTGGGCCAGATGCCGATCTCCCCCGGCGTGGACGTGTGCAGCAGCACGCCGCTGTTGCCGCCGGCACTCCCCTTGGGAAAGCGCCACTCCAGCTCCAACACGTAATTGGCGTAGTCGTCTTTCTCGGTGCGGAGGTAACCCGGGGGCTTGCCCGTGCATGACAACACGCCATCCTTCACACTCCACACCTCTTCCGCTTTGACTCCCTCCTTGGACGAAACCCAGGTCCAGCCCGAGAGATCTTTGCCGTTGAAGAGCGAAGTCGCGTCGGACTCCTCCTGGGCGAAGGAACGTGTCGCGGCGGCGGCAACCGTCAATAGAACGAGTGCCCACGATGGGAATCGGCGAATCATGTTAAAACTCCTTGGTACGAGGTTTGGCTTCTGGCTATTGTGACAAATCGTGACCCCTCCCGAAACTCAGGTCGCTGTCTTGACTCCCGCCGGCCGCGGCGCAGTGGCGACGGTCGCTGTTCGCGGTCCGCGGGCACTGGCGGTCGTTCACCCGTACTTTCTGGCCGCGTCGCAGCGGCATTTGACCGAAGTGCCCGCCGGCCGCATCCAGTTCGGCCGCTTCCGCAGCACCAGCGGCAGTCAGGAGGAGATCGTCGCCGTCGTCATCGGCCCCGAGGAGATCGAGCTGCATTGCCACGGCGGCCCGGCCGCAGCCGACGCCATCGTCCAAACCCTTGTCGCCGCCGGCGCAGTGCCCATCCCGTGGCAACAGTGGGTCGCTGACGGGGAAGACCCGATCCAGGCCGAATGCCGCCTGGCACTGGCCGCCGCCACGACCGAGCGGACGTGTGCGATCCTGCTCGATCAATATCGCGGAGCGTTGGCGGCCGAACTGGCGCGCATCGACGAGTTGCTGAACCGTGCGGACGCCGGGCAGCAGCGTGAAGCGCAAGACCGGCTCGGGCGGCTGTTGACCCTGGCCCGCACCGTCGGAGCCCATCTCACCACCCCCTGGCGAATCGTGATTGCCGGCGAGCCGAACGTCGGCAAGAGCAGCCTGATCAACGCCCTGCTCGGTTACGAGCGGAGCATCGTCTTCGATCAGCCGGGAACGACCCGCGACGCCCTGTCGGCATTGACCGGCATCGACGGCTGGCCGATCGAGCTGACCGACACGGCCGGCTTGCGAGCGGCCGCCGATTCGCTCGAAGCGGCTGGCATCGAGCGAACCCAAGAGCAACTCGTCTCTGCCGACGGCGTCGTCCTGGTGACCGACGTGACTGCCGAGTGCCGCGCCGCGGTTCCCAGCGGCGCGATCCTGGTCGGCAACAAGGCTGATTTGATCGATACCGAGAAGCGCCGCACCTGGCAAGAGCGCCATCCCGGCGGCCTGCTGACCAGCGCCCGGGTGGGGGAAGGGATCGACGAGCTGTGCCGCCAGATTGGCCGGCGGCTGGTGCCGCTGGCGCCCCTGGCCGGCGAGGCGGTCCCGTTCACGCCGCGGCAAATCGCCTTGGTGCAGCGGCGAATCGCAGCCGGGGGATCGAGCGGGTGATCCCGTCCGTTTTTCGCGTGTTTTGTGGTTCTCCCTCCGCGTGGCAGCAAGAGCCGGGGTAGGTCCGGCAACTATCTCCCTGTTTTCGCGGATGGAGAGCGAAGACCTTGGGGACCGCGTGAGCAGCGAGGCATGATTTTCCCCCCCATCGACTGGGATGCCGCCCTCGCCCAGCACGACCGCTGGCTGCGGACGATCGTGCTCGCCCGCGTACGGGAGCGGCAAGCGGTGGACGAGGTGATGCAGGAGGTGGCGCTGGCGGCGGTGCGGCAGTCCGCGCCGCTGCTCGACGTGGCCAAGGTCGCCCCCTGGTTGTACCGCCTGGCCGTGCGGCAGTCGCTGCTGCACCGCCGCAGGTGCGGGCGGAAGCGGAAGCTGGAGGCCAACTATGCCGAGCAGGGGCTGCCGGTGCTGGCCCGCGACGCGCTGGATCCGCTGGCCTGGCTGATCGCCAGCGAGCGGCGGAGCCTGATCCGGCAGGCGCTGGGGCAATTGTCGGCCCGCGACCGGGAGATTTTGCTGCTCAAGTACACGGAGAATTGGGATTACCACCAGATTGCCGCCCACGTCGGGGTGAGCCACAGCGCGATCGAGGCGCGGTTGCACCGCGCGCGGCGGCGCTTGCGGGAGGAGCTGGCGGCACTGGAAGTCATCGAGGTGAGTTAACCGTAGGGTGTTGTCATGAACGACCGAATCCATTCAACGATTCTCGACGATCCGCGTTTCGACCGGCTGGTCGATGGCGAGCTGACCGCGGTTGAGTATCAGGCGCTCTTGAAGACGCTTGAGGAGAAGCCCGCGCTGTGGCGGCCCTGCGCGCTGGCGTTTCTCGAAGCTCAGGCCTGGCGGAGCGAGATGGGGGCCATTCGCCGCGGGCAGGAAATGGCCGGCGCTCCCCAGCCGGCCGCTGCGCCGGCGGGTCGTGCCTGGCGGCGGTGGCTGCCGCTGTTGGCTGTCGCGGCCAGCTTCGTGGTCGCGTTTGTCGGCGGGCTGGCAGTGCAGCGGCATCTCGACCGCCGCGGCGGAGATGCGCCGCTAGCAACGGGGCCGGTCCATCCGCCGCGCGACATGCTGGCAAAACCTTCACCAGCCGCCGCGCGCGATCTTCCCAGCCGCGGACAAGAATCAGTATCGCTCGGCAACATTCGTCTGGTGGTGGATGGCGGGCAAGGGAATCAGCCGCAGCATATCGACATTCCAGTTTACGACGGCAGCCAGATGGGGGCCGAGTGGCTGACGCAAGACCGGCCGGTGCTCACCGACGACGTGGTCGAGTCGCTGGCGCGCCGCGGCCGCAAGGTCGAGCGGCAGATCGAGTATTTGCCGCTGCCGCTGGATGACAAGCGGCAGATTGTGGTGCCGGTCGAGCAGATTCAGATCACGCCCGTCAGCCGCCGTTCGTATTAATTCAATGTGGTGCACTCGCTCCGCGAGTGCCCAAGAGGATTCAGACGCAGCAAAGAGAAGTCTCGCCTGATTCGCAGACCATTTGAGCACTCGCGGAGCGAGTGCTCCACCTTCCCCAGCCTAGGAGAAAACCAATGTCTCATTCCTGGATTCTTCGCGTGCGATTGCTGGCTCTCGCCAGCCTGGCGGCACTGCCGTCCGTGGCATTTGGCCAGGCGTCGGCTCCGCCGACGGAGGTCTTGGTTCCAGTGCAAGCCGCTGTGGCCGCTCAGCCTGTCGAGGTCAAAGCTCGCATCGAGCAGGCGGCTGCCGCTCCTACCAGCGAATACTGGATCGGCGTGCAACTCGAGCCGCTGCCGGAGATCATCGTCTCGCAGCTCAAGCTCCAGCGGGGGATGGTCGTGGTGCAAGTGTTCGACGACAGTCCGGCGGCGAAGGCTGAATTCAAGGTCAACGACATTCTTCTCCGCGCCGCAGGCAAACATATCAAGGACCCGCAGGATCTGATCGCGGCGGTGAACGATGCCAAGGAGAAAGAGATTGAAATCGTCGCGCTGCGGGGCGGCACGGAGACGACGCTCCTGGTCACGCCGGTCAAGCGCCAGGCGGATCACTGGGAGCTGAGCGTCTCTCCGGAAACGGCGCACGCCGACGTGGTGCTGGAGCTGGAAAGGCTGTACCAGAAAGCGCCCGACGGCGATGTGCGGCTGTTGGCGGTCCGTCCCGGCGCGGTGTACGCCTACACGCCAGCGGCAAAGTTTCCGAGCAACCTCGAGATCACCATCGAGAAGCGCGGCGACAAGCCGGCCACGATCCGCGTGCAGCGAATTCAGGAAGGGGAGGACAAAATCTGGGAAGTGACCGAGGACAAGCTTGGCGATCTTCCCGAGGACATTCGTCCCCACGTTCAACACATGCTGGGCGGACAGATGCTCCTGCCCCGCCAGGTGCTCAGTGTGCGACTTGACTCTGCGGTCACGCAGGCCCAGGAGCAGGCGTCCAAAGCGCACGCGGAAGCCAAAAAGGCGCAGGAACAAGCCGAGCACACGCTCAAGACATACCGCCTAAAGGTCCAGCCGCCGCCGAGGGTGGAGTATCGACCCGTTCCGGTCGCTCCGCCAGTTTCCTCACCACGGATTGCGGTCGTGCCGCGCGGCGACCAGAGCATCCAGGCCAAGCTCGACGCCATCTTGAAAAAGCTCGACCAGACGCAAAGTGATGCCCTGCAACGACTTCAGGCGGAAGTGGAGAAGCTGCGCAAGGAAGTGGAAGAGCTGCGCCAAGACAAAAAATAAGTTTTGTGGTGCGGGTACTTTCTTCAAGTCCGTTCGCTCTACCTATGCCGCGGCACTCCGGTGCCGTAATCGGGCAAGGTAAGCAGCGTCGTCGCAAGACGGTGCTGCGAACCGGTAGCGCATTACCGGTTACCACCGATGGGGCCGGGTCTCGCAATCTTCCCACCTCCCCCCAACGCGCGAGACTCGGCCCTTTTTCTTTTCTTGCTTCACTAATAACCCGAAGCGTCAGCGAGGGATCTTCCCCTCGCTGACGCATCGGGTTAGGTGAGAGCATCGTCTCGCGAACTGCTAGCGTCCCCGCGACAGCCGGCTGCTGATCGATTCGATCTCGCCAGCGCGGGACGTGGCGCTCGGAATGACCTCGACGGCTGAGACCGTGCGGAAGTTCGGCAGCGGCATTCCTGCCGCGGGCTGGGCCGGCACTTCATCAACGTAGGCCTTCAGCGGGGGAAACCGCCAGGGGCTGGTGTAGTCGGTCATCAGGTTCTGCTTGTACATGCCGGGCCAGTGGTACGTGTACTGGGGCGGAACCGGGTAGTTGTAGCTCCCGCGGCAGCCGCAGTTGAAATGCCGATCGAGCCCCCCGATGCCCGAGCCGCCCCCATGCCGGCCGAAGAGTCCGCAGCCCCCTCGGCCACAGCCTGCACCACAGGCATTGTCGTGGACTCCACAGGCCGGGGCCGCGACGGCGCAGCCGCCGCCCGCCTGCGCGAATGTTGCGCTTGCCAGCACAATGGCGATTGCGGCCCAGGGCAGCATCGTTCGCATGGGGATCTCCAGATTTGGGATTAGCGCACGGCAGTCCTCAACGCAAGAGCCCAGCGCCTGCTGGCAACATCGGCACGATCGCTACGGCGATTCTATTGGGAGCAGTTTAAGCCGCCGCACTTGCCGATTCGGAATAAGTTTCCAACAGGCGGCATGCTAGCCTGAACGCTGCACGGCAGGGAATTGCCAAGCCTCCGCTCCGCTTCGACAATGGGGCTCCACTGGTTCGACTAACCACGAGTCTCTTTGCCACGGGAATCACCTTCGATGAACCCCTCTCTGAATCGTCGTCAGGCCATCGGCGCGGCCGGGATCGCCGCTGTTGCCGGAGCCTTGGAAGCTGCCTCGGCAGCCGAGCCGGCAGCCGCTGCGGCGGCGGCCAAGGAAGTCCGCTACTGCCTCAACATGAGCACGATCCGCGGGCAGAAGCTGCCGGTTCCCGAGCAAGTCGATGTGGCCGCCAAGGCGGGTTACGACGCCATCGAGCCGTGGATGGGGGATCTGCACCAGTTCATTGCAGCCGGCGGCAGTGCGGCCGATCTCAAAAAGCGGATTGCCGACGCCGGGCTGACGGTGGAGAGCGCCATCGGTTTTGCCGAGTGGATCGTCGATGACGACGCTCGCCGCGCCGCAGGGCTGGAAAACGCCAAGAAAGACATGGACCTGATCCGCAGGATTGGCGGAACGCGGATTGCCGCCCCGCCGAGCGGAGCAACGCAGCAGGCCGATCTTAACCTGTTCAAAGCGGCGGAGCGGTATCGCGATTTGCTCTTGCTCGGCGACCAACTCGACGTAACGCCGCAGGTCGAAGTGTGGGGCTTTTCCAAGAGCCTCAGCCGCCTTGGTGAAACCGCGCTCGTGGCCATCGAGGCCCGGCATCGGCGGGCGTGCATCCTGCCCGATGTCTATCACCTCTACAAAGGCGGCAGTGAGTTTGCCGCGCTGCGGATGCTTTCCGGTCAGGCGGTGCACGTCTTTCACATGAACGATTACCCGGCTGAGCCGCCGCGCGAGCGGATTGCCGACAAGGACCGCGTCTATCCTGGGGACGGCGTCGCCCCGCTGACGCAGATTCTCCGCGACCTCTTCTCGGTCGGCTTCCGCGGCGTCCTGTCGCTGGAGCTGTTCAATCCCGAGTACTGGAAGCAGGACGCGCTATTGGTGGCCAGGACGGGCCTGGAAAAGATGAAAGCGGCGGTGGCGAAGGCGGCGAAGGCGGCGGTGGCGGGATAATCACTCGTAGGACGGCCTTTCCAGGCTGTCCCGCTTTCACAAGACGGCCTGGAAAGGCCGTCCTACGGCTCAGTCCTCGACGACCGCCGTCACCTCGATCTCGATCAGCCAATCCAGCCCCGCGAGGGCCGTCACGCCGACCAGCGTGCTGGCCGGCGGTTGATCGGCGGCAAAATACCGGCTGCGGACCTCGCGAATGATCGGCAGGTACTCGGGCTTAAACCCGACGACATACACCCGCGAATTGACCACGTCCCGAAACGTCGCGCCGGCTGCGGCCAGCGCGGCCTTCAGGTTCTCGAACGTCCGCTCGGTCTGCGCCTTGAGGTCTTTGGAAACGAGTTGCCCCCGCTCGTCAATGCCGGCCTGTCCGGAGACGTGGATCGTCTTGCCGCCGCTGGTGGCGACGACGTGCGTCCAGCCAAAGGTGCGATTCAGGGCGGGCGGATTGAGGAATTCTTTGGGCATAGGAGAGGTTGGAGATCGGAGGTCAGAGGTGGCCCTCATCGTACCGCGGGACGAGGCCGAAAAGGGCCAGGTACTTTCGCTCGGCATCACGCATCGCCCGCTTGGCCCCGGGGTTCAGATCGTCGTAGCCGACCAGGTGCAGTGCGCCGTGGATGGCGTACAGGAGCACTTCGTCGTCGGCATTCCAGCCGTAGCGGGCCGCTTCGCGGGACGCGCAGTCGAAGCTGACGACGATCTGCCCGTCGAGATGCTCCCCGTCGCGCGCCAGGACGAAGCTCAGCACGTCGGTGGGATAGTCGTGATCGAGGTACCGGCGGTTGAGCTCGTGCATCCGCGCATCGTCCACGACGGCAATGCTCACTTCGCCGCCAGTGATGCCCGCGTCCGCGAGGACCGCTTTTACCGCGCGGCGGAGCCGAGTGCCGTCGAATTCGGCGGACGGATGCTCGCGAGCGATGTCAATGTCCAGCATCATACCCTCACCCCAGCCCTCGCCCAGAGGGAGAGGGAGTGTTAGGCGTTGATCGCGCTGCAAACCGCGCGGCCTGAGCCGCGATCTCGACCCCCACTGCTTTCGACCACGCATCGAGCAGGGCCTTGACCACCGGGCCGCAGCGGCCATGTCGGATCGGTTGGCCGTTGAGACGCGTCACCGGCCACACGCAGGGGCTGGTGCTGCACAGCATCACCTCGCCGGCGGCGGCAATGTCGGCCGGCGCCAGCCGCCGATGGACGAACGGAATCTTCAGTGCCGCGGCCAACTCCTCGAGCATCCCCACGCTGACGCCAGGCAGGATCACCTCGCGCGGCGGGGAAACCAGCCCTTCGCGGGGGACGAAAATCAGCACGTTGGCCGTCGAGGCCTCGACGACCTGGCCGCTCTCGTCCAAGAGCAGCGCCCGCGCGCCGGGCTCCCGTTCGCGGGCCTCCTTGTCCGCCAGGTAGTAGTGCATCCGGCTGCGACACTTGAGCTCCGCGGGCCAGCAAGCAGTCGGCACCTGCCGTGCGCTGCTGACGACCAGCGACTGGCCGCGCTCGTACTTGTCGTGCCACAGATGAAACGGCAGCGGGTAGGTGTGCATGCCGATCGTCGGGCCGCTCGCCGGCACCGCGGCGGAAAATGCCCCGTACGTGCCGGGCGTGACGAAGATCGACAGCCCCAAATCATCCGCCGGATCGAGCAGGGCGTGATTCCGTGCCGCCAGTTCCTCCGCCACGCGCCCGATCTCCGCCAGCGGCATTCCCGGATCGACACCGATGATTTCCAGCGAATGAGCCAGTCGAGCCAGATGTTTTTCCAGGCGAAACAGCTTGCCGCCAAACGTGCGGAGCTGCTCGGCGACCGTCACCCCCTGCACGAAGCCGGCGTCGGTGACGGGAATGACGGCTGACTGGGAGTCAAGAATCTGTCCGTTAAGATAAGCGACGGGCTGTGGCATTTCGGATAAGGACTGCGGGGACTCGTCACAGCCTTGGGATTTTGGATTGGGAAAGAATCGAGCCGTTCGCCAGACACGGCCATCGTCTCATCGCGCCTTCATGAATAGGCATCGCTCGCGCACGCGAATTCCATCGTGTTTTAGTCTAGATTGGAATGCGTGAGTGCCGCAAGGCAACGCAAACCGCCGGTCCATCTGGCTGATCGTGCCGATTCCTCTGAGTCAAGCATGCGCGATGGTAGTTGCGTCGTTGATCGTAATCGTCGGATAATCATCCTCCATCCACATCCCCGACCTCGTTTTCAGGTGCCGCCATGTCCCTCTCCCGCCGTTTGTTTCTGGGCGCTTCTGCCACGGCCGCTGCTGCCGCGTCAATTCCTGCTTCGCTGCTGGCCGAGGATAAGAAGTCCGAAAACGAAGCCGTCGATGTCGGCTCGCTCGGCAAGACGAAGAACACGAAGTTCGCCGTCAACGTGCAGATGTGGTGGAACAAGCTGCCGTTTCTGGAGCGGCTCAAGAAGGCCGCCGAGTTCGGCTTCCCGGCAGTCGAGATTTGGCCCTATCAGGACAAGGATGTGCCGGCGGTGGCGAAGCTGTGCCAGGAGCTGAAGCTCGACATCGCCCAGTTCACCGCCTGGGGCTTCGAGCCGGGGATGAACAACCCGGCCAACGAGGAGAAGTGCGTGGCGCAGATCGAGGAGGCGTGCCAGGTCGCCCACCAGTGGAGCTGCCCCAAGATGTGCGTCGTCGCCGGCAATAACCAGAAGGGGATGACCAAGGAGCAGATGCACGAGCAGGTGATCAAGGTCCTCAAGCGGGTCGCGCCGATCGTCGAGCGGGAGAAGGTGATGCTGATCCTGGAGCCGATGAACGGCCGGGTCGATCATCCGGGGCACTGCCTGTACGGCAGCGAGGACGCGGTGCGAATCTGCCGGGCCGTCGATTCGCCGATGGTCAAGATCAACTGGGACCTCTACCACATGCACATCAGCGAAGGGGACCTGTGCGGCCACCTCAAGGAGGGCCTCGACCAGCTCGGCTACATCCAACTGGCCGACCACCCCGGCCGCAACGAGCCGGGCACGGGCGAGATTTATTACCCCCGCGTGATGCGCGAGCTAAAAACCCTCGGCTACGACGGCTACGTCGGCCTGGAGCTGCGCCCCAAGACGACTGAGCTGGCCGCGGCGCTGGCGGTCAACAAGATGGACGCGGCGTGGTAAGTAGTCCCCTCGCTCCGCGAGGGACAGCAGCGGCAACTTCTCCGCCACAACGATCACCGTCGCCCAAGCGACAACTGCCGATCCTGGCCCTTGCGGAGCAAGGGGCCTACAGTCCAGCTGGCGGCGGCAATCGCGGTCAACCAGATGGACGCGGCGTGGTGAGTAGTCCCCTCGCTCCGCCAGAGACACAGCAGCGGCGAGCGCCAGACCTCGCGGATCAGCGCCGGTCGTGGGCAGCCGCCGGTAGCTTCCCAGACGCCACGAATCCATCAAACGCTGCCTCGTCCAAATGCCCTTGCAAGTCCAATTGGGCGCGTACGCCGACGATATCGGCAGGCCGCGGCGCGTCATCCAGCTTGTTGGCCGGCAAGAGCAAGGTGCATCCCGACTGCGGATGCCGCCACTTGCGCTGATTCTGCTCGATGTC
>DATKDU010000295.1:0-7028 GCA_035512595.1 Pirellulaceae bacterium
GTCGGTCAGGTCGCTGGGATACGTTTCACGTGCTGGCACGTCCATGTGCATGCTCCTTGGTTTGGGGAAGATGGAAGCCAGCACACTACGCAGTTTCGGCAATTTAGAACAAGATCACTTTTCGGATAGCCTCTAAGTGCCGCTATTCGACGCGCCAAACCAATCTGCTGGAAGGGGTGGTGGACCGCACGGAGGGGGAGTACGTGAGCACCTTTGACGGGCGTCGGAGCATGCGACTGTTCGACGGGAAGAAAGAGTCGCAAAGCACGGGCGCGATTCTCGCTCCGCAGCGTTACGACGACATCGGCAACATTCATTTTCGAGCCCTGACGCTCTGCTTCCGGCCGCTCGATCCTGGCTTCAATGGCGGGGCGGAGCTGTCCGACTACGAGCTGGTTTCCACCGACGAAACGGTAGACGGGCGGCCATGCATGCTGTTGCGCGACCGGAAAGCGGCATCAGCAAGTGGAATTGTACATCTGCTGCATGTTGATCCAGCCCGGGATTTCGTAGTCTTACGATACACTTCCGAAGTACAGGGCCGCCTCGCTGCACAAATTGATATCACGTACACGGAAGACCCAACCGTCAGATGGGTTCCCGATGGCTGGAACGCGGTTTTGCTGCGTCAGGACGGAGTCGTCATGACTCGCTGTTCGTCTACTGTAAGTGACTATGCACTTAACGAACGGCTCTCTGAGAAGCTGTTCGTCATCGATTTCCCGCCGGGAACGTTTGTAGATGATCGAGCGTCGGGGACGGAATACCTGGTGAGGCAGGGGGGCGAGAAGCGCTCCATCGCCCCCGTCGAGAGGCGGCGAGGCGTTACCTGGGAGCAGTTAATGGAGACCGAATACGGCAAGGCTGGGCTGCGCAGCGAGGGATGGTCCGCTCGTACGCTCACCTTGGCGATCGGCGGTTTTGCGGCATTGTGTGTGATCGTGTTCTTCATGCGGCGACCGCTAATCAGTTTGTGGACCGCCGCGAGCCATTAGGAGCACGTTTTATGTCAGTGACGCCTTCCATTCGTCATATGTTCGGCTGCACGGTCAGTCTCCTGCTCGTCGCCCTATTCCAGGTCGAGTCCACTGCGGAAGGGGTCCCGGATGCTCTGCGGCAGGCCTGGCAGCGCCGGCAAGACGCAGTGACCAGCGCGCGTTTTGAGTGGCAGAGTGACTGCGACATGCGCCCCCTGCGCGGGCCCCAAACCGCTCCAAAGACAGCGAGCGGAAAAGGCGCAAGGCCTGAGGAACAACCAACCCCCTTGCCAGAAGCTGCTCCCATTCCCATCCGCGTGCCGAAAGTTTTCATGCTCAAGGGGGCGAAGTGCCGTTATTTGACGCGGCAGATCAACCTGAAGGAGAAGGTCAGCAACCATACTGAGGGAGGATACTTGAGTACGTTTGACGGACATCGCAGCATGCGTTTGAAAGACGGCAAGGCAGGATCGCAAAACACTGGCACCATCCTTGCCCCGCCGGTTTACGACGACGTGAAGAACGTGCATTTTCGGGCCATAACGCTTTGTTTTCGACCACTCGACCCCAGCTTCCAAGGGGATTTCGAGCTGTCTGACTTTGATCTCGTTTCCACTGAGGAAACGGTTGACGGGCAGCCGTGCATGCTATTGCGTCAGCGAGCGGACAGGGCGAAAAACGGAATCGTGAACCTGTTGCATGTCGATCCTGCTAGGGAATTCGTGGTATTGCGGTGGGCTGAGGAAGTAGACGGGAGATTGTCCGCACAGATCGATATTACGTACTCGCAAGATGCCACCATCGGTTGGGTGCCGAGCGGTTGGAACCTCGCGTTCATGCCTCGCGGCGTCATCGTGGAGCGCTGTACTGCAAAAGTGACCGATTATGCCCTCAATGAGCCGCTCTCTGACAAGCTGTTTGTCATCGATTTCCCAGCCGGCACGTTTGTGGACGATCGCGCGTCCGGCACGCAGTACTTGGTGAGGCGCGGTGGCGAAAAACGCCCCATCGCCCCCGTGGAGAGGCGGCGCGGCGCGACTTGGGAAGAACTGATGGCGACCGAATATGGCCAAGCCGGCCTGCGCACCGATCGTTGGTCTTATCGAACCTTGATCGTGGCCATCGGCGGCTTTTTGGCCCTGTGTGTCGTTGTGCTGTTGGTGAGGCGCTGGCGATCATCGTGACGCCTGCAAAAATTCCGCTGAGGCGCAGGCAATGAACGAGGGCCATGACGACAGCAGCACTTGGTCCCATCGCTTTCGGGCGCTGGTGCCGGGGGACGTCGCGCGGACGTTTCTTCAGAGCGACGTTTTGCTGCCGTTCGCAGCTTCATTCATCGTCGTATTGGCTGGGATCTCGTTCGCGCTTGAGTTCGTATCGCCGCCGCTTGTGCAACAGGCAACTGAGCGCGATCCAGGAACGCAGCGGAATGTCGTGTCCGCAATGTTGTCATGGAACGGAGAACGGTTTGCCGAGATTGCCGCCGAGGGGTATCATAAGGACCACGTCAAGCGGGCCGTGTCATTTCCAGGTTACCCGTACCTTGCCCGGGGCGTTTCGAGAGCATTGTCGTGCTCGGTTGACGTTGCCCTGTTGATCACCGGCAATCTTGCCTTTCTCGTCTGCTGCGGCTTGTTGTACCGCTACGTTCTGGTAACCAGGGCTGACGCCAGCCCGGTAAAGGTCGCGCGTTGGACCGTGCTCATCGCCTGCTTCTGTCCGCTCGCTATCTTCTTTCGCGTCGGTTATAGCGAGTCGCTGTTTCTGGCAGCCGTGGTGGCCGCATTTTACGGCATGGAGCGAAGGTGGCCGGTGCTGGCGATTGCGCTCATCATCGGCCTCGCCACGAGTACGCGGCTGGTCGGGCTCGCCTTGGTATTGCCCTTCGTAGATCATCTGCGAAGTTCCGGAAGGCTGCGAGACCAGACGCTGACCTCAATCGCGGCAATCCCATTGACTTGTTGGGGCCTCCTCGGATTCATGGCCATACAGGCGAGTGTTTACGGTGACCCCATGACATTTGTCACCGCCCAGCGCCATTTCGTGACCGAGAACGATTTGCCGGCGGCGGAAATGGCCCGGAGACTTGTCACTCTCGAGCCCGTGAGGTCGGTCTTCAATTCACGCAGCAAGTCGTACTGGGAGTTTGCCGACTCGGCGCAGAATCCCGTCTTCAACGTCCGATTGCTCAACCCAATTGTTTTCGTCACGTTCTGTGCAATCGTAGGTGTTGGCTGGTGGAAGGGGACAATTCGCAGGGGCGAGGCATTGTTCTCGCTTGTCGCGTTGGGACTGCCTTATTTGACGCACAGTGTCCAAGCGGGCATGTTATCGCAGGCCCGCTACGCTGTCATCGTGTTTCCCGCGTATATCGCCATGGCCACTTTATTTCGAAAGGCGCCATCTGGCATGCTGGTGAGCATTGCCTGCGTGGCAGCGGCACTGCTGTTCGCTTTCTCGGCGCTGTTTGGCGCTTCTTACGCAGTGTATTGAGAGGGGGGCGCACATGAACCACTTCCATCCCAATGGTGAAACGCGGAACTCGCCGAACCGCGTGAACTCACATCCCGCGCACGCCGGAATGACACTATTGGAACTTGTGGTGGTGATTGCCATTATTGGAATCCTCATAGCGCTGCTGATGCCGGCCGTGCAATTCGCGCGGGAGGCGGCGCGCCGGGTGCAGTGTGCCAACAACCTGCGGCAAATCGGTTTTGCGTTGCACCAATACCATGATGCTCTGAGGAGTCTTCCGATCAGCATGGGCCCTTATTCTCCCCCAGGGACTCCCCCAGTTCCCCTGAGCGGAAAGGGCTGGATCGTGGGCATTTTGCCCCAGCTTGAACAGGGTCCGCTCGCGGAGCGATTTGAACCTTATTACCACGGCAACTTCTTCAGCGACGAGGGAATTCGCCATCCAGATTGCCTGCCGCTCGTTCAGACGCGGCTCTCCGTGCTGCTATGTCCCTCCGATGGTTCCGCTCGCCCTCTGTCGTCCACTCAGTATCAGTGGGAAGGCATTTCGGTCGCTCTGACCAACTACAAGGGCGTCATCGGCGACACTCGAATGGGCGGGTTGCAAAGCATTCACCCCGGATCGATGCCGGATTGCCATGTCGTTGGCGGCTGCAATGGCCTGTTCTTTCGGACCACCTATCGCGAACCCCAGCGCTTCTCGGATGTCACCGACGGGATGAGTAACACCTTCATGGTCGGTGAGGACGTTCCGGAACACAATGACCACTCGGCTGCTTTCTACGCCAACGGTGATTATGCAAGTTGTCATGCGCCGCTCAATTTTTTTCCGCGACCTCCGGACCCGAAGAATTGGCCCGACGTCATGTCGTTTCGCAGTCGCCATCCGCGAGGGGCTCAGTTTTGTATCGGGGATGGTTCGGTGCGGTTCGTTGGCGAAACCATTAACCACGCCACGTACCGGGCTCTGAGCACGAAGAACGGCCAAGAAGCGGCCAGCCTGAGCGATTTGGAGTAGCGGCCGCTGATCCTTCTCTTCCTCTGACTCTTGCTCCTAATCCCATTCTTAATCTTAATCCGACTCTTAATCCTTCTCCCTGCCGGCGCCGGCAACGGGCGGCGGGTCCGGGATTAAGATTAGGATTACGATTAAGATCAGGAAGAGGAGTAAGAGCAGGAGAAGGAGAAGGGGTAAGCACGCGAGGGAACTGGCCCTTGTGCCCCCCGCAGCAGGCGTATAATGTTCCGTTCGCACTCTCCGCGGCTCGCCGTGCGCCGGCCATCTGGCTCGGCATCGAGGTTTGCCCGCCCGAGTTGCCCGCCTGAGGTCTAGCCAGAAAAAATGCTCAAAGATACCGATCGCTGGTCGATCACCGATGCCGCCGAACTCTACGACGTGCCGCGGTGGGGGAAGGGGTATTTCTCGATCAACGAGCTGGGGCACCTGACCGTGCATCCGGCCAAGGATCCCGCCCTGGGCATCGACATGAAGGACCTGGTCGATCGCCTCCAACTCCGCGGACTCGACCTGCCGATCCTGCTCCGCTTCAACGGCATTCTCAAGGACCGCCTCCGCGAGATGCACGACATCTTCGCCCAGGCGATCCGCGAGCACGACTACAAAGGCCGCTACATCTGCGTCTATCCGATCAAGGTCAACCAGCAGCGGCACGTCGTCGAGCAGGTCGTGCAGCACGGCAAGCAGTACGGTTTCGGCCTGGAGGCCGGCAGCAAGCCGGAAATGCTGGCCGTCGTCGCCATGACCGAAGCCGACACGCCGATCATCTGCAACGGCTTCAAGGACGCCGAGTTCATCGAAATGGCGATGATGGCCCAGAAGATCGGCCGCCGCGTCATTCCCGTTGTCGAGAAATACACCGAGCTGGACCTGATCCTCAGATATGCCGAGAAGGTCGGCGTGCGGCCGCAGATCGGCATGCGGATCAAGCTGGCGGCCCGCGGCAGCGGCCGCTGGCAAAGCTCCAGCGGCCACCGGGCCAAGTTCGGCCTGACGGTGAGCGAGATCCTCAAGGCGGTCGAAGAGCTGCGGGCCCGCGACATGCTCGACTGCTTCAAGCTCTTGCACTTTCACCTGGGGAGCCAGATCACCAACATCCGCCACGTGAAGGGGGCGATGACCGAGGCGGCCCGCGCGTATGCGGATCTCGCCAAGCGCGGGGCGGGGCTGGAGTATCTCGATATCGGCGGCGGCCTGGGCGTCGATTACGACGGCTCGCAGACCAATTTTGAATCGAGCGTCAACTACACCCTCCAGGAATACGCCAACGACGTGATTCACCACGTCCAGGCGGTCTGCAACGAGGCCGGCGTCGCCCATCCGACGATCATCAGCGAGAGCGGCCGCGCCGTCGCCGCCTACCACGCGGCACTCGTCTTCGGCGTCCTGGGCGTTTCCGGCCAGGGGAACGGGGACGACAGCATGTGCGAGATTCCGGCCGAGTCGGAGCAGGCGCTGCGCGACCTGGCCGATACGTACAAGGGCGTCACCGCCCGCAACGTTCTGGAAAGCTTTCACGACGCCCAGCAGGCGATGGACGTGGTGATGACGCTGTTCTCGACCGGCTACCTGAACCTCGACCAGCGTGCGATTGCCGAGCGGCTTTACTGGGCCATCTGCCGCAAGATTCGCCGGCTGACGGAGCAGCTCGACTTCGTGCCGGAGGAGTTGGAGGGGCTCGACAACCTGCTGTCGGACACCTACTTCTGCAACTTCTCGCTGTTCCAGTCGATGCCCGATAGCTGGGCGATCAACCAGCTCTTTCCGCTGATGCCGATCCACCGGCTCGACCAGCGGCCGACGCGGCACGCGGTGCTGGGGGACATCACGTGCGACAGCGACGGGAAGATCGACCAGTTCATCGACCGCCGTGACGTGAAGCGGACGATCCCTCTCCATCCCTACGACGGCCAGCCGTATTACCTCTCCGCGTTTTTGATCGGCGCCTATCAAGAGATTCTCGGCGACCTGCACAACCTGTTCGGGGACACGAACACGGTCCACGTCGATATGACGGCCACCGGTGAAGTGGTGCTGGAGGCGATCGTGAAGGGGGACACGGTCCGCGAGGTCCTTGACTACGTCGAGTTCGACCACGGCGACCTGACCACCCGCCTGCAAACGGCCGTGGAAATTGCCGTCCGCGAGGGTCGTCTCTCGCACGTCGAAGCGGGCCGGTTCCTCAAGTTCTACGAGGACGGGCTTTCTGGCTACACCTATCTCGAAGAGCCCGGCGATTAAACGTGGGGCACGGCTGCGCCGTCGGCATATTCGCCGGAATGGCCGCTATCGCCGCTATCTTGACAAAATACCACTACTGACTAGAATTACACAACGTCTCCACGGAGGCGAAAATCGTTCTTTGGCAATTGAATCATCTCACCCCCTCGCCAGGGCCGCGCTGCGCATCTTCACTGACTTTCCCAGTTTGACAGGTTTATTGACAAAACCCCCCTCTTGTTGTCAAAAAACCCCCGGGGCGGGGATCTGGCGCATCCTGCCGCGGACCCGCTCTTTGGTGGCTTTAGCGGACGATTCCACGCCGCTAACCATTCCGG
>DATKDU010000296.1:0-11187 GCA_035512595.1 Pirellulaceae bacterium
ACCGATCACGTGCAGGTTGGTGGCGATCAGGCCGCCCTCCGCGATGACGAAGCCGGTGCCGATCGCCTGCTCCCCCGAATCGCGTCCGGCCGTTTGAATCACGACCACGCTGGGCCGCGCCTGTTTGGCCAGTTCCGCCACGGTCGGCGGCGGCATTTCCTCCGCTACAGCAACTGACGGTGTGAGGAACAACAGCGAACTGAGCAGCAGCGAGCACGAGCGCAACATGAAAGAACTCCGTGGCCAGCCTGGCAGGCTTGAATCCCCCGATTGTAAGACGCCTGCCGGATCGAAGCGAGTGAATGGACGTAGCGGACTTCGCCAGAATTCGGGCAACAGCGACCACGCGCGGTTGACGGTGAACGGCCGCCGCGCCTGGCAATTACGACGGGACGCGACGAGCCGCGGGTCACGCGCTGGCATAAAGTCCGGATCGCACCGCAAGGCCGCATCGAAATCTGACAGTGCCCGTTGATCGTCACCCGTGTTCGAATAGGCTGTTGCCCGCGCCACGTAGAATCGCGGTTTCTGCGGATCGATCTCGATGGCGGCGTTAAGATCTTCAATCGCTTGTTGGCACAGCTCCTTGACAATCCAACAATTCCAAAATAAATGCTTGCTTCACGTTGGAGAACCAACCTTACTGCATCGACTTTCCGCCGGGCAATCGCACTTTTCGTGATAGACTGGGGTTCGTTCCCCTGCACTGCTAGCACCGCCGATGCCCTCCGACCTCATCTACCTCGACCACAACGCCACCACGCCGATCGATCCACGCGTGGTCGAGGCGATGGCTGCCGCATGGATGGACATCGGTGCAAATCCGGCCAGTCAACATGCGGCCGGTCGCAAGGCGCGGCGCGTGCTCGAGGAATGCCGCGAGGGGATTTTGACGCTGCTCGGCGGGGGAACGAGCGGCATGGAAGAGGATCGGCTGATTTTCACCAGCGGCGGGACGGAGGCGAACAATCTGGTCCTTAGCGTAGAACGGATTTCAATCCGTTCTGGAATCGGACCAGGTTTGTCAGGGAATGGAATGAATTCCGTTCTACTTTCCGCCATCGAACACCCCAGCATCGTCGGCGCGGCCGACGAGCTGGCCCGCCGCGGCACGCCCGTCATCAAGCTGCCGGTGACGCGTGAGGGGGTCGTTAACCTCCATGCCGCACAATCCGCAATCCGCAATCCGCAATCCGCAATCTCCCTCGTCTCCGTCATGCTCGCCAACAACGAGACGGGCGTCCTCCAGCCGGTAAGAGAACTAGCTGCAATCTGCCAGGCCCACAACATCCCGATCCACACCGACGCCGTGCAAGCCGTCGGCAAGATCTCCGTCAGTTTCCACGAACTGGGCGTCGATGCCATGACCGTCTCCCCGCACAAGTTCCACGGGCCGCTCGGCATCGGCGCGCTGATCGTAAAGCACGGCCTAAAACTCCAGCCGCTCTTGTTCGGCGGCTTTCAGCAAGCCGCGCTGCGCCCAGGCACCGAGTGCGTCGCGCTGGCCGTCGGCTTCTTTACCGCGCTCAAGCTGTTCCACGACGAGGCGGCCGAAAGGCAGCAGCGAATGACCGCGCTCCGTGAGCAATTGGAGCAACTGCTCCTGCAAGGCGCGCCCGACGCGATCATCATCGGCGCTGCTGCTCCGCGGCTGCCAACGACGACCAACATCGCCTTTCCCGGCATCAACCGCCAGGCGCTGGTGATGGCTCTTGATCTCGCCGGCGTCGCCTGCAGCACGGGTTCCGCGTGCGCCAGCGGGTCGAGCGAACCTTCGCCAGTGCTGCTGGCGATGAGCCTGGAAAAATCGCTCGTCGAGGGCTCGATCCGGCTCAGTTTGGGGGCGTTTACGACCGTCAGCGAAGTCGAACAAGCGGCTCGTCGCATCCTCAAGTGCGTCAATAACTTGCGCGCACGGAAATAGCGGAGAAAAGTGGCTCTGCCGGCTCGTCAGCGGGCCCGAAATTTAGTAGAATCGGAGCTTTCCTACTGGCCTCATTTTCGGCCCAATTCACGGACGGTTTCTCCCTTGGTCAGCGGCCTGTTTGCGATCCCAAAACTTGCTTCGCCCTGCGCTCCCGCCGCGGCCAAAGGTGCTGCTGCGCTGCGGCGGCGGCAGTTCGTTGCCGGCCCGGAGAACGCACTGTTGGCCCGTGCGCTGGCCGCCGTACACGATCCGTCGCCAGCCGCCAACCCGCTGGTGATCACTGGCATGAGCGGCGCCGGCAAGTCGCTGATCTTGGAGCTTCTGATTGCGGAATTCCAGCGGCACTTCGCAGGGGTGACGGCGCTCTCTACTACTGCCGTCGATCTGGCCCGCGCCTATGCCCACGCCGTGCAGACCGACAGCATCGGCGAGTTTCGCCACCGCTACAGCCGCCTGCACTTGCTCGCCATCGACGACGTGCAGCGAATGGCAGATAAGCCAGCCGCGCAGCAAGAACTGCGCCAGCTCATCGACTCGCTCGCTGGCCGCGGCTGTCTCGTCGTCGCAACGCTCCGCACGCATCCGCTTCAGTCCCCCCATCTGTCGCCATCGCTGGCTAGCCGCTTGTCGGCCGGGCTGGTGATTCCACTGGCCCTTCCCGAATTTGCCGCACGGCGTGCGCTCTTGGCACACTTTGCCGCCGATGCCGACGTCGAATTGCCACAGTCCGCGGTGGAGCGATTGGCCCCAGCCGGAGCGGCATTGCCGCAGTTGGCGACCGCGCCGCAACTGCGCCGCGCGGTGATTCGCCTGGGCGAACAGGCGCGGCTGGGTGGCGGCGACGTCGATTCGACGCTGATCGAAGCCTATTTGAAGTCCGACGGCAGTGCGTCCCCCTCGCTGAAGGTGATTGCCGCTGCCGTCGCCAAACACTTTGCCGTTACGGTCGGCGATCTGCGGGGCAATTCGCGGCAGCACTCGCTGACGGCGGTTCGCGGCCTGGCGATGCACCTGGCCCGCGAGCTGGCCGGACTGAGCTACGCCCAGATCGGCCGCTACTTCGGCAACCGCGATCACACGACCGTCATGTACTCCTGCAAGAAAGCGACGAAGGCGATGGCCGACGAGCCCCGCCTGCGGCAAGCGCTCGACGAGCTGAAACTGCAACTGTCGGCAGATGAGGCCGCCGCATGAACCACGAGATTCATCGCGAGCACACTTGCCGGCGAATGTGGAAACTCCGTCAGTTGCCGTCGCTGGCAGTCGGCGGCCCAGGGAGCTACCGACAGACGGGGCCAGTCGCTCGAGAACTCGTGCCGTCAACGACGTGTAGCGGGCCGCAGCCGACGCCAAGGCAACCTGTTTTCCACCGCTTGGTTTTGGCGGCTGGCCGCTGTAACTCGCGGCCGCGACCGGCGTTAAGTAACGTCCGCCGCGCGCTATCGACATTTTCCGCCGCCACATTCTTATTACTGCTGTATTTAGATATCTCTTTGTAATATTCGCCCGCCGCCCATTCCTCGAAAGGCCCCAGCCATGAAGATCCTGTGCGACCGTGCCAAGCTGCTCGCGGGGTTTGCTACCGCTTCGCCGTTTGCTCCTAGCCGCAGTCCCAAGCCGATCCTCCAGAACATCCGGCTGGATGTGAAAAAGGACCTGGTCTCGCTCACAGCCACCGATATGGAGATGGGGGTCCGCGTCAACGTCGAAGGGGTCAACGTGGACAAGGAAGGTGTGGCGGTGCTTCCCAACGCCAACTTCGGCGCGATCCTGCACGAGACGAGCGATGAGAAGCTGCAAATCGAAACGACCACCAAGGGGATCGTCGTCAAAGGGGCCCGCAGCGAGTTCAAGCTGCCGGCCGAAGATCCGGAGGAGTTTCCCGCCATCCCCTCGTTTGAGGAGAAGAAGTACCACATCGTCCCCGCCAGCCTCTTCCGGCAGATCATCCAGCGGACCGAATTCGCCACCGACATGGAGAGCAGCCGCTACGCCCTCAGCGGTGTGCTGGTCGAGTTCGACGGCGAGAAGCTGACGGCCGTCGGCACCGACGGACGCCGCCTGGCCAAGGTCGAAGCGGCGGCGCAAGTCATCGGTGGCCACAAATCGACCGATTCGCCGACGATCATCCGCTCGCAATCGCTGCGGGCGATTGGCCGGGCCCTTTCCGACAGCGACGGCGAATTGTTCCTGAGCTGCCGGGCCAGCGACGTGCTCCTCAAGACGGAGCGCGCTTCGTATTATTCGCGGCTGGTGGAAGGCCGCTTTCCCCGTTGGCGGGACGTGTTTCCCATGCGGCCGGACGCGGCCAAGATCGACCTGGCCGTCGGGCCGTTCCACTCTTGCCTCCGCCAGGCGGCCGTCGTCTGCACGCAGGATAGCCGCGGCATCGACTTCACCTTCGGCGACGGCACGCTGACGCTGCTGGCCTCGACCGCCGACCAGGGGCAGTCGCACGTCGAAATGCCGATCAGCTACACCGGGCCGACGATCAGCGTGACGCTCGACCACCGGTTCGTGTCGGACTTTTTGAAAGTTCTCAACCCCGAGTCCACAGTGACGATCGACATCGAGAATGCCGAGGCGGCGGCCGTGTTTTATGCGGACAACAAGGCCTATGCGTACGTGGTGATGCCGCTGTCGCGGGACCGCTAAATGAAATCCCGACCCACCGACGACGAGTACCTCCTGCAAGACTATCAGCGCCGCCGCGTGCCGGTTCGTCCGGCCAAGAAGATCGGCGACGTGCTGTCGCAGCTCCTGGCCAAGCGGGGTTACGCCCGGGTGCAAGCCGCCGCCGCGTTCGACGAGGCGTGGCGAAGTGCGGCCGGCGAGCGGTTCGCCGCCCAGACGCGGTGCGGCCACGTGCGCCGCGGGGTGCTGGAAGTATTTGCCGCCAACTCGGCAGTGGTGCAGGAACTGACCTTTATGAAAACGTCCCTTCTTCAGAAACTCACCTCTCTCGCTCCCGACCGGAAGATCAAAGACCTCAAGTTCAAAGTGGGAACGTTCTGAAATGCTCGTAGCCGGAGGACAACGTCCTCCGGGATCGACGCCGCAACCCGGAGGCAGTTTTGCCTCCGGCTAGGAGTGCTCCCCCAGTTCGAAAGCAGCCATGTCCGAAGAAATCAACGCCGAGAATCGACAGTCCGCCGAAGAAGAATACGATGCCGCCAAGTTCAAGAAACTCTCCGACCGGGAGCACGTCCGCGTCCGCTACGGCATGTACATCGGCGACAGCTCTGTCGCCGGCCTGCACCACCTGGTCTACGAGCTGGTCAATAACTCGATCGACGAGGCGATGGCCGGACACGCCAGCCGCATCCTCGTCACCATCAATAACGACGGCTCGTGCAGCGTCGAAGACGACGGCCGCGGCATTCCCATCGAGCGGCACGACCAGACGTCCGAAGAGAAAGGCCGCGATGTCAGCACGCTCGAAGCGGTGATGACCAACCTCAACATGGGGGCCAAGTTCGACAAGCAAAGCTACAAGACGTCGGGCGGCCTGCACGGCATCGGCCTCAAGGCGGTCAACTTCCTCTCCATCTGGTGCGAAGTGCAGGTCTGCCGCGGCGGGGCCATGTACCAGCAGGAGTTCGAGGCCGGAGTGCCGCTGGGGGCGCTGAAGAAGATCGGCGCGACGAGCAAGCGGGGCACGAAGATCACCTTCAAGCCCGACGCCTCGATCTTCACCGCCACGAAGTTTCAATTCGACATCCTCCAGAAACGGCTTCGCGAGCTGGCGTTCCTCAACAGCGGCGTGCGCATCAAGTTCCACGACGAGCGGAGCAACCTGACCGAGGAGTTCTGCTACCAGCGCGGCATCGTCGAGTACGTCGAGCACCTCAACCGCTCCAGCGAGCCGATCCACTCCGACGTGCTGTACATCAAGACCGAATCCGAGGGGGTCCAGATCGAGGTCGCCCTCCAATACTCCAACGAGTTCACCGAGAATCTGCACGCCTACGTCAACAGCATTCACACCCCCGACGGCGGCACCCACGTCGTCGGCTTTCGCACGGCCCTCACCCGGACGCTGAACTTCTACGGCAAGAAGGAGGACATGTTCAAGGACCTCGTCCCCACCGGCGAGGACTTTCGCGAAGGGCTGACGGCGATCATCGCCGTCCGCGTTGCCGAGCCGCAGTTCCAGGCCCAGACCAAGAACCGGCTCAACAACGCCGAGGTGGAAGGGATCGTCAACGCGGCCTTCGGCGAGTTCATGGGCAAGTTCCTGGAAGAAAACCCCAAGACGGCCAAGGCGATCATCAAGAAGGGGCTGCTGGCCTGCGAAGCCCGCGAAGCGGCCCGCAAGGCCAAGGACCTCCTCCGCAGCCGCAAAAGCGCCCTGTACGGCGGGGGCTTGCCCGGCAAGCTTCGCGACTGCATCAGCAAGGAGATGGAGCGCTGCGAGCTGTACCTCGTCGAAGGTGATTCCGCCGGCGGATCGGCCGAAGGCGGCCGCCTCCGCGATTTCCAGGCGATCCTTCCCCTGCGCGGCAAGATCATCAACGCCTACAAATCCCGCGAGGACAAGGTCCTGGCCAACGAGGAAATCCAGAGCATGATCCAGGCCATCGGCACCGGCATCGGCGCCGACCAGAACGTCGGCAAGCGGCGGTACAACAAGGTCATCATCATGACCGATGCCGACGTGGACGGTTCGCACATCCGCACGCTGCTGCTCTGTTTCTTCTACCGGCAGATGTTCGGCCTCGTCTCCGGCGGGCACGTCTACGTCGCCCAGCCGCCCCTGTTCCGCGTCAAAAGCAAGAAGGACACCTGGTACGTGCAGACCAACGAAGAGATGCGGCAGCAACTTCTCGACCGCGGCCTGGCCGACAGCCAGCTCGACCTTCAGGACGGCCGCCAGATCGCCGGCGAGAAAATGGCCCGCCTGGCAATCCTCCTGGCCACCATGGAGGAGGCCCTCATGGCGCTCGAGCGTCGCGGCATTTCCTTGAAGAGCCACGCCGAGCGGCGCGACGGCGAAGGGCGGCTGCCGGTGTTCCACGTCTTTCTGGGCCGGCAGGAGCGCTGGTTTCACACGCGGCCGGAGCTCGACCAGTTTCTGGAGGCCGAAGAAGCGGCCGCCGGCAAGGAGCTGGCCGTCGCCGAAGTGCCGCAGGAGCATCCCGAGCAAGGCAACGGCCAGCCCAACGGGAAGACGTCGCACCTGCACCTCACCGAGCTGCACGAAGTCCGCACGATCAACTCCGGCCTGGCGTCGCTCAAAACCGAGTTCGGCTTCGACATCAACATGCTCATCCCGCAGGAGCGGACCGGCACCGAGGACCCGCGGTACGTCCTCAAGAAGGGGGAATACGTCGTGCCGCTGGAGGATCTCCGCAGCCTGGCCGCGGCCATTCGCGAGCTGGGCCAGAAGGGGCTGACGGTCACCCGCTTCAAGGGGCTGGGCGAGATGAACGCCGAGGAGCTCCGCGAGACGACCCTCGACCCGGCCAACCGGACGCTGGTGAAAGTGACCATGGAGGAAACGGCCGCGGCGGACGACATGTTTCGCATCCTGATGGGGGAAAAGGTCGAGCCCCGCCGCGAGTTCATCGAGAAGCACGCGCTGGAGGTGAAGAACCTGGATGTGTAGCTGACTCCGGCCAGCGTGCCCACCCAACCCCTCTCCCTGTGGGAGAGGCCGGGTGAGGGTTTGTCGGCTTTTGCTCCGCAAAAGCACGTCTCCCGCGGCAGCGAATGCCGACCACGGCTCGCCTGCCGTCGCAGCGGAATATAGCGCCTTTGCGCACCCCCCGTTTTCAACTTACGTCGCCTCCCTGCCGCGCTCTATCGCCGTAAGCCCTTTCCGCACCATGCCTTGCGGCAACCTCTGCGCCGCCCAGCTCGCCCTAAGTAATGATCACCAAACTGGTGATTATAACGCCCCGAACGGGGGGGGGTGATCAGGCGGTTATATAACCCCTCTCCCCCTGGGAGAGGCCGGGTGAGGGTCTTCCTGGTGACAGCGCAGGCGGTTATAACCCCCTCTCCCCCTGGGAGAGGCCGGGTGAGGTGAGGGTCTTCTGGGGACTGATAAGCGATTTGAGCATTCTAGTTCGCTGATGCGTCGCACTTAACTGCTTGGCACGTCAGCACTTATAAAATCAGACCTTTTTTTCTTTAATAAGCGACCTCTGCGCCGGCCGTGCCATAAGTCCTTTCCCGGCAATCGCTTGCAAAACGACCCCTTTTTCGCCGATCAGCGACTTTTTGCAATCTTGGACGCCCGGCCGATGGTCTCTGCGACCACTTCACCACTCACGATTCACCCCTCCACCAAATTGTCAAACATCACCCAGCCGGCCTTCCGCCCGCCAGTAGCCCCGCGCACCGGGGGCCTATCCTATAGATGCGCAATAGCACCCATTTATTCATATCTGTACAAATGATATTTTACTGCGTGCCTTGGGATTCGGCCAGACAATTGGCGCAAGGTCCTGGCGAGGCTGGCTTTACGGTCAATGGCGAATAGCATTTTTTGAGTGCGAAAGCCCGTTACGTGTACAGCATGCCGGCGTTGACTGCCGATCTGGAAAGGAGGGTCGCTTGACGTAATAAGAGGCAGTCCATGACGCATCCGCTGGAGATCGCTTACGCGCTGTCAGCCACAGAGCTTTTGGACGCGGTTGCGAAGCGATTTCGCCTCCGTGCTGCCCTTGAGGGTGCCGTCGCTGAAGTCCACACCGAACGTCAGATCCAGGCGCTACTCGGCTCTTTGATTTTGCGCTACGTCCCTCACGATCTCGATAGCCAGCCCGACTTCTCCATCTGGCTTCCTGGGGTCGAGAAGCCACTCCGCATCGAGGCTAAGAACATTCGGGAAAGCAGCAAGAAGGGTGGGGAAGCGTATAGGCAGGGGGGCCAGCGTGGCTTACAAGGTGGAGACGCAAAAGACCCGCGCCTCGAAGGGAGACCCGGCCAGCCGATTCTACGGCGTGGAGCAATTCGACATTCTCGCCGTCTGCCTGGGGAAGAAAACGGGCGACTGGTCGGACATCGTCTACGCCAAGGTTGCGGACCTGAAGACGAATGCCAAGTACCCCAAAAAGCTGTCCGTTTTCCAACGGGTTCCCCTGCCTGAAGTGGAATCTTCACGCCTTTCTGTGTAGCTTTGTTGTCTTTGCAGCGGGAATGTTGATTCACCATGAAAGGCGCAAGCCGTGGCTGTCAAGCTTTTGGCCCGGAACTGGCAGTTTGAGCTTGCGCGCTGCCTATCGCAAACAAGACAGTCGCTTTTTATTTGCTCGCCATTCATCACGGTCGATGGTTGCAACCTAATTCGATCACATTTGCCGGAAACATTTCAGAGCACCGGGCGGCTGTCAATTCTGTCAGACTTGTCACCGATTCACCTCCTGCAACAGGCGACCGATCCGCGCGCGCTTCAGTCACTGCTCAGTTCGGTTGACGATGGCGTGTTGTGGCACCTCCCGCGAGTCCATGCGAAAGTGTTCATCTTTGACCGATCGTATGCAGTCGTGACCTCAGCCAATCTTACCGCTGGCGGGCTATACCGAAATATCGAGTACGGGGTCGGGATCTCGGATGTGACAACAGTGACCGCAATTCATGCGGAACTTGAGTCATTCGGGCGGCTGGCAGCGCCAATCGATCGACCGCGCCTCGAAAGATACTGCGAGTTGGCAACGGAGGTCACGACCGAGGTCTCACGGCAACTTCGCGCCGTCACCAGCGCCGCCAAATCGAAATTGGACAAGGCGTTGCGATCAACCGAAGACGAGTTGCTGCGGTGGCGATCTGCCGGAGGTCGAGTCACGCCCGTGTTTGCAGATACGATCGTATTCCTGCTCGAGCGCGATGGTCCATTATCAACCGCGGAGCTTCATCCTCGGATCAAGGGAATTCATCCGGACCTATGCGATGACGCGATTGATCGAGTCATTGACGGGCGCCACTTCGGAAAGCGTTGGAAACACTGGGTTCGTTCGGCACAGCAACGTCTGACGCGTGATGGTCGCGTCAAGTTGATCGGCGGCAAATGGATGCTAGCATAGCGTAGCCTGTTGCGCTTTGGAGGACAGCAACTTTAGTGGGAGGAAACCAAACATGCCGAGATTTGACGTGCATATCTACGCAGTGGTGCGGGTGAGGCTGTGCAACATCGAAGCTGAAACGCAGGATGAGGCGATTGCTCACGCAGTTGAGTCAGCCGAGCTATATTCCCGCTTTCAAGACCGGCAAGACCGTTCCGGCGTCGACCAGGAATACGATGAGCGAGAGGCGGGCTACTTGGTCCAGCCGCTACGGGCAAATGGCGAACATGACTATGATGAAAGCCGGTACTACCTCGACGCCAAGCATATCGCCGGGATTGAGGAACGTCGGCGGTATGGGCATCAGTTGTACTTCAGTCCTGAGTATCGTGCCTATCTGAACAGGCGAACGAATCGCCGAAAAAAGCAATCGTCGTCGTAACGCTTGTGGATGTTATTGAGTCGGATTCGCCGCCGCCGAGCTACGTGCGAATCGCGCGCCGTTGCTGAATCGCTGGGGCGGAATTGGATAGCGGTGGAGAGGGATCGGACCTACGCCGCGGCAAGGAAGTTGAGGCGGCTACAAACGGGCGGCAGAAACTACTGCGGTTAGTCGAGTAGCGATGTCACTTTACTTACCGTTGCGCGGAGCATCTTCATGGCTGTTTCTACGGGGAATGTGACGCCGAAGATGCTGGGGGACGCTGGCGAGCACTTTGCCGTCAGTCAGTTCACCTTTGCCGGCAAGCCAGCCTCAAAGATGCCAGAGGGGTGGCCGACGTACGATCTAGCTGTTGAGTCGGGTCATGGGCTGGTTCGAGTTAGCGTTCGGACGCGAAGCGAGACTGAGCGCTGGAAGGCAGGAAGTTGGTTCATGTTTGACGACCGGCTGGAATGCGATTGGCTCGTGTTTATCTTCAAGCCGAAGTCGGGGCCGGTACGATCGTGGATTATTCCGTTTTCGGTTGCTTGTGAGCACGGGAACCGACCTACTCCAATGCGGAAAGACCCGCACAACAGAGATGTTTCCTGGGCCAAGCTAAACAAACAGCCATTATCCCGATACGAGAACAACTGGGAACTAAAACTGTCGGGCGCGTCGAACGGCGTCTGTAGTGTTTCGACCCAAGTGAGACAGGTGGGAAGTTAGGGAGAATGGTCTATCCTACTGGGGCCACGAACCAGGAGGGAGAGACCATGAGAGCGAAGCTGAGGGAGGGGTCTGGGAGCGGGAAGCGGAAGCGGTGGAGC
>DATKDU010000297.1:0-3323 GCA_035512595.1 Pirellulaceae bacterium
GCGGCATCGGGCGTGTTGAGCAGGTGATAGTTGACGAGCTCCAAACCGTAGAACGCCCCGATGCCGGCGATCCGCAGCAGGTTGGTCCGCCCCTCCCCTTCGTACTCCTGCCAGCGGCCGACGATGAACCACGATCGGTCGCTGGAAAGGGTTGCTGCCGAAGCTGCGGATGCCATGGGTTCGTTTCCTTCGCCGATGCCTGCAAGGCGGTCGCATGATCATGGAGCCCGCCTGGCCGCGAATTCTCGCGGCTGCGTAGATTGTCCGGCAGCGCGGCACCCCCAGCAAGCGTCCCGCGGTCGCTCCTTGTGAACCCTTCCCCCTTTTTCCCGCTCCAGGTAAGATGCCGACACGACTCCGCGCGGCCCGTCGGCCGGCGGCATTGGGAGGGTAAGCGAATGGTGAGCGGCCACACTGGAAATGTGGTGCCGGGAAACCGGTTGCGAGTTCGAATCTCGTGCCCTCCGCTTTTCTAAACTGCGCCCGCGCCTAGAGTTGCGCGGGCTTTCTTTTTGCGCTCACAGATCGTAGTCGTAGCAACTGTACACAATTCTGTAGCCAAAATGTAGCCAAGTCCGAGATGATGGCGCAACGGACGCGAGCGGACGGCCACGGACGTTGGCGGATGGTCGCTGGGCGGACGTGGGCGGACGGCGGTGGACGCAAGAGGATGTCCGGCGGCTGTATAACGCGGCTTCTCGGAATCGTATTGCGGACGATTCACACTGGGGCACATCGCCGACTTGGCTTCACCGTGAGCGTCTCATTTGAATGGCGGAATGGCTGAGGGAAGTCCCACCCGCATGAAGAATCGGGCGAATGCCTGTGAGAAGTGCTCCAAGAATGGCGACTGGAGCCGCCAACGAGGACCTAGTTGTCCGGCGTGCTCTGAGAGGTACGCGAATGGCAAGCTGTAGATGTGCCGAAAATCGACAATCATCGCCTCCAGATTATTCTCCGGGTTGATAGGCGATGGGTGCCCTGTTGTAATGCTGGTCGCTCATGCTGAATTCTACGCTTCGGAGCCTAGCTTTTCGTGTCTCATTGTACTTTTCCGCGATTCATCGCTCTAGCCTAATCCATTTTGGTTAACGAGCCCTTCGCAGCATCTGATCAAACTTCCCGGCCGCCTCTACCTGCATCGTCGGCAGGACGTGCGAGTAGGTGTCCAGCGTCACGCTGATCTGCGAGTGCCCCAGCCGCTCCTGGACCACCTTGGGGTGAACCCCCTGCGAGAGCAGCAGCGTGGCGGAGGTGTGCCGCAGGTCGTGGAATCGGATGTCCGGCAGTTTCGCCCGCTTCAGCAGCGGCTTGAACTGCCCAAAGTGGAAGTGGCTCCTCCGCCAGGGCCCACCCGAGGCGTTGGGAAATACCCAGGCGACGGCGGCAAACCCCTCCTTGAGCATCTTCTTACGGTGCCGATTCAGCGCCTCCACCGCCATCTGCGGCAGTTCGATCCGCCGCCGGCCCCTGGCGGTCTTCGGCTCGGCCAGCGTGAGCTTGCCGCTGAGCTCTTGGAGCGAGTGCTGCACCATGACGGCGCCTCCCTTCAGGTCCAGGTCGGACCACTGGAGCCCGAACAACTCGCCCAATCGCATCCCGGCCGTCACCGCCAAGACGTAAAGCGCCTCGTGCCGATCGCCGCGGGCGGCCTTCAGCAGCGTGTTCACCTGATCCGCGCTGAGCGGGGAGATGTCCGCCTTGGCCGCCTTGGGGCGGTCTACGTCGGACGCCATGTTGAACGGGATCAATCGCCAGCGGACGGCTTGCTTGAGCGCCCGGTGCAACACGGCGTGAACCAACCGGATGGTTTCGGCGCTCTTCCCGTCCCGCTCCAGGCACGAGTACATCCCGTGGATCTGGAACGCGGTGAGTTTGGCAAGGGGGACGCCAGCGAGGTGTGGCTTGATGTAGTTCTTGACGACCCGCTCGTAGTTGGCCAGCGTCGTCTCGCGAACGCGCGGCTTGGCGGCGTCTCGGAGCCAGCGGTCCATGTACTCGCCCAATTTGACCCGCTGCGGCTCGATATCCCGCTGGTGGGCCACGTCGCCCGCGACCTTGCCCAGCTTCTCCTGCACGTCCAGCTTGGACTGGCCGAAGATCGTCCGCCGCTTGCGCTGGCCGTTGGCGTTATAGCCCACGCTGATCGTGGCGCACCACGTTCCGTCGGCTCTCTGGTAAATCGAACCTTCACCGTTTCCGCGACGTCTTCGGGACATTCTCATTCTCCTTGGCGCCTACGTCCGTGACCCACTTCTGTACGCTTTCCAGGTCCGACTTCGTGGCTTTTACGATCTGGCGCAGCGATTTGCCCTTTTGCCGAAGCCGAATGGCTTCCTTCCGTCGTCGCTGGTACGCCTTGACCCGGCAGTTGTCGGAGCAAAACAACCGATCGCTGCGATTGAGGCTCGGAGTGAGTTCAAAAGTTTTGCCGCAGAAGTCGCACTCGCGATAGTTGGTTCGCTCGTCGAGAGAAGCCGCCACCTGCACCAGCATTGCCTCCCATAGATTGATGCAAAACGTCTTTACCGAGACCCCGAACTCGTCGGCCGAGGCAAATAACCGGACGGACACCCCCTCGAGGACATTGTTCGTGAACGCCGCAGCCCTCTTGAGCCACTCGGAGGTCGGCTTGCGTTTGCCGAGCTCCTTCAGCAGTGCGTCGCGTCGCTCGATGTGTCGTCGCATGGCCGCGATGCACTTTCGCCAATCGGCCAGAGTGAACGAAGTCCCGAAGTAGCCCAGCCTGCCGCCAATGTCGCCATATTGGTCGGCAAACCTGAGAATCGCATCGGGGGAGGGCTCGATCTTGGCGAAATCGCGAAAGAGTGCCGGCTCTTCCAAAAATGGATCGTAGACAAATTCTTCACGCGAGCGTTTGAGAACGTCACTGGGGAGTGGTTCCCGCTTGAGAATCCGCCCTTCATCGGCGGCTTCTTCGTCGGCCGCGAAATCGGGGCGATCACCCCATCGATAGCCGGTCGGGTTCCGTGGGATCTTTGCCGAGAATCGCTGCATGGGACGCACCAGGTTTTTACGGATATGTTTACGGCTATTGTACCTAAGGTGTATAGACAATCCAAGTGGTCCGTCTATGTTTATTCTTATTCAGTCGTAAACATTTTTTCCGATCCACGGAGGAGCAAATGCCCAAAGCATTCGAGTCCGTTTCGCCCGACGGCACCGGACTGCAGCCGGTCCCGGTGGTTGCCAAATTCCTGGCGCTCAGCCGCAGCAAGGTCTATCAGCTCATGGACCAGGGGCATCTGCCCTACGTGAAGATGGGCAAGTCCCGCCGGATCCGCTGGCCGGATGTCCTCCGG
>DATKDU010000298.1:0-7957 GCA_035512595.1 Pirellulaceae bacterium
TTGAGAAACCGCGCCATTTCCACGCCCCACCATCCCAGCAAGGCCTCGCTCTGCGCCGATCCCGGGAAGGCGGTGCCGGAGGCCTCGACGACCCGGCGAACCCAGGGCTTGACTTCGGGTGCAGCTCTTGAAGAATTCGAGCTGTCCATGATTCATGAAAAAGTTGCCTTATAGTGTTCATTTGAACGCTAGAAGTCCGATTTGTCCACAAGAAATTGTGGGCGAATCCGATTCGCCCACAATTCTTTGTGGCTAAACAACGTTCGGCGGAATCCCACGCATGCAAATTCCACGTCTTCAATCGGCACGACTGACGCTGCGGCGTTACAACCCGGGCGATTTCGAGGCGTTCGCAGCGCTCAATGCTGACGAGATGGTACGCCGTTATGTAGGCGGACCACTTGACCGCACCGCCGCCATGCGCCTGTTCGAGCGATTCGTCGCCGGAGAATGCGTGCCGGGCCATGAGGCTTGGGCCGTCACATTCACAGATACCGGAGACTACATCGGCCACTGCTGGGTGATCTGGCGAGATGGAGCAGATTGCCCCGAGCTGGGCTTTCTCATTGCCGCCCGCCAATGGAGGCGAGGTTACGGCAGTGAGGTTGCGTCCGCATTGGTCCATTATGCTCTCATCGAAGCTCGATACCCTCGTCTTACGGCAACCGTTGATGACGACCATACAGCATCCATCCGAGTGCTTGAACGAGCGAGTATGAAGCGGGAGCGAGAAGAGCGGGATGAGCGCGGAGTCTATTTTATCTATTCCACATCGCCGAACCAAGGCGCTGCAGCGAACCGCCGCCCCGCTGGGCAGTTGGGCGGTTCGGGTAGTTTGCCAGCGATTGTTGCAGCCCACCGGGCGTTTCCGGCGGCGGTCGCTGAGCTTGGTCGTTGAGCAGACTGAAAATAGCTATGACCACACGATTTTTTGACCGCGACGGGAAAGAACTTTCCAAGCCAGTGCCCGAGCCTGACATACCAATACTTCTTCAGTTCGGCGGCCCATTTGACGAAGTTCGCGTAACCTTATCTTTTTGTTCGCCATCTCTCGATAAACTTGAAGTATCGGCCATAACTGACCTTTGCCCTACTAAAGCCTGGAATGCGCATGAACGGCATGTCCACGGAAATGGAATGAGCGGTCAGACAAGGGAGGTCGATTTTGGAAAATGGTTTCATACTGTTGATCTCGATTCTGCCGACCCAAACGAATTGATCGAACACCTCTTTGCTACGGCGACGAGGGACCTCACGGGATGGACCAGTCTAGCCCAGAGGAACGACGGCCGGGTAACGATCGCTGGCCACCTGGATAACTGGAATCGTGAATTAGACCTGAGTCCAGTTGTATTAAAACTTCTCGCCGAGCGAGCTCTACGCTTAACGGTTGACGTGTACTTTGACGGCGATGAAATTGACGACGACGAATCAGCTCAACAAGACGGCGCTGCACAACCCGCTACCGCTGGTGAGTCGAAATGACCCTCTTTACTCGAACCCTTAACCCTGTTGCGACGCGGCGCTCCCGGTAGCGGGTGCCAGCGCTCGGACGTTCGCTTTAAAGAATGCCACTCTGCACCGACGTCATTGTTCGAAAAGACGAAGTCACGTTTCCGAAGACGTGCGTGGTATGCGGCAGGACTGTCGAGGATGAGAATGCTCGATTGCGTGGTAACCCTGTCGGCTTCTACGGAGTCATTCCTTGGATCTTCGGTGCCACGAAGAAGCTCAATGTTCCTGCCCACCAACAGTGCGGATCAAAGCTCTCAAGAGCGCTGTTGATCCGGAATCTCGCTCTTATTGTTGGTGTGACGGCGGTATTGATTGTGGCTGTATCGCTGGGTCTGACGAAGTGGCAGGCTCTCGGGTTGGCAATTGCAGCAATCGCCATTCCGATTGTTTGGCAGGTGATTCGCCCCCTACCCTTCGAGTTCACGCATCATTCAGGCCAGTTTAAGTTGATGTTTCTCGATCCCGCCTACGCGCGTGAAATCGCAACCCTGAATGATGGTGAGCTGAAGGACGGCAACGAAAACGGAAGCGAACAAGTCAGTGGTGGCAACGGCGGGAAACGCCTCTAGTTCGCTTCGCTCTGGACGCTTAATCCCCGCCGTGCCACACTTCAAACGTTAGGCAGCGCGGAACGCGAGGTCACCGCAAGGTTTCGAGTTTATGCGATTCTGGCGAGAACGGGAGCAAGCGAATGCAGGTTTAGTAGTTCGCAAAGAAACTTGCGCTCTTTTCGCGTGAATACCCCCTGCGGTCGTAGAGCTTGGTGGTGGAGGGGTCCGCGTGGCCGGCAGCGCGCTGCACGTCTTCAAGGGGCGACCCGTTATCGAGCGCCGTCGTGATGAAGGTCGCCCGCATCGAGTGAGCGGAATAGCGCGTGCCACCGTTGCCGGTGCCGGTCTGCCTGACGTAGCGCTTAACGATTCGGTGTAGGGTGTCGGGGTCAAGATGCCGGGTAGGTTCCTTGGCGTGGCGGTTGTGCCGGGTCGGCAGGAAAAGGGGAGCGTCCGGCTTGCTGCCGTGGCCTGCGGCATCGAGGTAATCCTGAATGCGCTGGGCGCAGTTCTGGTGGATGGCAAGAGACCCCTTTTTGCCGCCATTACGGAGGATGCGAAGCGAGGCGTAGCCGCGGTCCGTGTAGAAATCCTCAACGGAGAGATGCGCAATTTCCGAGCGCCGCAAACCCGCCTGGAAACCCACTGAGAGAAGCGCGCGGTCACGCAAGCCAACGAGGGTTTCTGGGTCGGGAGCATCGAGGAGCTTCCGCGCTTCCTCACGGGAAAACGCGGGGGTTGAGCCTTCTGAGCGGTTTACAGACGGCCGGGAAATGTCGGTCGCCGGGTTCTTCTCCATGTAGCCGTGGCGGATGAGGTGCCGGAAAAGGCTTGAGAGCGCGGCGAGGCGGCGCCTTACGGTCGAATTCTCAAGCTCCTCGGTTTCTCGCAACGGCGCAGGATGATCTCGAAGAGGATTCCTTCTCCAGAGGCCCTCTTCGATCTGCTGCCGGAAGGGCCCACAATCGCTGCGGCGCGCCGTGTGTCCCTGGCTTTTCCCGGCGGTCGAAATGGCGGGTATTGAGGACGCAACCCGGGCGTATTTGGCCACCGTGCCCCGGTAACAGTCCAGTTCCCGGGCGACTTTGCGTCGGGACCAGTGATGTTGGCTCCGGCCGGGAGCAGGAGTGGCCTGACTCCCAGCGGGATACTGTTTACTCCTTCTCTTGCAAGGAAAAACGGTGCAAAATCCAGTCCATGAAACGCCTTGCCCCCGCCCCCCGTGCTCACCCCTACGGCTCCCGCTCGCGGGAGCGCTCATGCCTCCCCTCGATCAGCGGGCACACACACCGCCGCTTCCATCGGATATCACCGCTTTTCCGGTGATATCCAGGTCTGTATAATTACTGGTTGAGCAGCGTGAAGTGTGCCCGTGACCATAACGTGGTGCCCCGGATCGATGCGCGGCGCCGTAGTTGAAACCCCAAGTAACAGCGCGATGACACCAGATACCGGCAAGCTGTATTTCGCACTGATCGTGTCGGTGCTGCTCTCCTGTGTCGCGGCCTGGATCATCGCCCACCGATATCGACGCCGAATGCAGCAATTGATGCGGGCACCGCATACCGGAGAGTCGGCAGCGCCGGTCGCGGACGCGGCGCCCGACGGTCCGCCGCCGCTGCCGGTTTCGCTCGCCGACAACCGCAGGACGGGCATACAGCTGTCCATGCTGCTGATAGCGTTGTCATGCCTTATCGCGCTGTCGAGCGCCTGCATCTGGTGGGCTCTGACGGTTCCCGGCGAGCCGCTGACACCGAGGCGTGTAGCGGTCGTGGCGCTCCTGTACCTGTGGCCCGTGGTCCCCGGATTGGCGCTGGTGTGGCGGTGGTCGCGCAAGCGCTTGTTCACCACGATGCTGGTGTGGTGTGGCGCGATTTTCGGTGTTCTTCTCTGGCGGCTCAGCTCGCTGCAGGCGCTCAATGTGATGGCGAGCGAGATCGCGCTGCCACTGGTACTGCTGTCTCTAGTCTTCCTGGGCAGCGCGACCCGCGCGATAGCGCCGTGGTTGCTCATGCCCGCCGCGGTATTGGTGTCGTCCGTGCTCGCGGGTCTCGATACGCTGACGTACATGGCTGATCGCGAGTCGCTTTTTTTGAAATTTTTGATCGCGCCGCTGGAAGAGTTGCCAGGGTGGAGTGGCGTCTTCGTCGTGTTCGCGCTGTTCGTGTTGCTGTCCTTGATCATTGCGTGGTGGCCGATGCGGATGTTGGGGCGTGCGCTCGGGCGCGCGTATTCGCGCAAGTGGCTCTCCGAGTTGCTGGTGGTGTTCGCTGGTGTATGGGTTTTCGCGCTGACCGACCGCGCACTGACACTCTCCACGACCGCAGGCGCGGAAGCGTTCGCGATGTACCTGCCGCTGCTGTGGATTCCCGCAATCATGTTGCTTGCTCGTCGCAGGCGGCGAGCCGGGCGAGCGCCCACGCTTCTCGTCTTGCGAGTTTTTCAGCAGGACGAGCAGGCGCGGTCCCTGTTCGACCACGTCGTCGAACGCTGGCGTCTGAGCGGGAACACGGTGATGATCGCCGGAACCGATCTTGCCGATCGCACGCTGGACGCCGACGACATCTTCCAGTTCCTCGACCGGCGGCTGGCCGAGCGCTTTGTCGTCAGTCCTGCGGATGTCGCGCGGCGCATCGCCGCATTCGACCTGGCGCCTGACATCGATGGTCGCTACCGGGTCAACGAGTGTTATTGCCACGACACGACGTGGCAGGAGGCGCTGCAAGCGCTCATTCGCCGCAGCAACGTGGTGCTGATGGACCTGCGCGGCTTCCAGGCGCACAACGCCGGCTGTCGTTACGAGCTCACCACGCTGGCGCAGGCCTCGCGCGAACTACGCGTCGTGGTCCTGACGGACAGTCGGACCGATCGCGCTGCGGCGCGGGAGGCGATCACCTCCGGCCGACAGGAGCGCTTCGCATGGATCGAGGCCTCGCACTTCAAAGCGAGCAAGCAACGTGAAGTCCTGGTGCGCCTGTTCGCCTGAAGGAAGCCTGGCCACTCGTTTGTCGTGCCGGTGCAAACGGGATAGCGCTGCCCAACAACCGCATCAACCGGACAGCCGCAAGCGCAGCTTGCGGTTCCTCGGCCGCTTCGCTCCCTCAGCTGCCGGTTATGCGGGTCGTTCGGCCGGAACCAAAAGCTAACCGTTAAGACAATGAAAACTAGAACGAAGCAAGTGGTCCGTTTCCTTTGTTGGAGCGGAGCGTCAACCGGGGCGATTCTGGTCTTGGCTTTCTTAGCCATTGTTCAGCCGGGGGGTGATGGCGTGAACACAGTTGTTATGGATCGATAACGGCTCAATACGGCGTGACGTCAGCGCCCCTCAGTCAGAAGGCGCACCAGCCTTTGCGAGTCGCTAGGTGAGCCCAAGAGGATCGCCGAACAAACCGGCACAGCCTGTAGCCGCCAATCGGCACTTTGAGATTGAGCTTTGGCATTTCGCGGGTATCCTGTGCGCATGAGCATGACGGTGGAGCAGATAGTAGATGAGGCCTTGGGGCTGCCCAGTGAGGCACGCGCCCTCCTTGCCGATCGCTTGGTGGAGAGCCTGGACCCAGCATAAGACGGCTATGTTCGGCAGCTCTGGATGGCTGAGGCCATCCGACGCCGGCACGATGTGCGGACCGGGCGAGTGCAGACGGTGGCTGGCGAGGAAGCCTTGGCACAGGTCAGACGGGCCGTTGCCCGATGAAGTGCGAGTTCCATCCGGAAGCACTCGCGGAGTACGAGGGGGCCGCGCGGCATTATGCGGGACGGCAGGAGGGTCTCGAGCTGCGCTTCATCGCGAGTGTCGAGGCCGCCATTCGTCAAGTTGCAGCCTCTCCAGAACGTTCGCGGTTGATCGAGCAGGACGTGCGGCGGCGCCTAGCCCTGCGCTTGCCCCATAAGAAAGAGCGGGACATAGGCCGCATCTGCTGATATTCAGGGGGGGTTATGCAACCCATCGACCCCACTGAACCCATCCATTCCATTCAAGGCTTCCTTCGCAAACCCGGGATTACCGCTGTGGTGCGCACTCTGCTCGGCGAGCCTTCGCTCAAGACGCGCACTCAACTGGGGCGCGAACTCTGCCAACGCTGCAACTTGCGCGATCCCAGAGGCAATTTGCGTGTGGGCACCGCCGTGAAGGCGCTGCGCAACCTCGAGTCCCAGGGCTTCTGGAGCTTGCCTGCGCCCACCCAGGCCGCCCCGCGCACCTGGAGGGCTCAGCGCCTCGATCATCCGGTGCCAGTGCCCGAAGGGCTTCCCGCTCAGGCCGGGCAACTCCAAGGACTGCGCCTGGTGTTGGTTTGCAGCCTGGAGCAACGGCGGATGTGGAACGAACTCATCATCCGGGAACATCCTTTGCACGACGCCCGCTTGGTTGGCCGGCAGTTGCGCTACTTGATCGAGTCTTCGCAGGGCTGCCTCGGAGCCCTAGGCTTCGGCAGCGCCGCTCTCTTCTTAGAGGGCCGCGATAAGTGGATTGGCTGGAATGAGCCTCAGCACCGGGAGCATCTGCCCCGGGTGCTCAATATGAGCCGCTTTCTGATCCGTCCCGAAGTGCACGTCAAGAATCTGGCCTCGCGGGTTTTGGCTCTTTGCACAGCGCAGGTTGCCGGGGATTTCGAGCGGCTCTACCACTATCGCCCGTGGTTATTGGAGAGTTTTGTCGACACTTCCCTCTACGAAGGAACCTGCTACAAAGCCGCCAACTGGATCTGCGTGGGTCAGAGCAAGGGACGTGGCCGCAACGGAGGCAAGCGCCCGCAGAAAAGCCTCAAAGACATCTATCTCTATGCTCTGCTCAACGATCTGCACGCACGCATGGGAGTGGAGCTTCCCCGCCTCGAAGCCTTGGAAGCGGCCAGCGGCTTGGAGGCCGCGCAATGGGCTCAACAAGAATTCGGGGCTTGTGAACTCGGCGATGCACGGCGCACCGCGCGCTTAGTGGACATCGTTCACAAGCAGTCCGCCCAACCCAGCGCTTCCTATTCTCAAGCCACCGGAGGCTGCCGCTATGAACTGAAAAACTACTATCGCTTCCTCAACAGCGCAGAGGAGCTCTTGGGCTCCGGGACTCTGCTGCAAAGCCACCGCTCCAACACCATCCGCAGGATGGCTTCGCAACCCGTCGCGTTGGTCGTCCAAGACACTATGAAGGTCAACCTCTCCACGCGCGAGGCTTGTGATGGGCTGGGCCAGATCGGCACCAACCAGACTGGGACGCGCAGCTTGGGCCTGCATCTGCATAGTTCGCTGGCCATTGGGGGAGATGACAACGCACTGCCCCTGGGTGTGTTGAACTTCCACGGCTATGCGCCCGAACCCGCCAAAGGCAAAGATGCGCGCCGGCCCATCGAAGAGAAGCAATCCCGCCGCTGGATCGAGGGCTATGAGGATGCCTGCACCATCGCCGCGATGATTCCGCACACTGAGGTCATCAGCGTGGCAGAGCGCGAAGCCGGTATGTTTGAACTCTTTGAAGTGTGGAGACGTAAAGAGGGGCCCAAAGCCGGGCTGTTGATCCGCTCCTCTCAAAACCGCTGTTTAGAGGACTCCGGGCGCAAGCTCTTCGAGGAAATGGCGGGGGCTCCGCTGGCCTCCACCATTGGCATCGGGGTGCCCCGGCAGCGGGCACAAGGCAAGAAGGAAAAACCTTCCGGAGGCGGCCGGCCTGGATTGCGTGCTCGCACCGCCAACGTTGAGCTGCGCTTCCAAAAAGTAGTGCTCCAAGCACCGAAAAGAGGGCAGAGCCGCCACAAGGAACCCATCGAGCTCTGGGCGATTTACTTGGTGGAACCTAACCCTCCTAAAGGGGCAACGCCCGTGAAGTGGTTACTGTTGACCACCGTCAAACTCACTTCCCTCAAAGAAGCCATTCGGTGTGTGCGAATGTATTGCCGGCG
>DATKDU010000299.1:0-14759 GCA_035512595.1 Pirellulaceae bacterium
CGTTCGTGATGACCGGCAGCGAGGTCCCCGGCAAGCCGAGCATCGGCTCGTGGCTGGCTTACGGCCTGGGGAGCGAGTCGAGCGACCTGCCGGCATTCGTCGTCTTCACGCCGCAGTTCCCCGCCACCGGCAACGGCCAGGCCCTGTTCACGCGGATGTGGAGCAGCGGCTTTCTGGCGTCCAAATTCAATGGCGTCGCACTCCGCGGGGTCGGCGACCCGGTGCTGTACGTACAGAACCCCTCTGGGGTCGATGCGAGCGACCGGCGGACGATGCTCGATGCGCTAGCCAAGCTCAACCAGCGGACGTACGAAAAACTCGGCGACCCCGAGACGCAGACGCGAATCAGCCAGTACGAGATGGCGTTCCGGATGCAGTCGTCGGTGCCGGAGCTGGTCGATCTGTCGAAAGAGCCGCAGCACATCCTCGACCTGTACGGCCCGGACGCATCCAAACCCGGCACGTTCACGCACAGCGCGCTGCTCGCCCGGCGGCTCGTCGAGAGAGGGACGCGCGTCGTGCAGGTCCTGCATCGCGGCTGGGACCAGCATGGCAATCTGCCCGTGGCCCTGAAGAACCAGTGCCTCGACACGGACCAGGCGACGGGTGCGCTGATTGCCGACCTCAAGCAGCGGGGGCTCCTCGATAGCACGCTGGTGGTGTGGGGGGGCGAGTTCGGCCGCACGGTCTACTCGCAGGGGAAGCTGACGGCCGAGGACTATGGCCGCGACCACCATCCGCGGAACTTCTGCATGTGGCTGGCCGGCGGCGGCATCCAGCGCGGCATCAGCTTCGGCGAGACCGACGACTTCAGCTACAACATCACCGAGAACCCCGTGAACGTAAACGACCTCAACGCCACGATCCTGCACTGCTTGGGGATCGACCCCGACCGATTCACGTTCAAATTCCAGGGACTGGATCAGAAGCTGATCGGCGTCGAAGGGGCGAAGGTGGTGCCGGAGCTGCTGGCGTAATGGATTCGGATATGACAGGAAGATGGGCGACAGGAAAATGGAAAAATAGGCTCGAAACGAACTTACGTGGTGTGGAAGATGCGAAAGTGCCCAGGGTGAGGCAATGTCAAAACGACAAGAGCAGCTCTACGTTGCGCACCAAGACCCCTCGGCTGTAATCGAGGCATTGTCTCGGTACTGCTCGAAAATTGGAAAGCGATTGACGCGGCACAAAAAATACTCGATGCAGGGGCTCAATCAGGTCAAGAAGCACTTGATAGGCCGACGACGCAAGTTCGTCATTAGCGATCGAAAGCAGGGGTGGGTTGCTGTTTGGGAGCATGTTGACTACGCCAACTTTGCCGACCCAGACATTGCACGATTTCTGTCGCAATATCTCGAGACTACGTGCCTCTGCGTTGAGATCAACGAAGATTACAACATCTGGTGCTTCCAAGAGTATCGAGACGGCGAGATCGTCAACGAGAGGTTTCTGCCGACGGACTACTTCACGGGCAAAGGAGAAAACGGCGACCTCGATTCGTATGGCTGGTGTCACGATTTCGCCGACCGATTCGAACGAAAGCACCGCCTCCCATATTTTCTGGAGGACCCAGCGCACCTTGGAGACGTCTCATCACTGCCCAAGAGATTCGTGTTCAAGAAGTTTTCAATCAAGCAGCCGACGGCGCCACGAATAAAAAGGTAGTGGCCCCTTGGGGACCCTTACAGATCCTTTTCGCTATCTTCCTGTCCCCGATTTTCCTGTCTCCTTCCGGTGAGCCCATGATCCGCACGCTTATCTCTGTCCTTGCGTTGTCTCTGACCTTCTTCGCTGTTGCCGATGAACCGAACAGCGTCCCCCTCGGCTATTCCATCCCGCTGATCGATCTGGCAGAAGAGACGGAGCGGCAGGTAATCGTCGATCGCGAGGCGGGGCAGTATTTGGGGCATCCGACGACGGTGCTGCTGGAGGATGGCAAGACGATGCTCTGCGTCTATCCCAAGGGGCATGGCCGCGGGGGGATCGTCTACAAGCGCAGCAGCGACGGCGGCCGGACGTGGAGCGAGCGGCTGCCGACGCCCAAGAGCTGGGAGACGAGCCTGGAAGTGCCGACGCTGCACCGGGTGATCGATGCGGCGGGCAAGAAGCGGCTGATCATGTGGTCGGGGCTTTATCCGGCGCGGCTGGCGGTGAGCGAGGACGACGGCGAAAGCTGGAGCGAGCTAAAGCCGGCCGGCGACTGGGGCGGCATCGTCGTGATGGGGTGCCTGGAGCCGCTGAAGACCGGCAAGGGGCACTACCTGGCCATGTTCCACGACGACGGCCGGTTCATTGCCGAGAAACCCAAGCAGACCAAGCCGGTGACGTTCACGCTCTATAAGTCAGTCTCCACGGACGGCGGACTGACGTGGGGCAATCCCGAGCCGATCTTTGGCCGCACCGACGTCCATCTGTGCGAGCCGGGGCTGATCCGCTCCCCTGACGGCAAAGAGATTGCCGTGCTGCTGCGCGAGAACTCTCGCCGCAAGAACTCGTTCGTCATCTTCTCCCGCGACGAAGGAAAGACGTGGACCGAGCCGCGCGAGCTGCCCGGTTCGCTGACCGGCGACCGTCACACGGGCAAGTACGCACCCGACGGCCGTCTCTTCATTTCCTTCCGCGACACGACCCACGAAAGCCCGACCAAGGGGGACTGGGTCGCCTGGGTTGGCACCTACAAAGACATCGCCCAGGGACGCGAAGGCCAATACCGCGTGCGGCTGATGGACAACACGAAAGGGGCCGACTGCGCGTATCCGGGAGTTGAGTTACTCGAGGGCGGCACGATCGTCACGACGACCTACGGCCACTGGAGCGCCGGCGAAATGCCGTATGTCGTCAGCGTGCGGCTAACGCTTGCGGACTTGGACGCCAAAGCGAAGCGGTAGCGCGCGAATCGGCGACCAGCACCATAAGCTGGCTCGTCCGAAGGCGGCCGATGACCGCGCGGAGACGCCGCTCGCTGGGGGTCCATTGAGCTTGAATCTCGTTCCTCCGCCGGGATAGTGCTGCGGGCTTCATGTCCAATCCTCCGTGAGTGCTGCCGGCCCAAAGTGGCCGGCAGCGTCCTGTCGATTACCTGAAGCGAATCGGTTAGAGCTTCGGAACGCTCGGAACCTTGGGGGTCTTCGGTACGGCGGGAGCCCCTGGAGCGGCCGAACCCTTCGGCGTGCCCGGAGCCTTAGTCGCCGGCGCGGGAACGTCCGGAATCTCGACGTCCGGCTTCTCGGCACGCGGCGTGTCGGTCCCGGGCTTCTCGGACCGCGGGGTGGCGGTACTAGGCTTTTCGGACCGCGGGGTATCGGTGCCGGGCTTATCGCTCTTGGGCTGTTTTTCCAGCCGCGGCCGCGGCGTGGGAACGTCGTCCCCATCCTGGGACGGCTCCGTTTCCAGACGTCCCTTCGCTTTCCCTTCCGTGCGGCCTTCCAGACGGGTTTCCGTGCGCCCTTCGGTGCGGCCTTCCACGCGGCCTTCCGCGTCAATCTCCGGGCGGAGCGTCGCCCGCGTGCGGCCTTCGGTCACGGTGCTGGTGTCCAGCGAGATCTGCCGCGCCTGGTTGGCGCGATTCACCTGCAGTGCCAGGCGGCCGTCGGCCGACGAGAGAGCACGGGTGAAATCAGCGACCGTCCGGAGCGGACGACCTGCCAGGGTGGTGACCACGTCGCCGGCCCGCAATCCAGCGTAATAAGCGGGCGTGCGCGGATAGACCCGCTGGATGACAATGCGGTCGGCATAGCGGTCATCGATCATCAGGCCGTACTGCCACAGCGGATCGTAGGCCACGACGTCCTGGTAGATCAGTGCTGGCTGCACGTACAGAACCTGCTCGCGGCCGCCGCGAAAGACCACAACCCTCGCCCGCTCGTTGCGGATGTCGTCCGCCAGGAGCAGCCGCGTGAACTCGGCTTCCGAGCGGACCGCCGTGTCGTTGATCGACACGATCCGGTCCCCTTCCTGAAAGCCGATCTTGGAAATCGCCCCTTGCGCGGCGATGTCGGCAATCACCAGCCCCTCGGCAGTGGCGCTGCTGTCAAACCACAGCCCCAGATCAGCGGCGCGGAGATTTTCGGCTGAAACCTCGCGACCTTCGCGGACACCTTCGCGAACTGCTTCGCGACCTTCGCGGGCGCCTTCGCGGAGCGCTTCGCGTCCTTCGCGGACTCCTTCGCGCCCCTCGCGGACCGCTTCGCGCCCTTCGCGGCGGGCGCCCTTCACCGTATCTTCGCCGGCGCGGCGAGCATCGTCCGCAGCCCCCTTAGCCGCATCGCCCACGCGCTTGCCCTCCTCACGGGCCTCGCCGGCTGCACTCTTGGCCGCATCACGGGCTTGCCCCGCGGCTTCCTTGACCGAGGAGCCGGCCTTGGGCGCCGCTTGTTTGGCGGCATCCGCAGCCCCCTGCGCTGTGTCCTTGAGAGGTTCGGTTACTCTCGGAACCTGTGACCAGCCCGGGACCGCTAGCAGCATGGCTGCCAGCCCCGCGCCGACGTATCGCGCCAACCAGTGAATCGATGGCCTGCTCATAAAATGATCTCCTGGAAAGTGTTCCCCCCGGACAAAAGACGGCAATTCTCCCGCTCCCGGAATCGCTTGCTGGCCGAGTTGCACTTTGCGTGCCGCGAGAGTGCGGCGGGGGCCCATCGCCCAAAATATGCCGCCTGGTTGATTTTGCGCAAGAATGTCGCACAACGGCCGGACACCCTGTCGGATGCCGACAGGTTTTCGCGGTTGCCGCGATCCAAGAGCGGTCGCAGCAGCGGGCATCAGCGGGGGATCGTCAAACCAGCTCGCGCATGACTTGCCCGGCGTCGAGCAAATACTGCGGGCGTCCGGTGGGATCGTTGACGGTCGTTTGCCGGGCCGCGATCCCCAGGTTGTGATACAACGTCGCAAAGACGTCCTGGTAGTGCACCGGCCGGCTGACGGCATTCCGCCCGTACCGATCGGTCGCGCCGATCACCTGGCCGGTCTGCATGCCGCCGCCGGCGAGCAACGCGGGGCCGACGGCGGGCCAGTGGTGGCGGCCGCCGGTCTTAGGATCGATCGTTGGCGTGCGGCCGAACTCTCCCCAGGCGACGATGGAAACGTCGCCGAGCATGCCGCGCTCGTCGAGTTCTTCGATCAGGGTGCCGAGGCCGTGATCGACGATCGGCAGGACCTTTTTCATCCGCGGGAAGTTGCTCGAGTGGGTGTCGAAGTCGCTGATCGAGATGCTGACGCAGCGCACGCCGGCCTCCACAAGCCGCCGAGCAAGGAGAAACTTCTTCGTGGCCCCGGCGTCGTCGCTGGTGGTGCTGGCGGGCTCGCTGCCGGCCCCGGCAATCTCGTAGCGCGACAGCACCCGCGGATCTTCTTTCGACAGATCGAGCGCGTCGGCAAATTGCCCCGAGGTGAGAATGCCGACGGCCTGCTGGGTGAAGGCGTCCATGGCGTCCATCATGCCGCTGGCGTCGGCGCGGCGGCGGAGCTTGTCCAGCCCGGTCAGCAGCGACGTGCGGTTGCTCAAGCGGTCGGTGGACAGCTCCTCCAGCAGCGAGAGCCGCTGCGTATGACTTTCTCCCCGGCGGGCCAGCTCCCCCTTCATCCCCGGCTCCAGCTCGCGGTGAAACAGGTGCGAGATGTCAGGCCGAAACGGCGCGTAGGCCGGTCCCAGAAATCCGGGGCGGGCGCTGTTGCGGACGAGGGCGCGACCCTGCATCAAATCGACGAAGCTGGGCGCTGGATCGTCGGTCGAACCCCGCAGCTTGTGTACCACGCAGCCCAGTGCCGGCCGGCCGCCCAGCGAGGCCAGTTCCTTGGCCTCGAACCCCGATTGGCACTGAAACGCGTCGTGCGCCCCAGCCGCGCCGACCAGCGACCGCACAAACACCAGTTTGTCCGACAGCGAAGCAAGCTTAGGCAGATGCTCGCAGATCCGATAGCCGGCAATCTTGGTGGCGATGCCGCTGAACTCGCCGCGGATTTCGCTCGGCGCGTCGGGCTTGAGGTCGATGGTGTCCAGGTGGGGCGGGCCGCCGTCGAGATGGACGAAGATCACCGACTTGTGCGACGAGCCGATGCCGGCCGCGGCTTGAGCTGCCAGGAGTGACGAGAGGGTCAGGCCGCCGCCGACGGCGCCCGCGGTCAGAAACGCTCGCCGCGAACTGCCCGGCCGAGCAACGCCTGGAAACGAAAAGGAGAGCATCGGGCACCTCGGCAAGATCCTGGTGTAGGGCGTCCCTTGATTCGGCCGCTCATTGTAGCACTTCTCCCCGATCGCACCAACCAATTTTGATGCATCGGGCTCCCTGGCGTCAGGGCGCGCAAAAAAGAACACCGGCCAATGGGCCGGTGTTCTCGATGACTTCATTTCATATTGTGCCAGGCCGCCTGCCAACGGCCCTGGCAAAACACGTCATGCTACTCTCCGGTCTGGGTGGAGACCCCCGGCAAGTCCATCGGCTGGCCGTCGTTCCGATAACCGAGCCGATGGAACGTCAGCTTGTTGACGCTGAACGAGACCAGCCGCACCGAGCCGTCGCACAGCAGGACGTTGATGCCCGAGGGGTGCGACGAGCCGAACCGGCCCAACCCCTGATTGATGGCGTTGTTCCTGTGGTCCGGCTTGGGAACGATCGACGCGCAGCGGGTCATGTCGTGATCCCAGCCCGAGGAATAACCCTCGTTGTCGTCGCTCTGCTCCGTGCCGACGCGGGGCCGGCACATGCGCTTCTCAGCCAGCAATAGCACGTTCGACGTGCCGTCCGCAATGCCGGCAAAGGAGATCATGGGGCGGTTGGGCCTCCAGGGAGTCGTCGATCCGTCCCCGGCAATGATGGTCATCTGGATGATCGCGCCGGCATTCGTGTTCCCGCCCACGACGGCATACAAGGGCCAGTCGGGGTGCGCTGAATTAACTCCGTCGCCGCTGGCCGTGCCCAGGGGATCGGGATTGATGATCGGAGCCATCGACTGGGCGTGGTTCTGCTGGCAGAAGGCACTGGCGTAGTCGGTCTGGGCACGCCTGTGGGTTATGGTACCGGAAGCCCAACCATATCGCCCGATGCGTGTATTAGGCTGGTAGTTGGTGTTGACATTTTGGTTGGGTTTGGGAATCCGCCGCGTCGGGCAATAGAAGACGGGCACCGGCGTCTGGATCGCTTGGACCGCCTTCTTTTGCGAGATGGTCAGGTTGGCGGCAGTGATGGTCTGCTCCGCATTGGCCCCTTCCCACAACGGGACCTGATCCAGATAGGGCAGGAGTTGAAAACCCCAGCCGGCAAGCTGGTTGTCCTTGGTCGCCGGACCAGGAGCCAGGAAATCCGGCGCTGGCGGGAGCGGCGAATTCGGATCGTGATCGTAGATCGGAATGCACTGCCAGGCGTTACCCCCGTGCGGGAGCACCTTCAGATTGTCGTGGTGCGTGTGTACGGCGACCCCGAGCTGCTTCAGGTTGTTGGAACACGTCATGCGGCGCGCAGCCTCGCGCGCAAATTGCACTGCTGGCAACAGCAGCGCGACGAGGATGCCGATGATCGCAATGACCACCAGCAACTCGACCAAAGTGAAACCACGTTTTCTCATCGAACGCCTCCCCCAGGGAAACCTGGGAAAACAAAATAGATAAACAGTGGTGCACCCAACGGGCGCATACCACTACTTGGATAGGATAAGTTTAAGAGAACGGGGGGACTGCGCCAAGCGAATCCTCCCCTGAATCCTTCAATTCCTGGCCGCCTGCCGGATTGGCCTCCCGGACGCTAAGGGGTCGCCGCTTCCGGGGGAGCGACGCTCATCGGCTTGTTGTCGTCCAATTCGATGCTCCCGAGGTCAAACTCTCCCCCCATTTTGTCGGCCGGAACTTCCACTTCCTTCAGGTAGTTTATTCCCGAGTACGCGCCCCCAAAGAGGTCTTGCCCAGGCCCCGCGTCTGCCTCCAAGTGAATGCGGTACTTGCCGGGCGGAACTCCTCGTCCGCCGGCAACGATCCGAAAGGCGCCGCTGGCATCCGTCGCTGCCTGCCCGCCTGAGGATGAACCGTCCTCCGCCTTGGCGACGGACACAATCGTCACCACCGCCGCTCCGGTTCCATCCTCGGCCCCGGCCAGCGGCGTCCCCCCCTTGGTGAGCTTCCCCGTGACGATCACCCCTTGGGGGACCGAGGGGCCGCAGCCGGTCAAGATCATCAACGACAATAGGGCGAGCAACCAGCGGTTCATGGTAGATCCTCAGCGAAAATTGAATAAGGGAACGGCCAGCGACTGCGGCCGGATTCCGCCTGTGCGGGCTCGATTGGTTGTACTTGAGCCGGGGGGGCAAAACAAGCCGCATCGCCAGCGGCCGATGTGGGTCAGCTTTTCAGTCCACGCGGGGTATGGCCCTTACGGCTTGGATCCACCCTGCGAATCGCCCAGCTCTACAGCCTTGAGCGGAGTACCGAAGGCGGACCGAAACTTCTCACACAGCCCTTTCAGTCGCGGCAGTTCTTCCTGCAGCACGAAGCGCTCGGCAATCAGACGCTCTGCGGCCGCCCGGTAGCGGTTCTCGTAGTCCTGGTAATCCTGGTACCGCTCCGCCAGCGACGGGCGAGGATCCTTGGCGGCCTCGCGCTCGCTCTTCGTGCGTGCGAAGGGAACATAGCCCCCCTGCAAGGAGAGCAATTCCCCTTCCGCGCCGATTCGTGCGTCGCGTAGATTCCAGCTCGTGTAGCTGGCGACCGGGACGCTGATGGCCGGCAGATTCAAGGTTCCCTGTTCATTGCCATCGGGACCGATGGCCGGGACCTTGACGATATAGTGTCCCTTGATCTGCGGCGGTTCGATCGTGGCAATCCGCTTGCTCTCCCAGTCATCGCCGCGGAACAAAAAGGGGGGCTGCTGGATCACCGTCGGGTAGTCCACGGCCGGTACGTCGGGCCAGCCGCTTTCTTCTTTCTTCCAGCCGACGAGTGTTTGGTCGGCAATTCTTGGATAAACGCTCGGCGGCGGCTCCTTGCCCTCTTTCACCCAAGCGTCGAGCGCCAACAGCAGCCCGCGCAGCAGCGGCCGGTAATCGGCCGGATTCGATGGCAGCTTGCCGCCACCCTTGGCAGCCGGAGTGCCGCTGCCGGGGCCGTGCTGCGTGCCGCCGAACGTGTAGAGACGCACTTCAGTCGGGATCTCGCTGTCGCGATTCGCCTGCGGATCGGTATGCACCAGCGAACCGCTGCGATGCCAGTATTCGCTGGAGGATTGCGTGTGAAATACCTTGGGGACGGTGTTCGTCTTTCGCGCTCGGGCGAGAATGCCGTCGGTCTTGCCGCTGAAGGGATCCTTCTCGTCGCCGTACGTGAAGGGGAAGAAATCGGCGGGGAAGAGATGCTCGTCGTGCTGGCCGTTGGTTCGCGTCGGCGAGGCGAAGCGATGATTGAACGAGCCGAGTCCGCCCCCGGCGACGTGCGAGATCACCCCGTCGAAGACCTTCCGCCCCTGCTCGTCGGCATTGAAGCCTTCCCACAAAAAGTGGCGCAGGCAGCGGCCGCTTTGCGAGGTCCCAAAGCCAATCGTCCGATCGACGAGCGGTTTCTTCTCTTCGTTGAGCAGCGGATTGGTCTCCGGCGAGCCCCCAAACTTAAGTGCGGAGACAATGTCCCGAATGCCGGCCAGGCCGACCCCTTGGACAACCGAACCTTCCGCCTGGTAGACCACCTCGTAAATCCAGCCCGGCTTGAGCCCTCCCTCCACTTCGAGCTCGACGATCGGGAGCGGCCAGAGCCGGTCGCCGTCGTAAACGTCCCGGACCAGAAGCTGCCACTGGTTGCGTGGGACGTTTTGCCGCGCGTCGGCCTGGCGCTCGCGCATGGTCAACGTGCCAAAGCGGCCGGTGCGGCCGATCGGGCGATAGGATCCTTGAATGCCGCGGTGAGCCAGCGAGACCCGCGGCGTCAGCTTCTCCACGATGACTTCCTGCCGGACGATGCCGCGGACTGGGCGGTTGTTCAGCAAGGCGACGGGAGCCCGCATGTTGAGCCGGTTGTCGTCGGGCAGAATCTCCGCAATCCACCCGCTCCACAGGACGACGAAGCCCTGGCGGCAGAGAAACTCGTCGGCGCCCGTGTCGAACATGTTGGGCGCAGTCTTGTTGCCGCGGTTGTTGACTTCGTAGAACAGCGCGCCGTTGGCCTTGCTGGGATCGACGGGGACGAGCATCTCGAACTCGGCCCAGAACTCGACCTTGCCGGCGTCGTTCGCTGGCGCCAGCGCCAGATCGACGATCTGCTGGTTGGCCTCTGCCACCGAGTCGAGCGCAAAATGGACTTTGCCGGTCCATTTCTCGTACGCGCCCCGGTCCCCCATAAGCTTGCCGTCGGCATACGGCTCGCGCTTGGTAATTTCCCAGCGGGTGACTTCGGCGGCCAGCGGCCCAGTCAGAATCAGACTCAGGATAGTGGCAACCAGGGTTCGCAACATGGCAAGATCCTTGGCAAGACGTGGCAAAGACGCCGATTATGCGAGATGCCGCGGCGGCAGTCTACGCGCGTGATCGAAACGATGCCAAGCGGCGCTCCCAGGCGGTTTCGTCGATGGCGGTAAGGGTCGTAATGTCGTCAGCCGTGATCGGTGGGGGGTGTTCGAGCCGCTCGCGGAGCTTTGCGGAGCCGAAGAGGATGTCGATTGGCATCTTTTCCCGTTCGTACTCATACGGCGGTGGAAGCCATTCAAAGTGTTGGGCGTAAAGCCGCTTGACCACAGCCAGCAGCGACACTGTGAAGGCGACCGAGCGGACGGCCGCTGAATCTACGATGTGAAGATAGACGCCACCACAGCTTTGGCCGCGCCATTTGTCGAAGGTGGGGACGAAGCGGACGGGGCGCAGCACGAGGCCCGGATGCGGATAGGCGTCGAGCTCGCGAGCCAGCGCGTGGGGGTCGATGAACGGCGCGCCGCAGACTTCAAACGGCGTCGTCGTGCCGCGTCCTTCAGACAGGTTCGTCCCTTCCAGCAGGACCTGGCCCGGATAGACGAGTGCCGTCTTTAGCCGCGGCATGTTCGGCGAGGGTGGAACCCAACCGTAGGACAGGTTTTCAACCTGTCCTGAATCATCACTGGACAGGTTGGAAACCTGTCCTACGACTTCCAACTCCGCCCCAATCCCCTGCTCGGCATTCATCAGCCGCGCTAGCTCGCCCAGCGTCAGCCCGTGCCGCATGGGAATCGTGGCGCCGCCGACGAAACTCTCGTAACCAGGCTCCAGCAGCGGCCCTTCGACGATACGGCCGAGCGGATTGGGGCGGTCGAGGATCACGACTGGGATGTTTGCTTCGGCACAAGCGTGCAGACACTGCTGGATCGTCCAGGCGAACGTGTAGACGCGCGTGCCGACGTCTTGAAGGTCGATGACGAAGCACTCGATTGCCTTGAGCATTTCGGGAGTCGGCCGGCGCGTTTCGCTGTAGAGGCTGTAGACCGGAATGCCGAGCGAATCGTGGGACGGGCTTCCTAGCCCGTCCGGTTGCCGGGCTGGGAAGCCCGGCCTACGATCCAGCGGCAGTTTGTACGTGCCGTGCGGCGATTCGATCATGTTGGCTTGCTCTTCGCCCCACAGGCCGTGCTGCGGGGTAAAGATAGCGGCCAGTTGGCCCGGATAGCTCTCGGCCAACAGATCGCAGGCGTAGCGGAAATTCCGATCGACCGAGGCCTGGTTCATGAGCAGGCCGAAGCGTCGGCCGCGGAGCAGTGCCCGGGGCGGCTCGACGCGGCAACGCTCCAAACCGATCTCAACGTCAGCATCCATCAGGAAGTCCATTGAAGGATTCGTCGAGTGTCGCTACCGACTCCAGAATTTCCACCAGGCGCGCGGTCGAGGCTCACCACAAAGAACGTATGGAGTGCTTGTTCCAATCCTCTTTAGGACGGCGTCTTCCGGAACACCGGTCAACAAATTGTTGATCGCATGGTACTCAGGACTTCGTTTTGCGATGAGCAGAACTACGTCTTTGTCCTCTGCACTCGCTGCTGCGTTCGTCGCGGCACGAAAGTAGGGATCCGAAGCAATTTCGTGCCGCGTTTCCACTCCACTTGCTTCGTTGTAAACAATGAATTGTTCCGCGTATTCTTTGACCATCGGGAGCGAGTCATAGTGCGTCCGTGAAAACGCCAGAGGAACGAGTGCGAACAAGCGATTGGCCAAGTCGCTCTCAATTCCAGCATCAACTAACCGTGCCCGCAATCCGTCGTCCGACTCTGTTTGGAAGCCACGGATCAAGCGAAGTGTCGCATCAACAGCTTCTGCAGGAGACACAACACCACTCCTATTCGATAACCAGACAGGAACTAATTGTTCGATGTAAGACCCGCACAGTTGCCCAAGGGTATCGGGGACGTTCAGGAAGACCCCATGGCTGAGTTCCGCCATCTCCGCTTGCGCAGTGAGCCAACCGCATTGGATCACTCATAAATCAAAAATTGCTGTCGCCGCCGCAGAAAGCGATCGACCCCTTCGCGGGCCGCGGCTTGGACAAGATCGATCGGCTTGCCGGCCAGAATCGCCTCGTGCGTGGCCTTATTCCCCAGCAGGCGGTCGTAGCCTTTCGCCTCCCACTGTTCTGGATAGAGCTTCCGCAGCACGACGGCAATCTCCAGGCCGGTGCGCAGCGGCTCAAACTGCGCCCGGTCGGTGATGGCGATGTTGATCCCGCCGCACTTTTCGCCGCTAAACTTGCTGGAAGAGGGCGTGAACTCGATCGGGATGAAGCTCACGCCGGAGATGTTGCGGATCGATAGCTCCCCGGCCAGTTTGCGGCCGTCGAGCCATGGCGCGCCGATCACTTCAAACGGCGTATCAGTGCCGCGACCGACCGAGAGGTTGGTCGTTTCCAAGAGGCCGATGCCGGGGTAAAGAAACGCCTGCGTCAGGCTCCGCATGTTTGGCGACGGATTGACCCACACCAGGCCGGTCGCGTCGAACGCATCGCTGCGCCGCCAGCCTTCGCACTCGATCACCTGTAGATCAAGGTTGAGCTTAAGCTCCGCCGCCAGCAGCAGGGCCAGCTCGCCGGCAGTCATTCCATGTCGCACGGGCAGACGGTGGAACCCGACGAACGATTCGCGCCCTTCGTCGAGCATCGGGCCGGCGACGAGAGTGCCGCCGATCGGATTGGGCCGGTCGAGAACGACGAACCGCTTTCCGCCCTCGGCGGCGGCTTTCATTGCCTCGCCCATCGTCGAGACGTAAGTGTAGAAGCGAGTGCCGATGTCCTGGATGTCGAAGACGAGCGTGTCGAGGCCCTCGAGCATCTCCTTCGTCGGCTTGCGGGTTTCGCCGTAAAGACTGTGAACCTTTAGCCCCGTGCCTTGATCCTGCGAGTCGCCGATCTTGGCGATGTCGAGCTTCCCCTCGAAACCGTGCTCGGGGCTGAAGAGGGCAACCAACTCGACGTTGGTGGCTTCGTGCAACAGCTTGACCGTGCTCTGGCCGTCGGCACTGCGTCCCGTGTGGTTCGTGATCAGTCCGACTTTGCGGCCGGCGAGTTGGCGGAAGTGGTCGCGGGCCAGGACGTCGATGCCGCACATTGTAGAACGGAATTCATTCCGTACCTGCACGCCGCGGAACGGAATGAATTCCGTTCTACGAATCGCCGCCGCCGCCACGGTGCCGATCTTCCCTGCCAGCGGGTTGACCAACCCTTTGCCGTCGGGATGCAGCCGGTTGCTGAGGAAGATGACAAACAGTTCGAGTTCCGGATCGATCCAGAGCACGGTGCCGGTGAACCCGCCGTGGCCGAAGGCCGAGTCGGTCAAGAGCTCGCCGCGGTTGATCGAATAGCCGGTTCGCTTGTCCCAGCCCAGCCCCCGCAGGCCCGTGGAGACCTTATATCCTTGCGTCATCACGGCCACGGTCCGCGGCGACAGAATTCGAACGCCGCCATGCTCGCCCCCGCCAATCATCATCTGGGCATAAACGGCCATATCCTCAGCCGTCGAAAACAACCCCGCGTGTCCGGCGACGCCGCCGAGCAAGTGCGACCGCGGATCGTGGACTTCTCCTTGAATCCATTTGCCGTTCCGCTGCTCCGTCGGTGCTGCCCGCGCTTTCAGCTCGTCTGAGGGCAGATATCCGGTCTCCCTCATTCCCAGCGGCCGGAAGATGTTTTCCTGCGAGAACTCGTGAACCGACTTGCCGCTGACGCGGCGGATGATCTCCGCGAGCAGGACGTAATTGACGTCGGAGTAAATGAACTTCGTCCCGGTCGGCGCTTGCAAACCCAACTGGCAGATTTTTTCGATGGCCTTCTCCTGTCCCTCCTTGTAGTCGCCGACGGCGTTGTCTGGCAATAAGCCGCTTTGATGAATCAGCAAATCGCGGATCGTGATCTCCTGTTTGCCGTTGGCCGCGAACTCCGGAATCAGCGTGGCGACCTTGTCCCCCAGCTTGAGCTGCCCGCGCTCGACCAGCAGCATCACGCTCGTCGCCGTCGCCACCGGCTTGGTGATCGATGCCATGTCGAAAACAGTATCGACCGTCATCGGCACTTCGCTCGGCTGCACCTGCTTGTTGCCATAGGCCTTGAGGAGAACGATCTTCCCCTGCCTGCCGATGCAGACGACGCAGCCGGGCATTTTCTTCTCGGCGATCCCCTGGGCCACGATTTCATCAATCCGCGCCAGGTGCGCGCCATCCATGCCGGCCTCTTCCGGCGCTGCGTGGGGCAGTCCTTCCGCGAACGCCTCGCGACAAACTGACAGCAGCAGCACGCCGAGCAAGATTCGCCAGCAAATCACGGCGTCACTCCTTCTTCGCGACTT
>DATKDU010000300.1:0-3866 GCA_035512595.1 Pirellulaceae bacterium
GCCGCCAGCGCGGCGACTTTCGCCAGAGCTTCCCGCTCCCGCTTGCGCATCCCGTACCAGGCGGCCGCGACACAAGCAACAGCCACGACGATGAACAGCGTCCACAGCGAAAAGCGCAAGGGGAGCGAGCGCTTGGCGGGTGGGGGGGCGGCGATGACGACGACAGTCTCGGATTCGCTCATAACTTGTGCATAGTAACCGGTCGCGGGGTAGAATGGACCTGGATTTGCGAACAGATACAAGTAAGGAATTGGCGATGTCGCAGGAACAATTGTTTGCCGCCGCACTGGCGCTGCCGCCCGAGTCGCGGATCGAGCTAGCGGGGAAGCTCTACGAGAGCGTGGACGAATCGGCAGCGCCGCCGGTCGATCCGCAGTTGCTTGCCGAGCTTGACCGGCGAATGGCCGCCTACGAGCGGGGAGCTATGAAGACCTACACGCATGAAGAAGTCTTCACCCGGCACCTTGCCAAACCGGCTCCATGAACCTCGTCTACTTTGAGGAATTCAAGGAAGAATTGGACGACGCAGTGGCCTGGTACAATAGCCAGGTACAGGGTCTGGGTAACGCGTTTGCCGCCGCGGTCGCAGCCACCATCGAACATATCCAGCGGATGCCGTTGGCTGCCCCACCGCTTGGGCAAAGATACCGCCGGAAGCAGGTCAAGCGTTTCCCGTACGCGGTGATCTACGAGGTCCGCGACTTTGAACTAGTGATCATCGCATTGCCGCACGACAGGCAACGGCCCGGATACTGGACCGCGAGAATGCCGTAGCCAGTTCGACGCATTTTTGCGGAACCGTTGCAACGGCTCCGCCCCAATAGAGCGAAGGTTCAGCCGACGAAGGTGCTCCGTGCAACCGTTATCGCGATTGGATGATCTGGAAAGCTGCCCCGATGACGACGGGCGGGCGGTCATCGCCAACGACATTTTGGAGGACGTTTATCAGTCCAAGGTGTCGGTCGAAGATGTAGCGAAGCGATTGAGCAGCGACTCGGTGGATACAAGGCGGGCAGTGGCATGGATTCTCGAGGAGAGCGGCAGGCGCTGCGCTTCCGCGGCGAAATATGTCTTGATGGGAATGCGAGATTCCGACAGCGCAGTGAGAACGAACTGCGCCAAGTGCTTGGGATGGCTCGAGGGACAATGGTTGGTTCCGGCCATGGCCACCCTGATCTTTCACCTGGGAGACGACTTTTACGTGAGTTCGGCGGCGGCAGACTCAATCCTCATGCAACTCAAGTACCGTGGATCAGACATTTTGCACAATCTCGGATCGATCGATCAGTACCTGACCGACAACCTTGGATTGCCAGTACCGGAATCGACCTGTATTTCGGCAATTCTTCGGCAGGAGCCAACCTGCGGCGATGCCTCGCGAGGCGTTTCAAACGATTCGCAGAGACTAGCACTTGTGTGGGCGATCATGGCGATAGCCGCAAAACCCCCGTTACTAGCGGCATTGACCGCAGGACTGCAAAGCAAGCATGAGTCCGTCGCCGTCCTATCGGCAGAAAGATTGGGCAGGGAAATTGAGGCGTCATGCTCCAATGCCCTTAAGGAAGCACTGGCATCCCAATCAAAACCAGTTGCCCTCGCTCTCAATCATCTCGCGGCGACCATGTTGCAAGTCGGCGACGACATCCAGTCCACTTTGAAAGTGGACAAGAACGGCGAAATCGGTGCATTCGCGGGCAGTGGTCCGTGAAAAACGCACGTACACCATAACCCCTTCATTAAATCTCTTCCACAAGCTGCTGGTTCCGCACGCCTGGCGCGAGCCGGGCAGGCGACGTCAGTCGCCACTGCGCCAGCGGCGGGCCGCCAAGCATGCCGGCAATCAGAAATGGGGGAAAGCTCAGAGCGAGGATCAGCGGGGGCTCGAATTGCAGTTTGGCCAGTGCGATCGGGAAGACGATTCCCAGCCCGAGCGTGGCCAGCGGAGTCAAAAAGACCTTGTCGTACCCGGGAATAATCCACCGCAGCGTGAAGACCCGTCCCCAGAAGCTGATCGGCGGCCGGTGGTTCCCGCAGTAGGCGATGAGACGTGCCGACACCACGAATCCCAGCAGCATGACATACAACATCGGGCCGATCCCCAGCGCCATTTCCTCCGCCCCCGGCGTAGAAAAAATGACCCAGCACCACCAACCGGCGAGCAGAGCCAGCGCCAGGCGATCTCCCTTTCCAAAAAACGAAGGGCGCTCCTTGGCGTGCAGGACGCTATACGGCCAATGCACCTCGGTCTCGGGATGCTCCAGGTTGACCGAGATCATGGCGAACTGCCGATGACCGGCGGTGAAGATCTGCCACTGCCGCGCGACTCCTTTCCGCCACGCCGTCGTCCGCTGACTCCAGGGAAACGTCGCCAGGGTCCAGCGAACGCCAGCGTAGGCCGGAATGTAGACGAGTGCCGCCACAGCCAGCCCCGCCAAGGAAGATCGACCGCTCACCGCGATCATCAGCCCCGTCAGCGCCGACACCGCGTAACCCCACCACCGCAGGTCCACGCCCCACAGGCTCAGGGCCAGCGTCAGGTAATACGTCACGAAGAACGACAGCGGCGCGTACTCCAGCGGCACTACCGGCCGATGGAGCATGAACGCGGTAATCAGCCCCACCGTCAGCACATCCTGAAGCACCAGGTGGAGCGGCCCCCGCGGCAGCGGCTTGTCGTATCTCCACGGCGTCAGCCAGAGCCAACTCAGGTAGTCCGAGTCAAACAGAGGATGAAATGCCGCGATGCGATAGACGCCGAGGTAGGCGGCGGCGGCCAGGCAGGCGACGTCGCGGGCCACGAAGAACCGCGGCGATAGCGCCTGCCAGCCCAACGTCGAGCCGATCCAGGCGTAGATCCCCTCCATGATCGCGCACCATGCCAGCAGCGTGACGGTTATCCATGCCGGAGGAGCGACTAGCCGCAGCCAGCGGAGCAGCGCCATGTTCATCGGCCGTCTCCGTCGAAGTATTGCTGCACGTGGTCGAGCATTTCGGGATGGATCAGCCGCCCGAGCACCTCGGCGAGCGAGCCGCGGCAATTAGCCCGCTGCTTGAGCCCCTCGATCGTGTCGTGCGCTTCGACCCGTCCCTCGCGGAGCACGATCACCTCGTCCGCCAGCTCTTCCACAATCTCCGGCACGGGCGCGGTCATCAGGACCGTACGCCCTTCGATTTTCGCCAGCCGCTTGAGCACGTGCTTGAGCGCCAGGATCCCGGCCGGGTCCAGCCCGCCGCCGAAGATCTCATCCAGCAGCAGGATGCGTGCGTCGCTGACGAGTGCGGATGCGATGGCTACTTTCTTCTTTTGCCCGTTGGAGTAGCTGCGGATCGGCCAGTCGCCTTCGCGCGTGAGCTGGAAAAGGGTCAGCAGCCGCTCGACGTGCCCCAGCAGCCGCTCGCCGGGGACGTCGTACAGCGCGCCGACCGCCAGCAGGAACTCGCGGCCGGTGCGCTCCCGCGGCAGCCAGGGATGATCGGGGAGGTACACCATCAGGCGGCGGATTGCCAGTTCTTCCTCCACGCTGCGGCGGCGGCGCAGGCCGTCGATCTCCACTTCCCCCTGCTGCGGCCAGAGCGTCCCGGCAATGACTCCCAGCAGCGTCGTCTTCCCCATGCCGTTAGGGCCGACGATGGCCGTCAATCGGCCGTCCGGGATCTTGAGGTGAATGTCTCGCAGCACCGGGCGAATGCCGTAGTGCTGCGTCACGCCAGAGAGGGAGATCATGAATGGTCCTTCAGCCCGCCAATCGAACGGCGGCATGCCCCTTATCGTATTCGATTCGGGACATCCGTTCTTTGCGTCATCCCGCCATCAGCTCCTCAATCTCCTCCGCCTCGATCGGAATGTCGGCCATCAGGTCGATGTT
>DATKDU010000301.1:0-30254 GCA_035512595.1 Pirellulaceae bacterium
GATCGGATTCAGATCGACGCTTCCCAGCACTTGCAGCGAATAGGCGCCAAACACTTCGCTCCCCGGCGCATTGGTGGCGGTCAGCAGATCGATGTCGGTGTAGCTGCGGAGGTTCTGCTCATTGCCGGCATAACGGACCAGATTGCCGACCTGTTCATAGGGGGGAATCGTGCTCCGCGAGCCGGCGAACAAATAGCGGCCGCGAAACTCCTTGTTGCCAATCGACAGCAGTTGGCCAAGGGCGTGCTCCACCGCCTTGGCCGCCACCTTGCGGTCGGTATCGGTGGAGGGAGTGCCGATGGCCCCCATCGCTGTCGCCCGCACCTCGAGCAGCAGGTCGGAAACGCCGGAAATGGCCGTGTCGGTGGCGTCCAAATACGACTGGCTCGTCTGCAGATTCACCTTGGCCTGGGATTTCAGCTCGAGGAGCCGCTGGATCGCCATGCCGCGGGTCGCGGCCGCCGCGTCGTCGCTGGCCACGGTGAGACGCCGGCCCGTGGCAATCTGCGACTGCAGGCGCAAGAGCTCGCGCTGGTTGTACAGGAGCTGGTTGACCAGCCGGGTCTGCGCCAGCAGCTCACTCGATCGGAGCGTCGGGATGGGATTGATGCCGGCCATTCAATTGCGGATTGCGGATTGCGGCGTGCGGAGTGGCTGACTCCTACATATTGAGCAGCGTCTCGAGCATCTCGTTCACCGTCGTAATGATCTTCGCCGATGCCTGGTACGAGCGCTGCCAGGTGATCATCTTCACTGCTTCTTCGTCCAAATTGACACCCGTAATCGACAGAGCTTGCCCTTCCAGCGTCTGCTGAAAGGTCCGAAAGCCCTCGGTGGCCGCTCGCGTCGCCGCCGCACCTTGCGTGATGTCCGAGGCCATCTGGTCGTAAACCTGCCCCAGCGTCAGGCCGTCCTGAGTCGCCAGCGGCCGGTTCAAAAAATCGGCCAATCGCTCGGCATTTCGCGCGTCCTCGGCGGGCCCGCCCAGGCTGGCGGCAAACAGCCGCGGCTCGGCACGCAGGACTTGCGAAATGCCGATGTCATGAGCGCCGGTGCCGCTGAAGAAGTGATTGAGCCCCAGCGCGGCGAGCGTCCCGCTCGTATCGCCGGCGAACGAGAACGTCATGTTCGGCGCGTCGGCATTGATCTCAAGTCGCCCGCGCGAATCGAGGGATGCGGAAATGCCGTCGATGGCATCGAGTGCCGCGACCAGGTCGTCGAGCGACGTATCGCCGCTCAAGCCATCGAGGTCGATGAACACGTCGGTCGTCTCGGTCAGCCCCGTGAGCGAATTCTTCACCTGCACCTGGAACAAACCGTTGACGGGGGCAAAGTCGAGCCCCGCCTGGTTGAGAGGGGCCGCCGGGTCGTCGGCCGCGAATTCGCTCGTCAAGCTGGAGAAGCCGATCAGCCCCTGGCCGGTCGAGTAGAGCTTATTGAACTCGAAGATCAGCGTGGCGGCGAAGTCGTCCAACTCGTTGAGAAAGCCGCCGACGATCTGATCGCGGGCGGCAATCAGGCCGGCAAGCTTGCCGCCAGCAGTGCCGACCGGGGCGTCTGTCTCGGAGATGCGGACTTCGGTTGTGGTCAGACCGTCCTCGACGGTTGCGTCGCGATAGACCGGGCGATAGGTCCCCTGAAATACGAGAAAATCGCCGCCGGAGTAGACCGCCACGTCGCCGGCCGGCTGCTCGGCCGTGCGGATGTCCATGATCTGCGACAGCTCGCTGAGGACCAGGTTGCGGCGATCGCGCAGGCCGACGGCATCGCTGGGGGAAACGTCCCCGCCTTCCGCCGTTACGATCTTCTTGTTCAGGTCGGCAACTTCGGCCAGCCGCTTGTTGATCTCCGCCACCTGCTCGTCGATCTGGGTGTTGATGTCGCCGTAGAGCGTGCGGGCCTGCTGGTTGAGGCGGCCGATGTCGCCGGCGAGCTGCTGCCCCTGGAGCACTGCCAGGTTGCGAATCGACGCGCTCTCGGGCTGGTTGAGCACGTCGTTGATTGAGGCCATGAACTTCGTCAGCGACGTGCTCAGATCGCTGTCGGTCAGCGCGCCCAGAATTCCTTCGAGCTGGAGATAGACCCCCTCCTGCGTTTCGCCGTTGGCCAGGTCGCTATTGGCGCTCCGTAGCCGCTCCTCGAGGAACTTGTCAATCTCCTGCTTGACCGCCAGCACACGAACGCCGGTGCCCAGCAGCAGACCGCCGTAGTGCTGGATTGGCGCAGGGGTGAGGATCAGCCGCTGGCGGATGTATCCCGGCGTGTTGGCGTTGGCAATGTTGTTGCCAGTCACCTGGAGGCCGAGCTGCGCCGCGATCAGGGCGTTGCCGGCATTCTGGATCGTTCCGAACAGCGACATGAGGACTCGTAGCAGGCACACTCCGTGTGCCGTGGTCGGGCAGGACGGCACACGGAGTGTGCCTACTACTCAAATCAGGCTTCGTCGTTGACCAGCGCTCCGCGCGCGTGGATGGAGGAATCTCCTTCTGCATATGTCGGCTTCAGGCGGCCGCCGGTGGCGATAATCTCTACCAGTTGCGAAACATGGAGGAGCAATCGCTGGGCGAGGACCCAGTTGGTGAGGGTCTCGTTTTGCAGGAGGCGCATCTGCAGCCGCGAATCTTTGACTTGCTTGCCCAGCTTCTCCCGCCGCGATCCGGGCAAGCTGGCAGCCAGCGTGGCGATGCTGTCAGCGGGACGCTCTTCGTCCCGAGCAAGCGCCAGCAGTTCCGCCCGCCGCTGCTGGCAGCCCTTGAGCCGCTCGACCAGCGATAGCTCGCGCTCTTGAACGGCCGCCAGGCCCGGCACATCGCCGCGGGCCAGAAGCGTCCGCTTCTGGCCGAGCACATCCAGCAGTTCCTGCTGGGCGCTGGACAGGTCCTCGAGCAAGTGGCCGATCTCGGCTTCCCAGTCCATGGAGACAGGCTCAGGGGGCGCAATTGGTAGTGTGGCGATACTCACGCGAATGAACCTGTTGAGTGGGGTTGGTTATGAGTTTCGAGTTTCGAGTTTCGAGTGTTTGATGTTTGATGTTTGGGTTGGATGCCGAGTAGTCGGTAGTCGGTAGTCGGTACTCAGTACCCAGAACACTGCTCTCCGACCTCCGACCTCTGCTCTCCGACCTCTGCTCTCACCCCGGCCGCTGCATCATGAACAGCTCATACATGGGCTCGGCAAACTGTTCGCGGCTCACATCGGAAATGCGTTCGGTCAGCATCTGATCGAGCTGCCCCTGAAAAACTTCTTCGGCCCGGCCTCCATGGAAATACGCCGGCTTGTCCACGGTCTTGCGCATCGCGGCAATGAGCTGCCCAAAGAACGTCTGGCCGACAAAGTCGGAGAACGCCTCTTTGAGTTCCGGCCGCGGCGCGGAACCCAGCGCTTCGATTGCGGATTGCGGACCGGCAATTGCGGATTGCGGACCGGCGATTGCGGATTGCGGACCGGCGATTGCGGATTGAATATCCATCAAAGTCCCCTAGCCCCTAGCCCCTACTCAATGATCAACTCCCCAAACAGCGCCCGCTTGTGCTTGAGCATCTTGATGATGTCGATCACGTCTTCGGCGGGGACTTTCAGGTTGTTGAGTGCCGTCACCAGGGAAGTCAGCTTGGTCTGCGTGCCGTCGGAAATGGGCTCGACGGCGACGAACTCGTTGACTTCCTCCCCTTGAGCCGTCTGGATCAGTCGGTTCTTGTGCATCACGGCAACCGGGCCGATCTCGACATCGGCGCCGATCACGATCGCCCGCTTCCGCTCGTTGATGATCACCTTCGTATCCATCTGCGGCTTGAAAATCCGCGTCCCGAGGAGCAGCGAGGCGAACAAGGCCGGGTTGTCGGCATACCGCTCCGGGATGCGGACCTCGATCTTGACCTGGTCGATGGCCTTGGCCACCGGCTGGGCGTTGAGCGTGTCGTAACCGAAGTCGGGCTGCGAGTTGATCAGGTCCGAAAGGTGCGACGTCGTCTCGAAGGCCCCGTGGTCCTTGTTCATCACCAGCAGCAGCTTGCCGTCGCGGATGAATTCGTTGGCAAACGAGACTTCCATCTGGCAGCCGAGCGAGATCCGTCCCGACTGCGGCTTGGAAACGTCGTCGATCGACACCTGCCCGTTGGCCAGAGCGTAGACGGTCTTGTCGCCAGGAAGCGGGCCGTGCAGCTCGGTCAGCATCAGCGTTCCCCCCTCCAGGCTCTTGGCGCCGAAGGCGCTCACGCGGCAATCGAGCAAATCCCCCTGCTGCGCCCCGCCGGCCGGCACAGTTGCCGACACAAAGACCATCGCCACATTCTTGACGCTCTTGAGCTCCTCGAGCATCGTCTGCCCTTTAACGTTGTTGCCCAGGCGGTGCCCCATCAGCTCCATGTACCGCGACAAGGCCCGCATGGTCGCCTTGGAATCGCCGTCGCCAGTCCCCTTTAGCCCGACGACCAGCCCCATGCCGTGCAGCGTGTTTTCTTCCTGGCCTTTGATGCGGCAGACGTCGCCGATGCGATGATCGGCGTGGGCCGAGGAAATGACCAATGACCAAGCACCAATGACCAATGCCAGTTTCTGAAGAGTCAATCGCTTCGTGATCATAAGTGTCAATCCTGACTAATCGCTGCTGGGTCTGGTGCGTACTATCGGAGCATTGGTCATTGGGGCTTGGTCATTGGTCATTTCCCTAAAACGGGCTGAACAAATCGAGCATCTTCGACACAAACCCCCGCTTGTAGCTGTCGCGGATCTGGCCGTACTCACGCTTGGAAATGTCCAGGTTGGCGACGTCCTTGCTGAGGACGTAATTTCCCGGCATGATGCTCTCGCGGCTGCAAACGCAAGAGAGGGAGACCAGCCACACCTCGTCGTTGTTGAGGAGCCGGCGATGCGCTTCGAGAACCAGATTGCCGTTGGGAAGGACCGCGGCGACGTGGGTGCCGATCTCGAACTTGACCGACTCGGTGGTCTCCAGCTCCCCCGTGGAGCGAGCAAGCTGGTTGAGGTTCCCCTGGATCCGCTGGTCGCCGTCGGATTGCGGCGCTGGTTTGACCTTCTTCAGTCCGCTGAGCACCAGCCAATCGTTGAGGATGGCGTCATAGCGGCTCTGCTTGCGGCGCTGCACCTCCCCCTCGGAGATGACGCGCGATCCCATATCGACCCGGATCGTGATGATGTCGTTGACCTTCACCTCCCGCGGCGGCGCCAGCGGTATCTCGTACCAGCTCGTCGTCGGGGGCAATGGCTCCCGCGGCATTCCCGGACCGGCGCCGACGGGCTGGGAGGCTCGCATCGCCGCCTCGAGCCGGCCGCTGAAGAGGCTCGAATTGGGAGCATCCTGCGCCAGCAGGCTCCCGCCGGCCGACCACAGAGCGGCACTAATGGCCGCACTGCCGCAGGCGGTCAGCAGCCGTCGTCGCGCGAACCAAGTGCTGTCATTTTTCTTCATGGAGTCCCCCTGTTGGTTGATCGTTGGCTGCCTTCAGCGCGCCCGGAGCCGGCGGCCTATTGCCGAGTTGGACCAAGAGCGGCCCGGCGACGGTCGCCAGGATTTGCCGCTTGGGATCTTCCAGTTCCACGGGAATCGAATCCCCCAGCGCCCCGTCCTGCGCCGCTTTGCCGCTGGTGGTGATCGAAATGCCGGCGGCCAGCGAGCGGACGGTGACCTTGTCGCCGCGATGGACCAGCCGCGGCAGTTGCACATCGGCGGCAGTGATCGGCTGGCCGGGGGTCAGCGGCCTGGTCGTCTCGCGGCCAATGACTTCTTCGCGGGCCAGCAGCCGCTCGCTGCTGCCAGCGAAGTCGGCCGCCAGGGGACGCGATTCAACATCCTCTGGCCGCACAACCTCGCCCTTGGCGATGGGCCGCAAGGCGACGATCGCCCGCGGCAGGGCGGCAACTTCGGCCTCGATGGGGATGCGGCGCTCGTGCCCCTGCACCTGGGCGATGATTTCGAACGACTGCCGGCCAGTGAACGGAGCCTGTCCGCCGGCGACTTCGATTCGCTCGGCTTCCTTGAGCGGAGAGAAGTAGCGGGAGGGAATGGCCGGAGCGACGCTCCAGGCAACGTCGCCTGGCTGATGCATTTCCAGATAGCTGACGAGCGCGTGCTGCACCGATTGCTCGACCGTCGATCCGGCCTTCGTGTTTCCCTTGGCCATTGCATGACGAACACCGGTTCCACTTGCGCGGCGAATGACAATCTGCTCCGCGCCGGACCACCTTAGTTGTTTCGTCTCCACTTCGGCCAGCGACAGCAGCTCGTTGATCTCGCCGCGGCGAATGATCCGCTCTTTCCCCGCACCGGGCGCTGGGCAGAGGAGCACGTTCCCTAATTCCGCCGCATCGCCATCGGCAATTACGGCCACGTCCGCCAGCCGCACCATGCCGCCGGCAACCGTTGCCTCCTCGCGCAGTCGCAGCTCGGCCGCCACCGCACTCCAGCCGGCGAGAATGAACACCCACGCAATGAACGTAACCCGCACCATACTGACTCCTGACTCCTGGCCCCTGAACCCTGCCGCTACGGTCGTCTCAGATTCGAAATGAGCTGCAAGATGTCGTCGCCGACTTTAATCGACTGCGAATTGAGCTCAAACGACCGCTGCGTCGTGATCAGGTCGATCAGCTCCTGCACCGGCTCGACGTTGGAGGCTTCCAGAAAACCTTGCTTGACGACGCCGATCCCTTCCGTGCCGGGTGTGCCCGTCTGCGGATCGCCCGACGCGCTGGTCGCCATGTAGAGGTTCTCGCCCAGCTTGAGCAGCCCCTCGGGATTGACGAAAGTCGCCAGCTCGAGCTGCCCTTGCGGCGAGGCCTGCGTTTGTCCCGCTTGAATCGTCAGCACCGTGCCGTCCGACGAAATCGTCACGCTGACGGCATCCTGCGGGATCGTGATGCTCGGCGAGAGGAGCCGCCCGGTTTGTGCCGAGCCCAGGACGAGCTGATTTTGTGCGTTGAGCGAAAAGTTCCCGGCCCGCGTGTAAACATCCTGCCCCGTCGCCGGATCGGTCACCATGAAAAATCCGGGCCCTTCAATGGCCACGTCGTATTTGCCGTTGGTTTGCTGAAAGGCCCCCTGGAGGAAGCTAGTCTGAATGCTCTGCACCCGCGTGCCGAGGCCGACCGAGGTGCCGGTGGCGGTGAGATTCCCCTGCTGGTCCTGCGAACCGGGGAACTGGTAGTGCCGGTAGAACAGGTCCTCCATGTTCGCCCGGCCTTTCTTGAAGCCGGTCGTGTTGACGTTCGCCAGGTTGTTGGCGATGACGTCGAGCTTCGTCTGGAGGGACTCCATGCCGGAGGCGGCGGTGTAGAGGGATTGGACGCTCATGGGAGGGTTCGGGGTTCAGGGTTCAGGGTTCAGGGTTCAGGGTTCAGGAGTCGGAGGTCGGAGGTCGGAGCTCAGAAATCGACGAACTGCAAATCGTGTTTTTCACTCTGCACTCTGCACTCTGCACTCTGCATTCTGCATTCTGCATTCTGCACTCTGCTCTCTGACCTCTGACCTCTGCTCACTTGGTTCACACCTTCAACAATCGATTGACCAGCGATCCGGTCATGCCGTCGTGGTGCTGGATCATGCGGACGTTCATTTCGTGAGTACGGGATGCGGCAATCAGCTCGACCATCTCTTGCACCGGGTTGACGCTCGACATTTCGAGGAAGCCTTGCCGCACGCGGCGCTCCTCGGCGGCCACCGTCTGCGTGCCGCGCGGCAGCGGCTGGAAGTAGTTCTGCCCCGCCTTGCGCAGCTTCGACAGGTCATTGGCCTGGCGGACCGCCAGCTCGCGCGCGTCCCCCCCTTGTTCGATGATCCCGCCGGGAAGGGCTCGCCACGGCAATGCCGGATCGAGTTGGATCGGCGTGTTGTCCGTCGATAGCACGGGATCGCCGTCCTGCGTCAGCAGCCGCCCGTCGGAGGCGAGGTGAAAATTCCCGGCCCGCGTCAGCAATTGGTCTTGCCCCCGCTGCACGACGAAAAAGGCGTTGGGATTTTCCAACGCGAAGTCGGTGGGAATGCCGGTGGAGCGGAGCGTGCCGACGCGATAGTCGGTGGCGGTGCGGTTCATTTCAACGCCGCCGCCGACATCGTTGAGCGTCCCCGAGCCGCGGGCGTCGAGCCCCTGCTGGATCGACTCGCTGTCGCTGGCTTCGAGCAAGGCCAGCTCCTTCTTGAAGCCGACCGTATCGACGTTGGCCAGGTTATTGCTGAGCACTTCGAGCTTCTGGCTCTGCGAGTGCGCACCGGCAGCCGACATGTACAGACCGTAATACATCGCGCGAAAGCTCCCTTTCCGCTGGCGGCCATTGGCAACCGGCGTGCCAGAGATGAGGAACGTCTGCCGGTGGACGCGACGCTAGCGGCGTCAAGCCCGAGCGACGACACGAGTTGCGTTGGCGTGGAATCGCAGCGAGACGCTTTCCATCACTACATCGGCCACCGATTCATGGCCGCACTTTTTGCCGATCAGCCTCGGCGCCGAGGTTGGCAAGTGGCAAGTTGTGCCGGTAGCCGACCTCACAAATGGCGCTGCGTGGCTGGGGCTGAGCTTGCGAAGCCCTGGCCAGATACGACGAGTCCGTGGCGACCTCCGCTCCGCCACAGCCACCGACCGCTCGACGATTAGGTCGCCTCTCCCGGGACAGCCGATGGCACCTGATGATCCAGTGCGTCCTGAAGCTTCTCCTCGGCACTGGCATACGACGGCAGCCGCCGGAGCCAGAGCGCCAAAGCAGCGGCCAACGTGAGAGCCAGTGCGGCGGCCACGGGATGGTAGACGAGCTGCTCGCCCGCCAAGACGTCGCTCATGGCACGCGCCAGCCAAGGCCACGGGGCGAAGGCCACTTCGGCCGGCACCAGAATCCGCGATAGCAGCGGATTTTCGAGTGCGTCGCTCATTGAGACGCGCGCCAGGACCACCATCAGGCTGTTGTGGACGAGGTGGAAGATCATCGCCGGCCAGATGCTATTGGACTTGACCGCCACGTAGCCAATGATCAGCCCCACGACGAATGCCGACAGTGACTGCTGGAGGAGTCCGTGAGCGATGCCGAAAAAGGCGGCGGCCAGCGAAATCGCCACCCACTTATGGCCGATCCGCCGCAGCCCCCCCAGGATGAAGCCGCGGAACGCCAGCTCTTCGCAAATGGCGGGGGCCAGGCCGATGAGCAGCACGGCCTGCCACAGCGGCGCATCCTTGAGCATGCCGTCGAGCGGCGCAAGCTGGGCCACGACTTCTTCGCTGAGCGGATAAAGCGCGCGGATCGCCAGGCTCATCCAGACGATGGCCGGATGCAGGAGGAGCGCCAACAATGCCGCCGCAGGGATCGTGCTGAGGAACGAGGGCGCACGGAGGGCCAGTGCGGCTAGCGGCCGGCGGGTGAGCATGATCGCCATCAGGGCGGCCGGCGTGGCGATCAGGGCAATCTGCATCATCAGAGTCGTCTGCATGAAGCTGTTCCAGTCCGTCGGCTGCGGCAGTGCAAAATTGGCGAAGAAGCGAATCACCAACAGCAGCACGCCGCAGAACAGGGCCTCGCCGACCGTCGGCGTATCCTCGCGGTCGCGGAGCAAATGCCGCACCCAGAGCGAAACGCTGAACCGCTCGTTCTCACGGAACAGGACCGACTCGTTGTTGAACTGATCGATGGCCCAGCGAATGGCGAGCAGGCAGCACGACGCGGTCACCGCCGTGACCATGGGAAAATACTTGAGCGCCTCCCAGTACTGCCCCTCGATGAGCGCCTTGAGGAGCAGGACCACGCCCGTCAGCGGGATCAGGCTCGTTCCCACGTCGAGCTGCGTGCTGGGGAGCATCGGCAGCGTCATCAGCGGGATCGAAACCATCAAGAGCGGCATCAGATAATACTGCCCCTCTTTGGAGCTGCGGGCGAACGCGGCGATGGAGAGCGACAGAGCGCTGAACATCGCCGAGACCGGAATGAGCGCCAGCACGAGCCAAACGATGGCGATCAGCGGCGGCGGGCCGATCTCGAGCAGCAGGGGCTGCGCGGACATTTTCTGCAGTTGCGTCATGATGAACGTGCCGGTAATCCCCATGCTGGCCAGATTGAGCAGGCTGGTGACCATGCTGAAGGTCATGACGGTCAGCAGCTTGCCCCAGACGATCTCGCTCCGCTGGGCGGGGCTGGTAAGGAGGGTCTCCAGCGTGCCGCGCTCTTTTTCGCCGGCACACAGATCGATGGCCGGATAGAACGCACCGGTAAGAGCCCACACCAGGAGCACAAACGGCAGCACCTTCGACCAGATCACCGCCCGCTTGCCTGTTTCTTCGGCCACGTCGTGGTTGTGGAGCTCAAACGGCATTGCCGCGGCAATCGGTAGATCATTTTGTCGCAGGTTGTCCTGGACAATGCTGGTCCGCCACTGATTCAGGACATCCCAGATGCGGTTCCGGGCGACGCGCGAATTGTCGCTGGCGGAGCTGAGAAAGATTTCGGGCTCGGGCAAGGGCGCGGGAGTTTGCTCGGGAACGTCAGCCTCGGTGCGTCGCTGACGGAAGCTGGCGATCTGCCTGGCGAAATCGGGCGGAAAGTAGACGACTGCATCGAACGAGCCGGCAGCCAGGTCGCGTTCGATCCGCGCGGTCAGATGGCTGCGAGGAAGTTGCGAGTGGGGCGTGTCGTCGATCGTGAGCTGGATCAGCCGCCGCTCGCTTTCCGAGCAAAGCTCCGGGGCGAAATGCTCGCCGGCAAACAGCCGCGGCAAGGTAGCCAGGTCGCTGGCGCCGACGATCTGCACCCGCGAGGGATGTTCCTTGCGGAACTGCTGGACCTGAAACACGATCATTCCCAAAAGCGGATAGAGCAACAGCGGCAGCACGGCGATCGTGAAGATCGTGCGGCGGTCGCGGAGCTGGTCTTTCAGCTCGCGGAGGAAGATCAGTTTGACGTTGGTCCAGGACACAGAGGAAGGGGGCTAGGGGTTGGGGACTAGGGGCTAGACAGAATGACCAATGACCAAGCACCAATGACCAATGACGGAGTGAAATCCATTGGTCATTGGGGCTTGGTCATTGGTCATTTCCTATTCATGCCGCTTCATGTTGGTTCTCGTGCTGCGAGATCAGTTGAAAGAACAATTCCTCCAAATCCTCTTCGCCATGCCGCTGCCGCAGTTCGCCGAGGGTTCCTTCGGATAGGATGTGGCCCCGGTGCATGATCGCGACGCGGTCGCAGAGGCGCTCCACCTCGCGCATGATGTGCGACGAGAAGATGAGGCACTTCCCCTGGTCGCGGAGCCGGGCGACGGTTTGCAGCAGTGACCGCGCGACCAGCACGTCGAGGCCGGCGGTCGCTTCATCGAAGATCAGCACCGGCGGATCGTGGACAATGGCCCGCGCGATCGAAACCTTTTGCTTCATGCCGGTGGACATTTTGGCTCCCGGAACGTCGCGAATCTCCTCCATCTTCAGGCGGCAAAAGATGTCTTCCATGCGCTCCCGCAGGCGCTCCTCGTCCAGCCCGTAGAGGCGGCCGAAGTATTCGACCATCTCCCACGCGGTCATCCGGTCATAGACCGCCGTGTTGCACGAGACGTAGCCAATCTGGTGTCGCACGAGCGACGGCTGGGTCACGCAGTCAAATCCGTTGACGGTTGCCTGGCCGCTCGTAGGGCGGAGAACCGTGCTGAGGATGCGCAGCGCGGTGGTCTTGCCCGCCCCGTTGGGACCGAGCAATCCAAAAATCTCGCCAGGCCTGGCGTCGAACGAAATGCCGGCCAGCGCCACGAACTGCCCGCGGCGCAAGTCGGCGTAGGACTTCACAAGCTGTCGGACGTGGATCATGAAGCGTCCCGTGCAAGCGAAACCATCCCTGGCCGCAGGGGTCCAGCCCGACTGCTGCCTTCCCACCCCTTTGCCCGGCAGGGGATACCACAACTTACCACACGCAGAATCCTCACGCGGCGAACCGGCGGTCTTCGTAGCAGTTATTCGGAAGAAAGCGGCTCTGCCCATTCGCGCCTGGTGCGCCACCCCTCCGCTGGTTGTGAGCTAGACTTCGTCGCCTACGGCCAGCTTCTGCCGCACTCTCCACCAGGGCCCTGTCATGGAAAGTCTTGACTTTGCGTCCGCTGCCAGCGATGCAGCGACGGCCACGATCGTGATGCCTTCTGCGCCGCGGCGTCCGGAGCCCGCCCGTTCGCCGGTCAATGAGCCCTTTCTCCCCCCCGAACCGCAAACGCTGGATGAGGCGGGACTAGCATCCGCCGATGTCGAGGCGCTGATCCTCAAACAACTGCTGATCTGCGGGCTGGCCACCGGCCGCAAAATCGCCGAGCAGATCAAAATGCCCTTCGGCATTACGCAGGAGATCCTCCGCGGGCTCAAGCACCAGATGCTCGTGAACTACAAGTGCCAGGCCGCGATGGGAGACTTTGAGCACGAGCTGACCGCCGAAGGCGAGGCCAAAGCGCGGTGGTCCGTCGAGCGTTGCACGTACTGCGGCGCCGCCCCCGTGCCGATGAAGGACTACGTCGCGGCCATCGAGAAACAGTCGATTCGCCGCAGCCGGCCATCCCTGTCGGACATGTGTGCGGCATTTGCCGACTTGACCCTGACGCCGGCACTGATCAGCACGATCGGACAATCGCTGCACACCGGCCGCGGGCTGTTTATTTATGGTTCCCCCGGCAACGGCAAGACGAGCATCGCCGAGCGAGTGATTCGCGCGGTAGAGCAGTACATCTGGCTGCCGCGGACGATCGTCATCACCGGCGAAATCATCCGCCTGTTCGACCCGGCCAGCCACGAAGAAGCGCCCCCCACCGCGTCCGGCCAGCTTCTGGAGACGATGCGCTACGACCGCCGCTGGGTGCGGATCAAGCGCCCCAGCATTATCGTGGGCGGGGAGCTGAAGCTGGAGCACCTGGAGTTCGCGTCCAATACCGCCACAGGAATCATCGAGGCACCGCTGCAAATGAAGGCCAATGGCGGCGCGCTGGTCGTGGACGATTTCGGCCGGCAGCGCGTCAGCCCGGACGAGCTCCTCAACCGCTGGATCGTGCCGCTGGAAAAGGGGCACGATTACCTGACGCTCCCTTCGGGCCGGCAAATTCAGGTGCCGTTCGATCCGCTGCTTGTTTTCTCGACGAACATCGAGCCCAAGAAGCTGGTGGATGAAGCCTTTCTGCGGCGGATGCCGTACAAGGTGGAGATCGCCGATCCGACCGCCAAGGAGTTCCGCGACTTGATCAAGCAGTGGTGCGGCAAGCTCGATCTGGAATATCGCGACGAGGCCGTGGACCACTTGATCGAGAAACACTACAGCCAGCGGCCGATGCGGTTTTGCCACGCCCGCGATTTGCTTATGCAGGTGAAGACGTTCTTCGATTTCCACGAGCTGCCGCGGGAGTTGTCGGCCAAGGCCTTCGACGTGGCGGTGAAGAATTACTTTGCGGGGCTGTAGGAGCGGGCCGCACGACCGCTACAATCGCTTGTTCGCCTTGCGGTCGCAGAAACTACAGCCGCGGACCGATGAAGGAAATTGGAACTCGACGCAGTCGCTTTGAAGGAATGCCGCCCATGCGAACTCTGACCACCTTGCTGCTCGGTTTGGCGATTGTTCTCGGCAGCGGCTCCACAAGCTGGGCGATCGGCCATCACAAGTCCCCTGCGAAGAGGGCGCTGAAGGACGTCAAGAAAGCGCGGAAGGCAGCGGCCAAGCAGGACCGTCCCAAGCTGCTTCACCATCACAAAAAGTAATCCCCGCAGGGGATCTTCTACCAGCGGCGCCCGGCGCTCTTCCGCCGGAATCTTCGGCCCATTCGTTATTCCCCGTCATCCTGGGATGCGGAACCGACCTAGGCTTTCTCTCGGGCACAGCGTTCTGCTGCTGCCGCTCGCTCGACCAGGAGATAACACCATGAGATATCTGATTGCTTGTTTGTTTTGCGTCGCGACCATGCTGGCTGGCGCCTCTGACACGCTCGCCAAACAGGGCAAAGGAGGGGGCGGCGGAGGCGGACGTGGCGGCGGTCATGCCACGCGCCCCAGCTCCGGGCCCAAGCAGCAAGTGAAGAAAGAGCACGTGAAAAAGGAGCACGTCAAGAAGGAGCATGTGAAGAAGGAGCATGTGAAGAAGGAGCACGTCAAGAAGGAACATGCGGACAAGCGGCTCGCCAAGGAAGACAAGCGGCTGGCGAAGGATGATAGGAAGCCCGCCAAGGACCAGGACAAGCTGGCCAAAAAGAACGCCCACAAGCAGCGGCAGGCCGCCGAAGACAACGAGATCGAAGGGGACGAAGAGGTCATGGACGACGACGAAGTCGCCCATGCCGATCATCCCGGCAAGGGGATCGGCAGCCACGTCCGCGAGCTGACCAAACAGGGCGTTCGCGGCCAGGAGCTGGCGGAGGAAATCAAGCGGCTCCAGCAGGAGCACGGCATTGCCAAGGGGCGATTCAAGGACCTCGCCCCCGATGGCGGTCTTGACGGCACCGACGGCATTGACAGCCCGGTGGATGACGGCGTCGAGATCGACGAATAGTCGAGCAGCTAGTCAGCGAAAATCGGGCCGGAGAGTGATCTCCGGCCCTTTTTGTTTCCACGCGCGGTAACCGCGCCCGGCTAACGATGTTTACGATAAAATGGCGACATGAAGTTCAGCCTCCGCACCCTGCTCTTGGTGACCCTGCTCAGCGGGCCCGCGATCTGGTTGGCGCGCCTCCAGCTCTTCGCGTACCGCGAAGCCTCGGTTGCCAGTTCCATGGCGGAGCTGCGCTGGCAGGAATGGAAATCGATCGGCCCACCTGCGACGGCCCGCGCCAAGGTTGCGGAGCGTCATGCTAGGCTGCGGTACACCAGGGACCGGAATTTCGCGGCTGACAAAGCGCGCCAAGTACTGATTCCCATCGCGCTCCCGCCGGAACCGTAGCCTATTGCCGACGACGGCCTAACCACTTGCCAGGTGCCTGGTTGCAAGCTTTGGCAAATTCTTTCCCACGCATTGCAGCGTGACCTATCGTTTCCCAGGTAGGCAGGGATTCCCTGCGCGGAGGACCTTGCGCTCCCCGCAGGGACGGGAGATCGGCTCAGCCGGCGCCATCCGTCCAGCCGTTACAACAGTAATTTGTCAGCAAATACTCAAGACATTCGCACCAACAATTGACAACCATACCCCGCGGCAGTTCTAAAGAGATCGTCCGCATGCCGCGGGCCCCCTGGTGGAGCAGAACCATGTTTGCCATTCGTCTCAGCCGACCGATGACCTTCTTCGCCCTGGCGATCCTCTCCGCAGGTTCGCCGGCACTGGCCCAAACAGGCACGATCCGCGGCTATCCGGCCGGAGCGGCGCTCCAGCAGACCCCGTACTACTCCGCCTATTACCCCGTGCAGTACGGCTACGCCTATCCGCCGGCGGCCAGCAATGCCGCCGCCTATCAGGCCGCCTATCCCACGGTTCGACTCGCGCCGCAGGCGGCGTATTACGCCCCGGCGGCGAGCTATGCCGCCGCCCGCCCCGCCGCCAACTACACGCTCGCGCCAGCCGGCGGAGCGAGCGCCGGCTCGGAGGCGTTTGCCTACTATGGCCAATCCACGCCGCTCAACTACGTTGCGCCAACTTATAGCGGCTATCAGACGCGCGTCGTCCAGGTGCCGGTGACCTACTACCGGCCGTATACCGCCTATCAGCCGGGCGTCGCCGTGCCAACGACCTGCCAGCGGGCCACGTACGGAACCACGTGCCAGCCCACGCGGCACCGCTGGTTCTCCTGCCTCGATTGGCTGTTCCACCACAAGCGCCCCTGCGGTGCTCCAGCCGCCGTTCCGGTCGCCACCATGCCGGTTGCGGCCGTCCCGGCCGTAACGCCGCAGGCCGTCTGCTACGGCAGCACCTGCGTGCCGCAGCAGTGCGGCACTCCCTACTACAACACCGTGCCGCCGGCGAATGTGGTGCCCGGAACGACGATCGTTCCCGGGACGACGATCGTCCCTGGCACGCCCGTTTCCCCCGGCATTCGTGGCGTATTGCCCTCCACGATCGTGCCGCCCCCGGGGACGCGTTCGATACCGGGAGTAACCGTGCCGAGCGGTGCTGGCGACGGCGCCGACATCACGCCGCGCATCCAGCCGGGGACGTCGGTTCCCGTGCCGGCATTCCCCGGCATCGGACCCAGCGGTGCCAGCTATCGACCGGATTCCCAGCGCCGCAGCGTCACTTCCTCCGGAAGCAGCCGGGAGAATGCTCCGTCCACCTATCGCGGCCCGACACTTTCGCAGCCGACGATCAGCGAGCCCAGCCTTGGCCCGCGCCGCAGCGTCCAGCCGGTTCCCGATCCGGCCGCTTCGCAGCCGCGCGACCGCAGTGCGCCTGCCAACCGGGCCCCGCAGCTCATCGTGCCGAACGACCGCACTGCCGTCGTCGCACCCAGCCCGCGGGGCAGTGCCCCTTTGGGCGTGATCCCGGCGCAGTGGCCGGAGAAGAGCGTGGCCAGGGCCAAGGCCGATTCGCGCAGCAGCATTCAGCCAGTCAGCCGGCAGGTGCCAGCGCCGGCGGAAAAGAAATGGGACGACACGCTGTGGCAGAGTGCAGCGGAGTAAAGTGGTCAACTCGCTGGGCGAGTTGATGCCGCTCGCGGAGCGAGCGGACCACTTTATTTCGGCGTCAGGGTGGCGATCATCTGCTTGGACATGTACTGCGGCGGCGATTCGAGCTTGCCCACTTCGGCCAGCTCCGCCACCACCTTCTCCATGACCTTCTTCCCTTCGTCGATGTGCGCCAGCTCGCGGCCACGGAACACGACCTTGACCGTGACCTTGTCCTTGTGCTGGAGGAAGCCTTTGGCCTGCTTGACCTTGAAATCGATGTCGTGCGCGCCGGTCTTCGGGCGGAGACGGATTTCCTTGGTCTTGGTATGGTGCGTCGGCTGGTGAGATTTTTTATTCTTCTCGTATTTGTATTTGCCGAAATCCATGATTCGGCAAACCGGGGGCCGCTCGTTGGGGGCCACCTCCACCAGATCCAGGTCCGATTCGCGGGCCTTGGCCAAAGCCTGATCGACGGGAATGATTCCTAGCTGAGCACCATCCGCCCCGATCACGCGTATTGGCGAGATGCGGATCTGCTCGTTGATGCGAGTCTTGGCTTCCAGAGAGTTCACCTTTTCGATTTGGGAGGAAACGCTGGCCGGCGACACCACGTCGCCAGTCCCCGCGCTAAACTGATTCTGATCCAGTACAAATATCGCTTGCAGCCCCCGATTTTGCAAACCCCCAACCGCTGGGCTAGGACGGGTGGCTCGGCCAGCAACTGTCCTTGCCCCCGGCCGGAGAAGGATTAGGAGCAGGATTAAGGAAGAGGATTTAGAGTAGGAGTCAGATTAAGAGTAGGAGCGAGCCCATCGGCCTTCCTAATCTTACTCTTTCTCTTGCTCCTAATCCTGTTCCTAATCTTAATCCTCATCCTTCTCCCACTCTTCCCCCTGCCGACGCTCACTCGATGACTCCCCGCCCCCTCACCCTGCCGTCCGACCAGCCCCTGCCGCGTGTCGTGGCCAAGTCGGTCGGCTTGCACCCGTTCCTCTATCGCAAGCGAATCGAGCGGATCGACCGGGAAGCGCGGCCGGGCGATCTGGTGGCCGTCTATGCTGAGGATCGGCTGGCCGGCTACGGTTTGGTCAATCCCAAGGCGGAAATCAGCGTGCGGATGCTCTCCTGGGGGGACGAGCGCCCGGATGAGGCCTGGTGGCAAGCGCGGCTGGAGGCGGCCGTTCGCCTCCGCCGCGAGGTCCTCAAGCTCGACGACGTGACCGACAGCTATCGCATGATCCATGCCGAAGCGGACGGACTGCCGGGGCTGGTCATCGATAAGCTGGGGGAGGTCCTATCGGCCGAGTGTTTTTCGGTGGGCATGTACGAGCGGGCCGAGGCGCTGGTCAAATTGCTCGCCCCGCTGGTGGAGACCAAACAGTCGCTGATTCGCTGCGGCCCGGCCACTTTGTCGCAGGAAGGGTTCGAGGGGCCATCGATCTCCTCCGAGGGACTCCCGCCCCGGATTACGATCCAGGAATTCGGGACTCGTTTTCGGGTCGATTTCGCCGGCTCTCATAAAACGGGTTTCTTCTGCGACCAGCGCGACAACCGGCGGATGCTCGCGGGATTCTGCGGCGGCAAATCGGTGCTTGACCTGTGCTGCTACAGCGGCGGCTTTGCCATCCAGGCCAAAAAACTCGGCGGCGCTGCGGAAGTGACTGGTGTCGATCTGGACGAAGAACCTCTCGCGCTGGCTCGCGAGAACGCCAACCTCAACCAGGTGCGAGTCAAGTTCGTGCAGGCCGACGCTTTCGCCTACATGCGGGACATGCTGGCCAATGGCCGCAAGTACGACGTGGTGGTCCTCGACCCGCCCAAGCTGATTCGCAATCGGGCCGAGCTGGAAGAAGGGACGCACAAGCATTTCGACCTCAATCGGATCGCCATGCAGCTCGTCGCCCCCGGCGGCCTGATGGTGACCTGCACCTGCGCGGGGCTCTTGTCGCCGGAGGAGTTTTTGCGGCTGATCTATGCCGGCGCCCGTCAGGCGGGCGAAGACATCCCCGGCAGTTCACCGCGGCGGCGTGCGGTCCGCACCTGCCAGATCCTCTACAAGACGGGCGCGGCACCTGATCATCCCGTCGTGACGCACTGCCCGGAGACGGAGTATTTGCAGGCAGTCTGGCTGCGGCTGCTGTAGGGGGGTCGGCGCGTGCCCGCCATCGCCTGATTGCGCGAAATTCCCGTTACTTCTTCTCCGTCCCCATTGCCTTCGCCTCGACCCATTGTCTTATGGCCAGCCGTTGCTCCTCAGGGTCTATTGTTTCGCGGATCTTCTGCAGGTCCGGATTGTCCTTGCCCATGGTCTCCAGAATCTCATCTGCGGCGAGCCTGGCGACGGGAGTTCCATAGGTGGTGTTGCCGTACGCGTTTCCTTTCGCATCCAACAAGTTCAAGTAGAGCTTAAAGCCCTCCGGGTGGCCCGCCGCAGCCAGCCGTGCGACGATTGCCGCCCGATCCCTGCCGAATTCATCGTCTCCGGGGAACCGGTCGCGGTCAAAGCTGGACACGGGCGCCTGGAGGACCGGGTTCCGCAAGATGCGCTGAGCGGCGTCCGTTGCTTCTTTCGTACCGAGCTTGAGGAGCTTGTCTACCGCCGCGAACGCGTGGTCGCCGATCTCGTAGGCCGATCCGCTTTCCAGGAGTTTTGCGAGCACCGGGATGACGCGCTCCAAATCGCCGGCGTCAAGGACCATCATGGCGGCATGCATGCGCAGCCGGGCGTTCTTGTGCTCGAGGACACGCTTCGCGGACGCGACCGCCTTTTTCGAATCGAGAGCCTGCAGTTGCTCGAGCAAGTCGAGAGTGTCATTCCCCTCTTCGTCCTTCTCCGCCAGGTAGTGCTCGACGAAGGCAAGGGCCTTCACGCTTTTCATTTTCACCAGCGCAGCCACCCGGCGTGAGACGCCCTGCCACGGACTTTTACGTTCTACCTCGGCCTGGATGGACTCGGCCAGCAAATCCTCGTCGGTCTTGTCCTTGTTCGCTTCGGACCAGGCGATGATTTTCTGCAAATGCGCCTCCAACTCAGCGGGCGACATCTTCTCAAATCGCTCCAGCTCGCACAGATCGCGACGGGCCAGGCCGTTGATCCAGCCCGCAATTAAGGGCCTGGAATGGGAGAGGTTTCGGTTCGGATGGAAATCGCGCCAAAAGGTGACAATCAGCAGGTACCAATCCTCGCGCAAGTACGGAACCAGCGACGGGATGTCGGCTACGGTCAGGTTCAGGCCGCTACTGCGTTCCTTCTCGTCCACGAAGAAGGCGGATTCCTGGCCGACCAGTTCGACAACCGGATTGATGACCTCCGTCTTCCCGTTTCCCAGCCCCCAAGCGGCATCCTCGGAGAGTCCGTAAGGCTCCGCATACTGCGTCGCGGAGGGGTTGTACCCGCCCGGCTGTCCGAACTGAAAGCAATTGAGCAGACGCAGCCGCAGGCATAGGAAATCGATCTGCTCGCGGCGGGACATGTTCTTTTTCATTTCCGCCCACTGGGCCGGCGTCGGCAGCTTGAGCGTTTTGAAGTCGTCCATGCGGCGCGGCAACTGTTCGGCAAGCCGGACCGCATACTCGTGAAACTGCGTCTGGGGATAGTGCTTTGCCAGTCCGCGAGCCAGCTTGAGGGCCTGCTCGTAATCGCGATCGCCAACGAACGCCACCACCATCCGTCTGCCCAGGAGACTTCCCAGCCGGTGCCGCGTGATGTCAACGATCTGCCGATCTTCGTAGAGCGTGTCGAGCGCCGGCAGGAAGATAGAAGCCGCCAATTCCGGCTTACCGGCTCGATCGAGCCAGGCGGCCAGAATCACTTCGACAAGCGACGCACCCTGACCCTCGAATTGGCCGGTTAAACCGCCGCGAGCAGACAGTTCAAATCCTTCGTTCCCCTGGGCGCGGATGTCGGCAATCTCCCGGACGTATGCCGCGATATCCGCCTTGGCGACGGTTACCGCAGTGACGACATCGAGTTTCAAGTACTGATGGCCATTCTTGATCGGCTTAGCCACGGTGATGGCTGTGTATTCCTTGTCCCGGTATGTCGGTTGCGTGCCATAGGGAGTAAAGATCGTCACTGTGTCATTGTCCCGCTTGATCAACCAGCCCTGGACCTCCACCGATTGCTTGACTTCGTCCTTCTGAAGGTGACGGACCGTGACTTTCACAAATTCGGCATCCTTGGCGGGCAGCTCGATCAGTAGAGCCTGCAGCTCGCTCATGATCTGACGCACGGCCGGTGATCGGAACGCTGCCACCGGATGGAACGGCCCGGGGTCCGGTCCCTTGAGCACTTCATTCAGCCGGCGAGCGCTTTCGCGGATTGCCAGCCGGTGGTGATGGCATAATTCCTTCAGCCGATCGGCCGGCAACACCACCTTGCGAGTCCGAAGCTGGTCGAGCAGTTTCCCCATCACGACGGCATTGGAGTGCGGCTGCAGAACCAGCGCCCGGCGGTATTCGTCGGCCTGGTCCCCCTGGATCTTCTCCAGGAGATCAGACGCCGTGTCCTGCAATCGAACCTGCGGCTCATGCTGCAGCACCCATTGCGCTACGGGAAGCGTCTCGGCCGCGGCCGTTTTTTCTTCGAGTTCGGCCACAATCGACTTCCGCAGTTCACGGGCCGGGTTCTCCATCGGCCCGCCCCAGTAAGGGGTGGAATGCCAGGGCGCCTTGCCCGATTTCTCGTACTGCCATGATTGCTCCAGGAGCTCGACAAGATGCGCGGCCGCATTCCGCCGCTCGTCGGCATTCGGAGAGGCGATTTTTTTGATCGACGCATCCCAGCTCGCCGGCCGCTTCGACGTCTCGTAGTACTGGCCCAGTTCTTCTCGAACGGAAGACTGGGGGACCTGGCTCGTCAGCGCCGCGACGGTGCAAAGGAATGCCGCAAACATTTGGTCCTTCTCCCGCTGCTGTCCGGTCCACCTTGCTACTACTATTTTGACAAGCTGCGGGCTTGGACGCCAACATCCTCTCAAACAGTTGATGGTACAGTTTGGCCCGCCTTCCAGAAATCAAACGGGGTCAATGACGAACGTCTGGATGGCGGCTAAGCAGGATTCCCCTGCCTTTGGACCTGCCGCACGTCACCTTGGGTCGTTCAGTCTCCCCGCTGGTGCTGTTCGATAAAGTCGCGGGCCCGATCGAAGTCTTCCGCTTTGACCAGCAACTGGATTTCGAGTGTGCTCAGCCCCGCCAGCCCGGCCTGGCTTTCGCCGCTGATCTCGCACTTGATCCCCTCGCCGTGCAGCGCGGCCTTGATGATCTCCGCTTCGTTGGGGTCGCTGGTCGAATAGACATTCAGCAGTTCATCGGGACTCTGCATGACGGGATCCTTGTTGATTTCCAGTTCGACTGCCGACTCTTCACCCTCAGTCAAACGGATGGCCGGCAGCTTGCCTAGTGGGACCACCCATACCGGGCGGGATTTGCAAGCCATGCATTGTCTTTCCGTCGGCATTGGCCTACGCTCGCAGATGTTTGCAGTACGCCAGGCCGACCCCTTTGGAGACTTGTTGTTATGGACCTGACTGCCGAAGAGATCATGCGCCGCAACGTGCAGACGGTTCCCGCCGGCATGCCGCTGCCGGAGCTGGAGCGGACCCTTTTGGCGGCGGGTGTTTCCGGCTTTCCGGTGGTGGAGGGCCAGGAGCTGGTCGGCGTCGTGTCGCGGTCAGACATCATCCGGCAGCTCGATCTGGAACAGCAGACGGCCGAGCAAACGAGCGATTTTTACCGCGATGAGACCGGTTTTCATGAAATCCCGCTGGAAACCCTCGCCCAGCGAGCCGGCCGCATCGGCGAGCGGATGGCCGAGCTGACCGTCGGCGACGTGATGCACCGCCAGCTCGTCGCCGTCCCGCCGGAGCAGCCGCTGCGGGCGATTGCCGAGACGATGGTGGACCAGAACATCCACCGCGTGCTGGTGACGCGGGAAGGGAAGCTGCAAGGTGTCATCTCGACGACCGACTTTGCGCGGCTGTATGCCCAGGGGAAGCTCAAGCCGGCGTGAATAAAATCTCCGCGTGGCCAAGGTGGCGAGATTTATAACCGCGGATCGACCGGCTCGCTTTCCAGCGCGAGCAACGTGGCCTTTGGGATCAATAGGCCAAGACAAAGGGGCAATCGGCCTGCTGCGCGGTTCAGCGACGGCCACCCGCGCGACCGTGGCGCAAATGCCGCCTCACGCAGCACCGGCATTGTCATCGGACGGCGTCCCTCGGGCAGCCGCCGTTTCCTTCGAGTCCGTCTGCCCCGACATCGCTGCCGAGCCTTCCGGGCTCGGGGGCCCTTGCTGGTCCTTCTGGTCGTGCAGCTCGTCACAGAAGGTCCCCTTCCAAAGTGGCACGCCGATAGAGTATGCCGCGCGGGCAATCACGTGTGCGGCCAGCGGGGCGGTCAGGAACACAAAGGCGGTCACGAGCATACAGCGGGCCGTGATGGCCAACTCACCGAAATGGACCGCGACGGCAAACAGCATGCAGCCCACCCCCAGCGTGGCCGCCTTCGTGGCAGCCTGCATGCGCATGAACAGGTCGGGCATGCGCACGATTCCGACGCCGGCCAAGAGCATGAAGGCCCCGCCGATCACCAGCAACAGGCTGCTGAGGACCTCAGTCATCGCGGGCCCTCCGTTCCAAGTAATGGGCGAAGGCGACGGTCGCCAGAAAGGCGACCAGAGCCACGACGGTCGCCGCATCCAGCAGAATTGGCTGGTCCGTGGCGATGTCGTAGGCGGCGATAAACCCCACGCTAAGCGTGCCGATGAGGTCCAGGGCGACCACTCGATCAGGCAGGCTCGGCCCCAGCACGAGGCGCACCAGCGCCAAGAACATGGCCACGCTCGTCATGATGAGCGCCAGGGTCACCGCTGCATCCGTCAGCGTCATCGTCGAGAGCGGCATCGCCGAGCGCATCATCACCCAGGGCGTCATCGCATGACCTCCAACACCCGCCGTTCAATGTCTTCCTTGATGCCGCGGCGGGCCGCCTCCACGTCGCCGTCGTCGATGTACATCATATGCACGTAGAGTACGCGCCGATCGGGCGAGAGGTCCACGCTCAGCGAACCGGGCGTCAGCGTGATGAGATTCGCCAGCGTGGTGATCTCCGCGTCCGTCTTTGCGTCCAGCGGCACGGCCACGACGCCCGGACGCATGTAGTGGGTTGGGGTCATCACGTCATAGGCCACGCGCAGGTTGGCGCGGATGAGCTGCCACAAGTAGAACAGGGCGAAGAGGGCCACTTGGGGCACCTTGCTGAAGTAGGGCGAAGGCCCGATCGCTCGCCCGGCGAAGAACAAGATCAAGTACCCCAGACCGAAGCCCAGCACCAGGTTCGTCGGAGTGAACTCCCCGGTGGCCACTCCCCAGGTCAACGCTAAGAGCAAGTTCCACAGGAACAGCTTCATGACGGATCTCCCAGCACGGCGCGAATGTACGTCTCAGGGTTGGCGAGCTGATCGGCCGCCCGCAGCGCCAGGCCGAAAACGCCTTCGGCCGCCAGGCCAATGACCACGGTGCAGAGCGCCAGGGCAGCGATGGGAGCCAATAGTGCCGTGCGTGCTGAAGCGGTTTGCGGCGGTTGCATTTCCGTTGCCTGCGTCCCGGAAGACAGCGGTTTCCAAAACGCCTCCGCCCAAATCTTGGTCATGGAGAAGAGCGTGAGCAGTCCGACCACCAGGGCGGTGGCCACGATGGCGTACTGCTGCATTTCAAGCCCCGCTTTCACCAAGGCCAGCTTGGCGAAAAAACCGGACAGCGGCGGCATGCCCGCCAGCGAGAGGGCGGGAACGAGAAACAAGACCGCCAGCAGTCGGTGATCGGAGTACAACCCGCCCAGCCGCGCCAGCTCGAAGCTGCCGCACAGCCGCTGAGCGACCCCGCTGACCAGGAACAGGTTCGTCTTCACGACGATGTGATGCACGATGTAGAAGACCGACCCGGCCAGCGCCAGCGATTTGAGCGCGGGGTCGGATGTCAGGCCGAACAGCCCCAGCCCCATGAGCATGTAGCCGATCTGGCTGATGATATGGAACGAGAGAATGCGGCGGAACTCGTGCTGCGCGGCGGCGCCCAGCACGCCGGTGACCATCGTCAGCCCGGCAACGATCAGGATCAGCGCGTGGGTGTAAGCTGTCTCTTGCGTGAACAGCAGGGTAAATACGCGGATCAGCGCGTACACGCCGACCTTGCTCAGCAGGCCGGCGAAGATGGCGGAAACGGCGACCGGCGGCGTGTGATAGGATGCCGGCAGCCAGAAGAAAAGCGGGAAAGCTGCGGCCTTGATGCCAAACGCGATCAGAAACAGCATTGCCAACGTCGTGACCAGGCCGGCCTCAGCGCTCTGCCCCCTGAGCTTGTCGGCCAGGTCGGCCATGTTGAGCGTGCCCGCTACGCCGTACACGATTCCCACGGCCGCAAGGAACACCGCCGAGGCCACCAGGTTGAGCGCGACGTACTTAATCGCGCCGCGGAGTTGGGCCTTCTCCCCACCCAGCGCCAAGAGTACGAATGAGGCCATCAGCATGACCTCGAACCACACATACAAGTTGAACAGGTCGCCCGTCAGGAACGCTCCGCAGACGCCCATCAGCAGGATGTGCAGCAGCGGATAATAGCCGAACGCTTCACGCGGGGGGTCAATGTCGGTCAGCGAGTACACGGCCACGGCCAGTCCCATCAGGCCGGCAACGACTACCATCGTGGCACTGAACAGGTCCGCCACCAGGGTGATCCCGTAGGGGGCGGGCCACGCGCCGATCTGCGTCGCCTGGATTCGCTCGCTGGAGGCGACGAAGATCAAGAGCGCGGCGCCGGCCCCCAGCAATGCGAGTGTCCCGATGATCGCCAGCAGCCGCTGAACGCGGACGCGGCGCGGGACCAGCAGCGAGACGGCCGCGGCCATCAGGGGCACGAGCAAGGGCAACGGCAGGAGCAAGTCCTTCATACTTCATCCACTCTCAGATCATCCGAGTCGTCCGTGCCTACGGTTTGATAGGTTCGGTGAAACAGCACCAGCGCGAACGCGAGGACTCCGAAACTGATGACGATGGCCGTCAGGATCAGCGCCTGCGGCAGCGGGTCGGCAAAGCCTGCCGGCGGCTGCGAGGCGCCCGGCGCCACGATCGGCGGCTGGGCGCCGCTGGGCTTGCCCGCGACGAAGATCAGCAAATTCGCGCCGTGGGCTATCAGGACCAGCCCCAGGATCAGCTTGAACAAACTGCGCCGCAGCATCATGTAGGTCCCCGCCGCGTACAGGCAGCCGATGGTAACGGCCAAGACGATGGTCATTGCTGTTCCTCCGCCAGGGGCAGGATGATGGTCAGCGTCACGCCCAGCACGACCAGGTAGACCCCCGCGTCAAACACCAGCGGCGTGCCCAGGTGCAGCGTGCCGAAGCCCGGCAGCGTGACGATCGTCCACAGGTCACGGTGGGCGAGAAACGGTTTCCCCAAGACCAGGCTCAAGAGGCCGCTGCCGACTGCCGCCAGCAGCCCTGTGCCAATCAGCGAGCGGGGATCGACCCGCAGCGATTGCCGCGCGCTGGGCACGCCGAAGGCCAACGCATACAGCGCGAATGCCGAGGCAGCGACCAGGCCTCCGGCGAAGCCGCCTCCTGGCTCGTTGTGCCCACGAAACAGGAGGAACACCGAAAACAGCAAGAGCAGCGGCAGCATGAACCGCGTGGCCGTGCGGAGGATGAGGGAGCTCATCGGGGTTGCCTCCGTTCCGGCCGGAGGTGGAGGAGTGCATAAACGCCGATCGCGGCCACCGCCAGCACAGTGATCTCACCCAGCGTGTCCAGGCCGCGGAAATCAACCAGGATCACGTTGACGATGTTCCTGCCGTGGGCGTCCGGCACACTCCGCTCGGCATAGTAGCCGGAGACGCTTGGGTACCAATCCGCGCTGGCGGTCACTAGAACGAGGACCGTCATCAGGGCGCCCACGGCGATGGCCACTGTGGCATCACGCAGGCGGGCCGTAGGGCGCGAGAACGGTTCGCTGGGAGACAGATAGTAGAACACGAGCACAAACAAGATCACCGTCAACGTTTCGACCAGGAATTGCGTCATGGCCAGGTCCGGAGCTCCGAAGAGCACAAACAGTAACGCAACGCCGTATCCAACCACCCCCAATGCCACGATCGCTCTCATGCGGGACCGGGCCAGGATCGTCGCCAGGACCGCCAGCGCAATCAGCCCCGACACGAGCGACGCCTCATGAAGCGCCCCGTCGAACCAGTCTTCGCGCCGCGGCAGCTCCACGCGCCGCAGCAGGGTGTATCCCACGAGTCCGACCGTCGTGACCAGAATCGTCAACAGGTACAATCGCAAGTAACCGCTCTGGAGCAGCCGGGTCTGAACCGCAGCGACAACATTGAGGCCCTTGAGCCCCAACTCGTACCATCCGGCCGGTCCCCAGCGCGAAAGACTCTTCCCCCAGCCCAAGAGCCAGCGAAGGGGCAACCGCGCGACGTAGACGCTCACGCCGGCCAGGACGGTCAGCGCGCTGAGCGCCAGCGTCAGGTTCCAACCATGCCACAAGGCCAAACCCAAAGACGCCACTTCCTTGCGGCCCAACACATTGGCGGCCGCGGGCGCCAGAAGCGACGAGTCCACCGACCCGGGCGCCAAGCCCAGGACCAGGCCCACCACCGCCAGGATCATCGAGCCCAGCCACAGGCTGATCGGCGCTTCGTGGGCGTGCTTGGGCAATTCGGTTCGCTGACCCACAAACGGCCTGGCGCCGACGATCCCGGCGATGGCCACAAACAGCAGTCCGCCCAGCATGACCGCTCCGGTGGCCAGCCACGGGGGCCCATGATGGAGAGAGGCTTCTACCGCGGCTTCCTTGCCGACAAACCCAAACAGCGGCGGCAGACCGGCCATCGAGCAGGCCGCCAGCGCGGCGGCAGTCGCCGTCCAGGGCATCGCTTTGCGCAGCCCGCCAAGCTGATCCACGTTGCGCGTGCCCGTCTCGTGGTCGATCGCGCCGGCGACGAGGAACAGCGCCCCCTTGTACAGCGCGTGCCCCAACAGAAATGCCATCGCCGCAGCCACGGCCGCGGGCGAACCCAGACCCAGCAGCATCGTGAGCATCCCCAGCGCGCTGACCGTCGAATAAGCCAGGATTCGCTTGAGGTCGGTCTCCTGGATAGCCAGAAATCCGCCGATCAGCAGCGTGGCCAGGCCTGGGGCCATCACGCCCCAAGTCCAGGCTTCCGTGCCGGCCAGCACGGGGCTGAGCCGCGCCAGCAGGTAGACGCCCGCCTTGACCATCGTGGCCGAGTGCAGGTAGGCGCTTACCGGCGTGGGGGCCTCCATCGCGCTGGGCAGCCAGAAGTGGAAGGGGAATTGGGCCGACTTCGTCAGCGCGCCCCCGAGAATCAGCAGCAGCGCCGGCAGGTACAGCGCGTGCCCGGCGACCGATTCCTTGCCCAGCGTTCGCAGCGTCGATATCTCCAGGCTCGCGGCCGCCGGCAGGCCAAGGTCCTGCCCGATCTGACCCAACAGGAGCAGCCCTGCCAGGAGCGCCAGGCCGCCGGCGCCGGTCACAAGCAACGCCTGCAAGGCAGCGGAGCGCGCCTCGGGGCGCTCGTGGTCGAAGCCGATCAGGAGATACGAAGTAATGCTCGTCAGTTCCCAAAACACGAACATCGTCAAGGCGTTGTCGGCCAGCACCAGGCCGAGCATGGACGCCATGAAGGCCATGAGAAACGCAAAGAAACGTCCGAGCTGCCGGTGACCGGCCAGATAACCGCCGGCATAGATCAGAACCAGCGCCCCGACGCCCGTGATCAAGACCGCCATCGTCAGACTCAGGCCATCCAGATGGAAGGAGAACCTAACGCCAAGGCTCGGCACCCACGGATAACTGACCGAAAGGCCATGCGGTGCGATGCTCCCGAGTTGCCCCGCAAGGTAAGCCAGCAGGCCCAGCGGCACCGCGGCCAACACCCAGCCGGCGGCTCCCCGCGCAATTCGAACCAGCCACGGAGCCACCGCGGCCGCGACAAATCCGGCCAGGACTACGGCGATCAGCCCCATCGATTGACCTCAAGAGGCGCTGCGCCCGAGTCATCGTAGTCTTCGGCGATGACTTTGCACCGACTTTCCTCCCACTCCAGTCGTGTGATAAACACGGGCTCGAGCGACCTCGTTCCCGAGGCCAGCTTAAGGAACATCAGAATGACTCCATCGCCGGATCGGCGTTGGCGAAACTAGCATTTACGTCCGGCACCGGCTTTTATTTAACGGCGTACGTCCTCGATTGCAACCATCTCTCATCAACCGGGATGACGTACTGCTCCAACGCGTACGCTTCCCCGGCCGGATCGCGATGCTTGCGGACGAGTCCGACCGGATCGACTTCGACCAGCAGTGCCGCGGTGCAGGGCGATTCGTCGGCTCGCGGGTAGAAGACGTGGGCCTTGCCGAACGCCAGATCGAAGGCGTGGACGCGCGCGGGGTTCTTGTGGAGCAGGTAGCCCAGATCCCAGATCAGTGGCCGGGGGCGTGCGTGGTGGAAAGGGTGAGGAGCATCGTGCTCAAAAGGAGCGGTGCAACTTACCGCGGGTTCGCGGCCTTAGTCCGGGAAATCACCCGGCGACGCGCCGCACCAGCGACTGTGCCCAAGCGGCATCCGATTCCGAAAGCGGCGTATCGAGCGGGGCGGCATAATTGACCGACAGTTGATACCGCGCGCGGTCATATACCGTGTTGAAAACCTGCTGCAAATCGACCTCCACCTCTGGCTCTCCCTTTTTCAGCGGAATGGGAATGGCAGGCAGCGGCTGCCGCAAGGTCCACCGGAATACGTCGGCGCGCGGCCGCTTGTGGCCGCGGCTCACGATGGCGTAATAGTCACCTGGCGGCATTTTTCGCATGGGAAGCCGCTGGCCTCCCCGCAGCAGGTCCAGCTCCACCAGATTCGTGCGGCTCTGCAGACCCTCCTCGCGCTTGGCGAGATACTGCCCGCGGCCGTCGCTGCTGGACCGTTTGTTGGCCGGCGAAAGAGTTTCGATCACCGTGACAACCTCCATCGTCTCCCGCTCGCGGATGACGAGAAAAGTTTCGCGACGTTCCTGGGGCATCGGCAAGATGCACTCGACCGGTTCAATTGCCGCTCTGGCCTTGGGCTCCGCCACCGCAATCGGCGTCGGGTCACCTGACGCCAGCACGGCCACATCGCCCCAGCGCACCTGATCATCGTTGCCCAATCCATGCTCCACGTAGACCCGTCGCTCGACCCGCACGATATAGCGAGGTTCCACGCCTGGTGCCAACTCCTCGCGCATGACTGTGTTGAACGTGGCGTGAAAGTCCTCCCACTCTTGGTCTTCCAAGAATGGATCCATGCCCGGAAATGGCGACGGCATATCGGTACTCCTCGTAGGCACTGATATTATAGCCCGTCACGTCCAAAGCTGCCGATCCAGCATCCGGTAGTTGATCGCTTCGGTGATGTGGTGCGGCTCGATCTTCTCTGAGGCGTCGAGGTCGGCGATCGTGCGGGCGACGCGGAGGACCTTGTCGTGGGCGCGGGCGGAGAGGCCCAAGTCGTTGACGCTTGACTGAAGTAGGTTCTGGCATTCGTTGTCGAGCTTACAGTGGCTGCGGATCTGCCGGCTGGTCATGCTGGCGTTGTAGCGGGTGTGCGAGCCGGCGAACCGCTGGGCCTGAATGGCTCGGGCGGAAACCACCTGCTCCCGCATCGACGCG
>DATKDU010000302.1:0-11655 GCA_035512595.1 Pirellulaceae bacterium
GGCTGGCTCGTCGGCCTGCGGATCGTGCGCGGCTTCAACTGGGGAGGGGCGATCCGCTCGCTCCAGCCGATCTACCAGGTGGAAGGTGAGTACCAGCTCGGCAAATTGTGCGGCTCGCCCGGTGGCGCGGCGCAGACCCAGGTGCTGGCCAAGCCGGGATACGCCATCGGCCGGATCGAATGCCGGGCGGGGCTCGTCAACAACGCCGTTTTGCTGACGTTTTTCAAAGTGAAAGACCAGGGGCTCGATCTCGACGATTCGTACACGACGCAGTGGCTCGGCTCGGACGGCGGCGGGGAAATGCCGGCCGTCGGCGGACGCGGAGAGATCATCGTCGGGCTGGCCGGCACATTTCATCCCGGCGACGATCTGGTCGAATTGCAAGGGCTGGCAACGCTGCCGCTGCCGAAGATCGAACAGCCGCTGGGCAAGAGCGCAGGAACGCCTAGAAGCGGAGCTTCGACCGATCAGCGGCGGGGCGGCGGTTTTTCCGACCAAGCGCCGGAAGGAGGCTGGCTGGTGGGACTGCGTGTCTTTCAGGGAGAGTCGTGGGGAGGCGCGCCGCTGGCGATTCAGCCGATCTATCAAGTCGGCGATAAATACGTTCTTGGAACTCGCCTCGGCAAAGACGGCGGCGAGCTGCACCAGTGGATTGCCCCGCCGGGGTATGCCGTCGGCGAGATCTGGGCCGATCAAGGGCTGGTCGTCCATCGGCTCCAGCTCAGGTATCAAAAGGTGGCCGATGACTCGCTCGACGCCAAGGATTCCAAGGACTCACCTCGTCTGGGCCCGGAAGGGGGCCGGCAATACTGCCTGTCGAGCGAGGGCAGGCCGATCGTCGGCGTGAATGTCGAGCTGGGGGGCGACATCAGCTCACTGGGGATCATTGTGGCGGAGAAGTGATCGCGGAATGCGGAATGCAGAGTGCAGAGTGAATCGCCTTTCACTCTGCACTCTGCACTCTGCACTCTGCACTCTGCACTCTGCACTTATCAGGCGCTGGTTGCTATCTTGAGAGAGTTCGCCGCATTCCTCTCACCCGTCGCCTCGCCATGCCCGTCACCGCCGACCGCGTTTTGGCCGTTTCGAAGCTCCTCAAGGGGTTTTTGCCGCGCGAGCAGCTCGCCCTGGCCGACTACCTGAAGGCCATTGGGCGCCTGGAGTCCCTGGCCGACGTCCCCAGTGGCACTCCGGTCCTCGTCCGTGGCGACGTCGATGCCAAGGTGGGGGACAACCTGGGGGACGGCGACATTCGTCTTCAGTCGATGAAGGAAACGCTGGAGTTTGGCCGCCATAAGGGGTGGAAGCAGGTCATCTTCGGCCACCTGGGGCGCAAGCAGCCGGACAAGCCGATCGGCTCGCTGGCCAAAGTGGCCAAGCGGATCGGGCTGATTCTCGGCTGTGATTGTGAGCTGATCGAGGACTGGCTCGATGAGGCAACCAACGCGGTCAAGGACCACGTGCGCCAGAAGATTGCCGCCGCTGCGCCGGGGAGCCTGTTCGTCCTACAAAACGTGCGGGCGCATGATATCGAGACGGTCCTCTGGAAAGCCAAGGAGGACGCCTTGCCAGAAATCGCCCCCAAGCTGGCGGCATTTGCCAATTCGCTCGCGGAGAAGGTCGGCAGCGTCTTCGTCAACGAGGCCCTGTCGGCCGGCAGCCTCGACGCATCGAGCACGATCGTTCCGCTGGCGATGAGCCGCGTGGCCCTGGGCAAGTACGTCGCCCGCGAATTCGAGGGGCCGATGATGGATTGCCTGAAGGCGAAGCTCGTCATCTTCAGCGGCATTAAGATCGACAAGCTCGACGACTTGGAGGCGATGATCGACCGCGGCACGATCCGCACGATTTTCAGCGCCGGATCGCTGGCGATGGCGCTCAAGAAAGCGGCCGCGCAGCTCGACGGCAAGGAATTTTGCCTGGGCGTGACGGAGGATCCGACGCACAAAGACAAACCGTACTACATCCCGCCCGAGCGGATCGAACAGGCCAAGCGAATGCTGGCCTCGGCCAAACGGCAGGGGATCGAGCTGGTGCTGCCGGTTGATTTCGTCCTGGGGGACGGCCGTGTTGTCTCGGAGCTGAAGCCCGGCGATCAGCAGTTCGACATCGGCCCGGCAACGACGAAGCTGCTCGAGCAAAAGGTCGGCGACTTTCTAGCAGCCAACCAGGGGACCGGTGCTGCGGTCTTCCACAACGGCGTTTTCGGCATGTTTGAGAAGCCGGAGTATGAAGCCGGCACCAAGGCATTCATCGCCCAGCTCAAGCGGATGAAGGACGCCGGCCTTTCCGTCTACGTCGGCGGCGGCGAAGGAGGAACGGCACTGGAAAAATATGGCCGGCTCGACTGGGTGACCCACTGTTTCACCGCCGGCGGCACGGTCCTCAACGCCCTCGGCAATGAGCCGGTGCCGTATCTGCTCGTCCTGCGGGAGGCGGTGCGGGCGGCGTGAGTTCAAAGTTCAAGGTTCAAAGTTCAAAGTTTGGATTCAATCAACTTTGAACTTTGAACTCGGAACATTGAACTTGGCTGTCCGGTTGCCGTTGCTTTGCCGCTCAGACACAATGGTGCGTCCGCATCGGCACTCGCCCCTCTCCGCACCCGAGGCCGCCATGATTCTGTCCGGCGACGAGATCCAAAAGAACCTGGGAACCAACATCGTCATCGATCCGTTTGAGCGGTCCAGACTCAACCCGAACAGCTACAACCTGACGCTCCACAACGAGCTGATGACCTACGAGGAAGTGGTCCTCGACATGGCGGAGCCCAACCGCACCCGCCGCATCGCGATCCCCAAGGACGGCCTGATCCTTGCTCCCAACAAGCTTTATCTCGGACGGACGGCCGAGCGGACCGAGACGCACAACCTGGTGCCGATGATCGAGGGGCGGAGCTCGATCGGCCGACTGGGGCTGTTCGTCCACGTCACCGCCGGCTTCGGCGACGTCGGCTTCGAAGGCTACTGGACGCTGGAGATGTTCGCCATCCAGCCGATCCGCATCTACCCCGGCGTCGAGATCGCCCAGATCTTCTACCACCAGATTGCCGGCGGCATCACCGAGTACGCCAGCGACAAGTACCAGCACAGCCGCGACATCCAGCCGAGCCTGCTGTACCGCGAATTGCAGGCCCAGCGGGAAAGCGGGGAGCAGCAGTTGGCGCTGGAGTTTGGGAGGCGGGAGTGAGGCTGAAGTAGGTTCTTCGCCGAAGGGACAACGTCGTGCGCAACTTTTCGTGGCTTACGGCCATCTATCACGGCACTGTTCAGCTATTGCGTTATCGATTAGTGCTGCTGGCCCTGTTAATAGTCGGTGGACGGCCCAGAAGGGCCGTCCTACTCCTCGCTCGTCAGCGTCACCGGCACTTCCACCACGCTGCCGCCGCGGACGATGCCGAGGATGGCCCGCTCGCCGGGGCGGTGCTGCTCGATGAGGGACAGGAACTCATCGGGGGTGGAGACTCTTTCGCCATCAACCGAGACGATCAGGTCGGCCTGGCTGCGGTCAACCTTTTTCTTCTCGACGACGAACGGCCCGCGGCGCTCCTGCTCGCGGACGATGCGAAAGCCGCGGAGGCCGGCCCGCTCGGCCGGCCCGCCGGGAGTGAGCATGACGACGAGCAGTCCTCGCTCGGTCGGCAAGACGTGCGAAATGCCGGCGTCGGCCCGGATCACGCGGCCGGTGCGGACGAGCTGCGTGGCGACGCGCTTGATCGTATCGACCGGAATGGCGAAACCGACCCCCGTGTTCTCGCCCGTCGAGCTGGCGATCGCCGTGTTCATGCCGATCAGCCGGCCGCGGCTATCGAGGAGCGGGCCGCCGGAATTCCCCCGGTTGAGGGCGGCGTCGATCTGAATGATCGATTTCATCGTGCGGCCGGTCTTCGTCGGCAGCGAGCGGTTGAGGCTGGAGATGATACCGGTGGTCATCGTACGCTCCAGGCCAAAAGGATTGCCGATGGCGTAGATGTGCTGTCCGACGCGCAGCCGGGACGAATCGCCCAGCTCGATGGGTGTGAGCAGCTCGGCCGGGGCGTCGATCTTGAGGACCGCCATGTCGTTGGCCGCATCGCGGCCAATGATCTTGGCGTCGAACGAGTCGCCGCCGGCGAGCGTGACGCGGATTTCCTGGGCCCCGTCAATGACATGGTTGTTCGTCAGGATGTGCCCCTCGCGATCGAGGATCGACCCGGAGCCGGTTCCTTCGGTCGGGACTTCCAGGATCAGCATGGCCGTGCGATCGGTCCGCGTCGTGATGTGGACGACGCTGCGGTTGGCCCGTTCATAAACGAGGATGTTCGTCCGCTCCGCGGCGGTGAACTCGGCCAGGTCGTCGGAAACGGCGGCCGCCGCAGGAGGAGGGGGCGGAATGGCGATCGGAGAAGCACCGGGTGTCCGGACGACAGGTTGCGAGCGGCGGCCCGGCTCGCGCTGCGGCTCCTGCGCCTGGACCTGGTCAACTGGCGCTGCGTGGTGATAAACGGTTGCCGCGACTGCACCGAGTGCGGCGGAAACCAGGCAGAGGATCACACAGCGTCGCATTACCGGTTCTCCTGGCGCGCGGATGATTCTGTGTCGGGGAACCTCCGCTGAAAGGCGGCATACCCGCCGCAGCTTGCGGCCGCGAGCACCAGGCCCAGGAGCGTGCCGGCTAGCCACGGCGGCGAATAACGAAGCCAAATCGATTTGGCTCCGGCGGGAGCGGCCAACTTCAGCCGACCCCATTCGTCAGTCTGCCACGGCACACGCTTGCCGTCCACATAGGCGTGAAAGAACCGCGCCGGCACGATGTTGATGGTCACCGCCGCGCCGCGGTGCCCGTCGCGCAGTCGGACGCGAGCTCCTGCTACATCGAAGTGGATCCGCAGCCCGGCAGTCGGATCGTCCTCAGAAAACGCCAGTGGCGACGCGCTGTCGATTTCGTAGACGGCTGCCCCAGCCGTCCAGTGTACTAGCCGGCCAGCCAGCCAATTGGCCTGGTAAGCGGCCCGCTCAGGCGGCTCCCAGAAGTACCAGCGGAAGTAGCTGTGCCCCCGCGGCATTGGCGGAAGATCCTGCGTCGGATAGAGGACCAGGTACTTGACGCCGTACGCCCGCAGTGCCGCCAGCGGATCGGCAATCAGCCGCTGGCGAACCGCCAGGTGCTGCGGGTTTTCCTCGATGAGCGGGTCGTAGCCGGTGAGGCACAGCTTTCCATAAACAGTCGGCAGATGGTTCATCTGCGACAGCTCGTAATTCTCCGCCGTGCTCCGCCGCGGGGCGACGGGATAAATCCGCCAGTTGCCGTCGGCGGCCAGATCGGCCAGCCACTGCGGCGCTTCCGGATACGGCCGGATGCCCCACGAGAAGAATGCCGGCAGAGCGAGGAACGTGTGGTAGCTCATCAAAACGGCGCACGCGCCGGCCAGGATCGTATCGAGTCGCGGCTGCGGATAGCGCTTCAGGAGCCGCTCGAGGATCAGCCCGCCGCCGAGAATGCCGAAGAGATGCACGAAGGCCAGGTACTTCATGGGGTGGCGGAACTGCTTGAAGACCGGCAATTCTCCGGTGAGTCCCCAGGCCATGCCCGGCCGACCCAGGGCGTAGATGAACGCAACCAGCCCCATCGCCAGAAGCACATTCGCCGTCACGACGCGCCGCGGCCAGCGATAAACGGCGCAGGAAAAGAGGCCGATTGCCGACGCGGCCGTGAAGACCGTCCCGGCGTAATAGAACTGTGTTGTGAAGCGGATGTTGCTTGTTTCGGCCATTCCCGGCCGGTCGGCAAACGACAGCGGCCACGGAGCCAAGAGCCCAAACAAACCGCGGACGATCGGCTCCCCGCCGGCAAACCGCTTGAGCTGCGCCGTCTCCAGGTACTGCGGCAAAAACAGCGGCATGGCAATCGCCAGCCCCAACCCGGTCGCACAGGCAATCGCCGCCATGATCCGCCACGACTGACCGCCGTAGAGGACGACATACACCCCGGCCAGACCGATGAAGCTGACCGCATAAATCCACATCTGCGCGTTGCCGGCGTGGAACAGAATGCCAAGTAACAGCCCCGTGCCGATCACCCACCGCCAGCCGATCGGTCCCCTGCCCAGCCGCCAGATCGCGATCGCCACCAGCGGGAGCCAGGTTGCCAGCGGGAGCATGTAGTACCAGGACCGGCCGCCGATTAGAAAGAATCCGCACAGGGCGAAGCACAATCCGCCGGCTGCGGCCAGTGCGGGGCGGAGACCGATCGTGCGGCCAGCCCAGAACATCGTGCAATAGCCGGCCAGCAAGTGCGCGATGCCAAACACTTCGATCGTGGCGTTTTCATCACCGAGCACCCAGCGGGCGAAGGCGAACGAGGCGTACGTCGGCGGGTAGGTGAGAGCGTAGGTCCCCAGGCTGGCGGTTGGCGAGCCGGCATACTGGTGCGGATTGAACGTCGGAAATGCACCGTCGTCGAAGAATCCGCGGCAGCTTTGCAAGATGACAGGCAGGAATTGCGATAGATTGTCGTCGTGCGTGAAGGTGTACGAATGACGGTATTCAAGCAGTGCGAGGTTAGCGGCGAGGAGCAGCAGCCCGGCAACAGGCCAGAACCAATTGCGGATTGCAGATTGCGGATTGCGGATTGACGAATTCAATCCGCAATCCGCAATCCGCAGTCCGCAATCAGACTCGTCCAGGCATATCAGCAAACGCCGCTGCACCCGCTCCTCGCGCGCCACGCGCCACACGAGGTACAGCCCACCCAGGATGGCGACGTAGATTCCGGGCCAGTTTGGCGGCAGGTTGCCGTGGTAGAGCTTGACGTAAGCGTAGATGCCCCACAGCACCCACAGGGCGACGACCAGGCGGAACGGGCGCGTCACCAGCCGCCCATCGGGAACCGGCGCAAGCTCGTGAGCCAGACCGAGCCACTCGGCCAGTCCCGATAGCCGGCCGCGCCAGCTTTGCAGCGATGCTAGTACGCCCAAACCCATGACGCTGCCCCGAAACGAGTGCGGAAAATGGTGCAGATGGGGAATGTATCGCCGCTGGCAAAAAGCGACAATCGAAGAATGGTGCTGCTAGCATCCGCGTGGAAATCGGCCGCTGCGACCTTTATCATGGTCGTTCGGGGAACGTACGCAGGGGCGTGAGCCAATAGTTCCCCCCTGGGAGGTCGCGATGATAGCTCACATGCGCACTAGCCTGTCGTGTTTTGTTGCCGCGTTGGCCCTCTTCTCCATTGCCGTACCATGGGCGTGCATTGCCGCCGAGCCGGAGACGCTCGAGACGGTGCTGGCCGTGTGGCGCAAGCGGGAAACGGCGGCCAGGACGCTGAAGGTAGTGATCTCTAAAGTCAGTACGTTGAGCCACGGCACCGGCCTGGAAGGGGAAGCGATCGGTGGTACGCGGCAGGGCCAACTGACAGTGATTTTGGACGGGACCAACTTTCGCAGCGAGGAGCAAGGGGAGTTTACCGACCCAGGTTCGGACGTACCCCAGCAGTTGCTCATGATTGCGGCAAACAATGGGGATCGTCTCAAGGCGCTGACCAGAGTGTCCGTGGAAGAAAAAGTAATTCGCTCCAGCGGAAACATTCATGCGGGGACGAATCGCAACGACATGCGCATACGTTCGCCCATCGTTCTTCACTGGCGGGCCCTTTGTCCCGTCAATGATCAGATCAAGCCGGGTGAGCTGAAGTTGGTAAGCACGGATGAGAAAATTGGAAAAGTCCGCTGCTTACTTCTCCAGAAACCGCATGGCACCAGGGGAGGGATTGAAAGCTTCTGGGTAGCGCCCGACCAGGACATGGCCATTCTGCGCCGGACCACCACGCAGCCGGGCCGTTTGACTTCCGAGACCGACGTGACCTTCAAATTCGACGCCAAGCTTGGCTGGATTCCCGCCAATTGGATAAGAAAGGGCTATAAACAAGACGGCAGCGTGCTGGGCACTTACAAGGCGACCGTCGTTACCACCGAAGTAAATCCCGACGTCCCCAAAGAAACCTTCGACATCCTCTGGCCGCCGGGGACGGAAGTCTATGATTCTGTTGCCCGGAGGAAATTCTACGTGCCGGCCAAGAATTGACTGCGCGGGCGGGACGGATCTGATCTGAAAGTCACCTTCGCCATTTTTCTGTCTCTCCTGCCGTCGTCGGTTCGGCCAGCGTTGAACGAGTTGGCCGCTTGTTTCAGGTACGCCAGAGAGTCCGCTACAATCGGCATTCATGCCCCCCATCCTCGACGATCCGTTGACTGACCCCCTCGCGCGATTCGGCCTGTCGTCGTTTCGCCCCGGTCAGCGGGAGGTGATTCAGGCGGTCCTCGATCGCAAGGACGCCCTCTGCATCATGCCCACCGGCGGCGGCAAAAGCCTCTGCTATCAATTGCCGGCGGTTGTCCGCGACGGGCTGACGCTCGTCGTTTCGCCGCTGATCGCTCTGATGAAGGATCAGGTCGATGCGCTCTCCGCCCGCGGCATTGCCGCCACGTTCGTCAACAGCTCGCTCACGCAGCCCGAGCAGCTTCAGCGGATCGAGCGAATGGCGGCCGGGGAGTACGACCTGGTGTATATCGCGCCGGAGCGGCTGCGGAGCACGGTGTTCCTGGAGATGGTGCGAGAATCGAAAGTGCAGCTTTTGGCCGTGGACGAGGCCCACTGCATCAGCGAATGGGGGCACGACTTCCGCCCCGATTACGCGCGGCTGGGGCGTTTCCGCGAGCGGCTGGGATTTCCGCAGACAATCGGCCTGACCGCGACCGCCACGCCGAAGGTCCGAGCCGACATTTTGCAGCAGCTTCGCCTCCGCGAGCCGGCCGTGTTCATCACCGGCTTTGCCCGCGAGAATTTACGGTTCGAGGTCGAGCAGCCCGTCGGTGGGCGCGACAAGTTCGACGACCTGCTGACGCTCGTCAAAGAAACGCCCGGCGCCGGCATTGTCTATTGCTCGACGCGGAAGCGCTGTGCCGAGGTGGTGGAATTGCTGCGGGAGGAAGTGCGGGTCACCGGCCGCAAGGTGGGGTTGTATCACGCGGGGCTTGAGCCGGACGCTCGCCGCCGCGTGCAGGAAGACTTCATGGCCGGCCGCGTGCCGATCATAGTGGCGACCAACGCCTTCGGCATGGGGATCGACAAGGCCGATCTGCGGTTCGTGGTCCATTACAACATGCCCGGCAGCCTGGAGGCGTATTACCAGGAGGCGGGCCGCGCCGGCCGCGACGGACTGCCGTCGCGGTGCGTGCTCCTGTTCAGCGGGGACGACCGCTACATCCAAGAGTTCTTCATCGACAACAAATTCCCGCCGCGCGAGGCGGTGCAAAAGGTCTACGACCTCCTGCGGCGGCTCGATGCCGACCCGATTGAGCTGACGCTGGATGAGATCAAGGACAAGCTGGGGCTGAAGATCACGTCGGAAGGAATCGGTGCCTGCGAAAAGCTGCTGGAGCGGGCGGGCGTCCTGGAGCGGCTCGACACGCGCGAGAACCGGGCTGCCGTGCGGATCGACAGCGATCTGCCGACGCTGGTCGATTTTCTATCACCCGAGGCCAAGGTGCAGCGGAAGGTCTTGCAGGCCATCGAAAAGCTCGTCGGCGCCATGCGGCACGAGCGGGTCTACATCCAGCCGTCGGCAGTCGCTCGGCTGACCGAGCTGGACCAGCCGGCGATCAACCGGGCGATCAAGGAACTATCGAAGCTACGCGACTTCGACTACGTCCCGCCGTTTCGCGGCCGGGCGGTCCACATGCTCAACCGCGACACCCCCTTCGCCCAGCTCGACATCGACTGGAAGGCGCTCGCCGACCGGAAAGCGGCCGAGTACGAGAAGCTCGACCGGGTCGTCCGCTACGCTTTCGTCGCCCGCTGCCGCCAGGCGGCGATTCTCGACTACTTCGGCGACAAGTCGGCCCACCAGTGCGGAGTTTGTGACAACTGCACCCAGTCGCGAAAGCCGGCCGGCGCTTCGCAGGCCGCCGCTCGCGCGGCCGTGGCTGACGAGCCCGCCCTGGTAGAGGGGGTGCGAATGGTCCTCAGCGGCATTGCCCGGGCGCAGGGACGCTTTGGCAAGAATTTGGTGGCCGAAATGCTGGTCGGGGGCACGACGAAGAAGATTTCGCGCACGAGTCTCACGGGGGTCAGCACCTACGGCCTCCTCAAGGGGCTCTCTGCCCGCAGCGTGGCGGAGTTAATCGACGCGCTGACGATGCATCGATTGGTCTCTTCGACATCGACCGGCGACGTGCGCCGGCCGCTGGTCAACCTGACCGAACTTGGCGGCAGCGTGATGCGCGGCAAGCTGCCGGTTCCCGCGGCCGTGACGATCGATTCGCACTTGGCGACGCAGCTCAAGGCGGCAGTCGCGCGGCGCAGTGGAAATGCGGCACCCGAACCGCATCAGCCGCCGCGGCCAGTTCCCGCGCCGACTGCCATGATGCCAGTGAAAGCCGTTTCACCGCACGCGACCGAAAAAGGGGTTGCGCCCCCGCCCTCCGACGTGCCAGTAAACAAGCTGCCGCACCACTGGACCTGGCATCTTCTGGCCCGTGGCTTTAGCGTGGACGACTGCATCGCCATCCGGCAGATTGACAGCGAAACATTTTACGACCATTTGCTCCGCTCTGCCAAAGAGGGACTGCCAGTCAATCCGCACTGGCTCGTCACTGCCGACACGTGGCAGCGGCTGGTTCAATTCCTGGGAGATACTCCGCCGGAGCAAGTGAAAGACCGCCTGGGCGAACTGCCGGCGGGGATCACTTACCGGGACGTGCAGTGGTATGTCGTAGCGCGGAAGCAGCACACGAACGACGAGGGCCATTCAGCCGTCACGCATCGCTGAGTCATCGCAATCGATAACCAGCGATTCGCAGGACGGAGGAAACGGCGCACACCAGCAGGCATTGTGACATCGCGATCAGGAACCACGTGGACTGAATTTGGTCAAGCCACACGATGATTCCAACGCTCAAGGCGACAGCCGCGATTGACGCCAGAGTGCCGAGCCACGATTTGGGAAAGAGCAGCGGAAACATCAAACTGGGCAGCCCGGTGGTCGATCCGATAAATATCCAATCCCAGCTTTCCCGCAACAAACCCGTGGGCCACTCCGTCCACCGAAATGCCCCGGCGACTAAGGCTACCGCAGTCATTAGGGAAAGCGCATCGAGCAACGTGAATTGACGCCGAAATTGCTCGGCCGGGAAGTCCGAATGCGTTAGTTGAAGCCCGAAACAGCGGCATCCATAAAGGATGAACGCGGTTACGATCGCCGTTGACAGGTGGGCGGCCAGGTAGAGCCTGGGACGATCCGCGAGCATTGCCGCCGTGAGGAACGAACTCGCGACCACGGCTGCCAGCAGAACCATCATACGCCACGCAATGTTCCAGCGTCCAAGACCGAAATACGCCGCCCCCAGTGTCACCTGACCGAAGACCACGCCCATCAAGATGCGCATTTCCGCGTTCATCCACTGAAAGTCTTGCGACGACGCGCGTGCGAGGATAACCAGATTCCACAACACCGCCGCCGTCACGATCAGCACCGAGATCGCGTGACGCGACGAATCGGGACGAGAGGTGGCGGCTGTCTCGGGCATGGTCGGCTCCGAAACTACTCTACCACGCGGCAGGTCGCTGACGCCCGAATGGCGGACCGGAGAATAAGACAGGAAAATGGAGGACAGGAAAATGC
>DATKDU010000303.1:0-3205 GCA_035512595.1 Pirellulaceae bacterium
GCCTCGCGCGGCCAGCAACCACTGAATCGCCGAGGCCACGTATCCCGTTCTACGTCCGGTGCACATCAGGCTCAGAGCAGCCAGCGCTGTGGTCCAGCAACCCTTCGGCTCATCGCCGGCGAACGCCGGCCAACTGCCGTCCTGGTTCTGAAGACTCTCGATAGGTCGCACGGCCCGGTCGATCTGGAGGCCTTGCTGTCCTCGCAAAGCGAGGATCGCCAAACAGGCGGGTTCAATTGCATCCTGCTGTGCCCGGAAGCCCCATCCTCCTGTGGGATTCTGGCGCGACCAAAGAGCTTGGTGGACCGCCGAGAGCATTCGTGCGGAGTTCATGTGCAGCCAACCGTCGCTAACCCGCTTGTCTCCGCCAGCCACCTGGTAAGGCCTGCCCACCCGAATCAATCCATTCCGCGAGTCGCGTTTCGGCCACTCTCATCTGCCGGCCGAGACGAACAGTCGGGAGCAGTCCGCAGCGACCGAGCTCATACGCTCTTTGCACCGACACACCGAGCCGCTCCGCCACCTCATTCATCCTCAGAAGCCGCGGTTTCGCATCTTCCTGTGAAGCGCGTCGAATCGTGGGGGAAGTGTTCATGCAATACTTCTAGCGTCACCCAAGCCACAATTGCAAAACTGCCCGCCTTTTCGCCGCAGAGACCCATACTGGCGGGACGAAGATGGGCAGGAGCAAGTTCACCGGAAGGCGGCGTAACGCTACACTGGCTGTTGGCTGGCTGCCGCGACGGCAGGAGCAGTGGAACCTGCCGTTTGCCGGCCCTTCACCATAGGAAATCGCAAAGGGAGCGATTTATGGCTGGACAGATCATCAACCGCGGAGATAGCACCTGGCTTGTCCGCGTCTACCTGGGAACAGACCCACGGACCGGCAAGCGGAAATACCACAACAAAACCATCCACGGCACCAAAAAGAAGGCCGCAAACTATCTCTCGCATGCCATCATCGACCGCGACTTGGGTGCCTTTGCCATTCCGTCCAAGGTAACGATGGGCGAATTGCTGGAGGACATCAAGCGGGACTACCAGATCAACGGCAAGAGCATCGATTGGTGCACTATCGTGGTCAACAAACACCTGGAGCCGTTCTTCGGAGCGCTCAAGGCCGCGAAGCTCACCACGACGCTGGTCGAGCAATACATCGACGCTCGGCAGAAAAAGGGCATCGCCAACGGAACCATCAACCGCGAGTTGACCATCCTGCGACGGGCTCTGAACCTGGGAACTTTGTCGAAGCCCAAGAAAGTCATCAACCCGCCCAAGATCCCGCGCCTCAAGGAGGACCCGCCGCGGAAGGGGTTCTTCGAGTACGACGAGTTCCTGGCGCTGCGCTGCGAGCTGCCGGCGCACCTGCGCGCGCCGATCACGTTCGCCTTCTACACCGGCTGCCGAAAAGGGGAAGTGCTCGCGTTGGGGCTTGACCAGATCGACTTCGGCGAGCGGCTAGTGCGGCTCAATCCGGGCGAGACCAAAAACGAGCAAGGGCGCGTGATTCCGTTGCTCGGGGACCTCTACGACATTCTCGTCACGCAACGCGACATTCGCGACCAACAATACCCGGATTGCCCCTGGGCGTTCTTCAAAGACGGCGGGCCGATCGGCAAGGACTTCCGCGGCGCGTGGGAGGCGGCCTGCAAGCGGCTCGCGGAGCGCGAAGAGAACCCGATCAAGGGCCTATGGGATCCAAAGGCCCGCGAAGGGGAAGGCGCACCGACGCGCCTGTTTCACGACCTGCGCCGAACCGGCGCGCGCAATCTGGTGCGGGCGGGGGTCCCCGAGCGCGTTGTGATGGACATCGGGGGATGGAAGACCCGCGCGGTTTTCGACCGCTACAACATCGTCGACGAGCGGGACCTAAAGGCGGCCGGCGCTAAGCTGGACGCCTACCTGAAGGCCCAGTCAAAAAAACCGCACACTATACGCACACAAACCAAAAAATCGACCGCTGGGAAACCAAGAAGAGAAGCACGTAAGTTATTGAAATAATTGGTGCGGAGAGGGGGACTCGAACCCCCAAGAGATTTCTCCCACTAGCACCTCAAGCCAATTTCAGCTTTTTGGCGGAGTTGTGCTCAGTTGCATCAACCTCTGTATGCTATTGGTGAGTATGCTACTTACCAACCCTCCTGTTTTATTGGAGCGTTCCGCGAGCGGGCGTGTTTGGCGGAGTTCGCACACTTTTCGCACACAAGTGTGGGGTGACCACGATAACGATTCAGAACTCGACGGTTTGCTGCACAGCTTGGCACCGCTAAGGCCGGAGGAGGCTCGTGACACGGCTCATTCGATGCTCGCAGAGCTTGTGCAGGCGCGTCTACCTGCAGCCGCACGACTTGCCAGGCACCCTTGCCATGAGCGACCAGCAACTGCCCGTTTAGGCCGAAGTTCCCCCTGAGTTTGAATGCAAGTTTTAGTAGCTGTATTTAACCGGCAGAAGGGTGTTCGCACTGACTACACTGCGGGGAGTTTCGGAGTCACTCCCAGCAGGTGGAAGGCAATTAGCTAACTGGCTCGCCAGAAGCCGTTTCGCGCCTCAAAACGAGGGCGGGACAGGAGCCGCGGGGCAGTCACCAGCGGCGTACGTTGATCGCCAAGGCACACTCCACTTGCCTTTCGACGACGCATTCGAACTGGCACGCAGATTTTGTGGTGCAGGGCCAGGCACCGTGTCGGTTGGGGCAGAGGCCACTGAACGAAAGTGGATGCCGCAAGGCACGCCATGGAGAAGACTACATCATCGGCTAGCTCAATGAGTACCGTGCCGCGTGGGCTTAGTCAGACAGTGGGCAGGTCACGATGCCGCGTGTAAGTATCGTCGTGTGAGTAGTCAAAACCGGATTCAGAGTGCAAAGTGTCATCGTCTTGCCGACTCCAGCGGTTAAGCGCGACGTTCCTTACTGCCCGCGCCACCTATACGTGCGCGTGCGCCGAGCGGCGCGTTTGAAATAAACACGATGCACATAGAAAGAACAGCGGATAGACACACCGGTTCCGCTCCCGGTCGCTGCCAGCGCAAAGCAATCGCTGGCACAGCGGCTAGGCGGCTTCGCGCCAGGTGTAGCGATGATGGAGTCCGCCCAAGCGGGCGTTCGAAATCACGACCGCATCCGAAGACGGCTTCCGCTCGACCAGGCGGCGATTCGGCGTGTCCTTATCGAGAGCATCGTGAATGCGATCTTGATGGTGATAA
>DATKDU010000304.1:0-14944 GCA_035512595.1 Pirellulaceae bacterium
CGATCGGCTCATGGGTCGGCTATGGCCTGGGCTCGGAGAATCACAACCTGCCGGGGTACGTCGTGATGCTCGATCCGCGCGGCGGACCGATCAGCGGCGCGGCCAACTGGTCCAGCGGTTTTATGCCGGCTGCCTATCAAGGGACGCACCTGCGGAGCAAGGGGGACCCGATTCTCGACTTGTCCGCCAAGGGGGGGCAGACGCGCGACATGCAGCGCGACCAGATCGACACGCTGGGGCTACTCAATGCCGAGCATATGAAGGACCGGCCGGGGTACAGCGAATTGCCGGCCCGCGTGGCGACGTACGAGTTGGCGTTCCAGCTTCAGTCGGCTGCGCCGGAGGTGCTCGACTTCTCGGACGAAGACGCCAAGACGATCGAGATGTACGGCATCAACGAACCCAAGCCCGACACGCACAAGCTGGCGTATGGGCCGAGCCACTTTGGCCGGCAGTGCCTGACCGCCCGGCGGCTGATCGAGCGGGGCGTGCGGTTCGTGCAGATTTATTCCGGCGGCGGCCACCAGCAGGAGAACTGGGACGCACACAACGGCCAGGAAGAAAACCTGCTCATCCACGGGCCGGAAATCGACAAGCCGATCGCGGCACTGTTGACCGATCTACAACAGCGGGGGCTGCTCGATGAGACGCTGATCGTGTGGGGTGGCGAGTTTGGCCGGCAGCCCGTTTCGCAGGGAACCAACGGCGGCCGCGACCACAACCCCAAGGGCTTTCTCTATTGGCTGGCCGGCGGCGGCGTGAAAGGGGGCCACAGCCACGGCGCGACCGACGACCTGGGGCACGAAGCGGTCGAGAACCGCCACCACATCCGCGACCTGCACGCCACGATCCTGCACCTGATGGGCCTGGATCACACCAGGCTGACCTACTTCTACGGCGGCCTCGATCACAAGCTGACCGGCGTGCAGGAGGCGCACGTGATTGAGGATGTGATTGGGTGATTCTCGGCTGGGCAAGGTATAATGGTTCAGGAGGTGCTTCCACCATGTCAGAAATGCAGGTCGAGCTACCCGATGCAACGGTTGCTTCTATCCAGGAGCAGGTCCAAGCTGGTCATTTCGGTTCCCCCAGCAAAATGATCGAGGCATTGGTGGAAGACGCCCGCGTGCGAGCAGCGCAGGACCGGTTGATAAAACTACTGGATGAGGGAGAGAGTTCAGAACTCATCGAATGTACGGATGAGTGGCTGGAACAGATGCACGCTTCGCTGGTGGCTCGAGTTCAGGAAAAAGCCTCCTCGTAATGATGCGATTCGCAGTTCATGCCCGCGCTCAGTTGGACTGGCTGGAAATCTTCGACTTGGGCATTGCCCTGGGCATGAGCACCGAACCCTCCTCCAAGAAGAAGCTGAAACCCATCTCTAGCGGCTCGCCCGAATCGCCCTCCGCCGCGGCTGTCCCGGTCGGACGGCTCTTCCACGTGACGAGCGGAACGATACCTTCCGATTCAAACGACTCCTGCTTGGGAGATCCAGTCAGCTTTCGAGTCGCCTGGCGCTGATTCTTCAAAGCCTTAATCAGGCGGTCGTCCAAGACCCCACCGATCAATCCCTGAGTGCCGCACCGGGCAACTATTTCCACTTGCCCCTCCAGATTCCGCTGCACCGCCAGCTCCAGCAAGAACTCACCGCTGACCTTGAGATCGGTGCCGGCACCCGAACCGCGTACTTCGTCATCGGTGAATTCGCCGCGTCGTAGCTGGAGCATCCATTGCTTGCCCGGCGGCACGTAAACTCGCCATCTGTATCGCAGTGGCTCAAAAGACGGCAACGCCGCCACGTAAACCTTCGACGGATCATCGACGACCAGCACGCCGGGCCGGTCGTCGAGCAGACCTAGATCGATCCGGTACTGGCGAATCTCCGCGTCCTTGCGGTTTAGCTCGCGGCGCTGGAGGAGGTAGGCGGTCGTGACGCAGATCAAAGCGGTCAGCAGGAAGAGCGATGCTAGCGAGAATCGCAGCCACGATTTACGGACTGGCGGCGAATCATGGGGCGCAGTCATGCGTCCCATTAGGCGCGGCGGGAGAGAGCTCTGCAACCAAGCGGCGGAACGGAATGAATTCCGTTCTACGTGCCCTTACCGCCGCGACTCCAGCAGCCGCCGCTCGTCCACGAGGAACAGCTCCCCCGAGTCGAGGTCGCGGAGCGCGCGGAAGCCGGGACGGAGCTCGCCAGCACGCTCCATCCGCCGGTGCGAGACCATCAGCGTCCGAAATTCCGCCGGGTCGATGTAGCGAATCACATCCTCGGTGGCGCCAGAAGAGGACGTCGCCTTGGGATCCATCAGGGCAGCGTTCATGGGAGCAACCTTGAAGAAACGGAGAAATCCATCCGAGGCCCCATTGTAGCCAGGGCCAAAATGGGGCGTACCCCCCGCGGCACTGCCAAAGTCGTAAGATGCTTTGCTACAACGCCTTACGCCAAAATAATTCACAATAGCAACCACCCTTTGTGGGGGTGGAGAAGCCCTCGCTAGCTGCTGGCTGCTAGCGGCCGGTGCTGGCTTTCGCCGCAGGGGGAGCCAGCCGATAATTCCTGCTCGTCTTATTTCATCAGCCGCCGCGTCGCTCGTGCTTCAGGCCGGACCCGGCGGCCAGTTTGCCGCCAGCTAAGAGCAAAATGAAAATCACCGAGGTCGTCTGCCAGATCCTTCGCATCCCCAGCATCCAGGCCAAAACGGCCAGCTCGCAGGACAGCGTCCTGGTCCGCGTCCGCACCGACGACGGCCTGGAAGGGATCGGCGAGGCCGACTCGTCGCCGGAGATGGTCAAAGCGGCCATCGACGCCCCCTTCTCGCACAACATCATGTGCGGACTAAGGCAACTCGTTGTCGGCGAGAACCCGCTGGAGACCGGCCGCCTGTGGCAGAAGATGTACAAGAAGACGATGTACTCCGGCCGCACGAGCGTGATGATCACCGCCATGGCCGCCATCGACATGGCCTGCTGGGACCTCAAAGGCAAAGCCTTCGGCCAACCGATCCACCGGCTCCTCGGCGGCAAACACCATGACCGCATCCCCGCTTACGCCTCGATCCTCTTCGGCAAGGACGGCAATGAGACCGCGAAAATCGCTGCACGTTGGCGCGAGTATGGCTACCGGGCAATCAAATTCGGCTGGGAGCCGATGGGGCAGAGCGAAGCGCTCGACATCGCCCTCGTCCGCGGCGCTCGCGAAGGAATCGGCGAGGACGGCACGCTGCTCATTGATGCCGGCTGCGTCTGGGACGCCCGCACCGCACTGGCCCGCGCGAAATCCTTTGAGCAGTTCCGCATCGGCTGGCTGGAAGAGCCGCTGTCCCCCGACGACTACGAAGGGTACCGCTGGCTCCGCGATCGGAGCCCGGTACCGATTGCCGCCGGGGAAGAGGAGTGCGGGCGGTTCGCGTTTCGCCCGCTGATCGACGGCCGTTGCCTGGACGTCTACCAGGTGGACATCAGCCGCAACGGCTTTACCGAGGCTGCCTACATTCGCCAGCGGGTGGAAGAGATTGGCGCGCGGCTGTGCAACCACTGCTACACCAGCCCCGTCACCGTCGCCGCCAGCCTGCACTGGCTGGCGACCTGCAAGGACGCCTTCATCTTCGAGGATTGCGTCGAAGACTCCCCCCTCCGCCACGAGTTGACGACCGAAAAGGTCCAAGCCGCGGGCGGCACCATTGCCGTCCCCGACGGCCCGGGCCTCGGGATCACCCTGAACGAAGACTTCGTCCGCCGGCATTTGGTGAGCGAGTCGCGCTAAAGTAGTCCACTCGCTCCGCGAGCGGACTACCGGCGAGCGGACGCCGGGCGAGCGGACGCCGGGCGAGCGGGGAGGCGTAAGCCCCCCGATGGCGCTGGCCAGGTTCGTCGCTCTACGGTCCTCTATGGACTTAAGTCACTCCCGGCAGGACGTTGTCCTCTGGCTAAGAGCCGCTTCAATCTCCTCCCGCCGTGCAAGCGACGGCTGCGCGCCAGCGCGGGTCACGGCAATGCCGGCGGCTGCCGTGGCAAAGCGGGCGGCATCGACGAGACTCTTCCCCTCGGACAAAGCCACGGCCAGCGCGCCGCTGAACGCATCACCGGCGGCAGTCGCATCGATGGCTTGAACCGGCAATGGCGGAACGACGACCGGCGGCACGTTTTTCTCCACGACGACACAACCCTGCGATCCCAGTGTCACGATCAGGTCGCCTGCACGTCGCGCCTGAAGCTGCCGCGCTGCGGCGACAGCGCTCTCCACAGAATCAACCGGCATGCCCGACAACATGGCCGCCTCATGCTCATTCGGCGTCAGCACGTCGGCCAGTCGCCATTGCGGCTCGGCCACTTCTGGCGACAGTGCCGGGGCCGGATTGAGGACCGTCCGCACGCTGGCCCGTCGCGCACGGGACAAACCGCGCTCCACGGCAGCGGCCGGTGATTCCAAACTCGCCAAAAACACCTTCGCCGGCGCAAACACCTCGTCCGGCACGCCGTCCACCCAATCTGGCGTCAATGCCAGGTTCGCACCACTGGCCACGCTGATCAGGTTCTCCCCCTGCGGATCGACCAGGATCAGTGCCACGCCGGTCGCGCTCCCGCCGACCGTCCGGATCCACTGGCAATCAATCCCCTCGGCCGCCAGCCCCGCCAGCGACTGCCGCCCGAAGGGATCGTCCCCGACTGCCGCCAGAAAGATGACCGTATCGCGTCCGGCGCGAGCGGCCGCCACCGCCTGGTTGGCCCCTTTTCCGCCGGCTGCCCGGAAGAATTCCCCGCCCAGGACGGTTTCCCCAGGCCGCGGCAGCTTCGGTCCGCGAATCACCAGGTCGGCATTGACGGAGCCCAGGACGACGAGGGACATAGGTCTTCCAGCGAACTTTGCTGCAAATCCTTGCGTAAATAGGGGTTCGGAGCCCCTACCTTAATCCGGACTGGGGACTATGTTAATCTGCTGGGCGCTGCTGGTGGATCAAAAATCCTTCAGCCGAGTCGAGACGTCTGTTCTTCGGGAGATGTGCGGATGCGTGGTAACTACGTGAGCCTCCTGTCGGGGCTGTTGCTGGTGAGCCTGCTCGTTGTGTCGCGCGCGGGGGGACAAGATGCCGCCAAAGAGAAGGCCAAGGAGGAAAAGGGGACTCCTGCCGCAGGCGCCGTGGAGGCGTCCGGAGCGCGGGCCGCCTTCGACGCGAACATCGAGAAGTGGAAGCAGATCCTCAAAGATCTGCGCAAGGTGAAGCTCGATTATCAGACCGCGGGCGACGAGGACATTCCCAAGCTCCAAGAGCAGTGGGCCGGCCTGATCGCCCAGGGACACCAGATGCTTCCTGCGCTGCGCGAGACGGGCCTGGCGGCGTACGACGAAGCCGGTGGCGCCGATCCACAGCTCGAACGGTTCCTCGTGAAAATGGTCACCGATGCGGTCGCCACCCACGAGCTCGAAGTGGCTTACGATCTAGCGATGAAGCTGCTCGCCAAGGGATGCACCGACAAGAGCCTGTACGATGCGGCCGGCGTCGCCGCCTTCTGCACGAACCAATTTGAGGATGCGGAAAAGTACTTGAAGCTGGCCAAGGACAATGGCATTTTGTCCCCCGCCGGCGGCGAGTACTTGCCGCAGATCAGCGTTCACAAGGATTTGTGGCTCAAGGAAGCCGCCATTCGCAAACAGGAAGCTGAAGCGGATGATCTTCCTCAGGTGCGGCTGACGACGAGCAAGGGGGTGATCGAATTGGAGCTGTTCGAGAACCAGGCCCCCGACACGGTCGGCAACTTTGTCCACCTCGTGGAAAAAGAATTCTACGACGGGCTGACCTTTCATCGGGTCGTGGACAGTCCGCCTGTCGTCCAGGGCGGCGATCCCAGGGGGGACGGCACCGGCGGCCCGGGCTGGACCATTTACGACGAGCTCAGCCGCGACGATTACCGCCGCCACTTCCGCGGCTCGCTGAGCATGGCCAAGCAAGCCGAGCCGGACACTGGCGGCTCCCAGTTCTTCCTCACCTTCCGGCCGACGCCGCATCTCGATGGCCGGCACACCTGCTTCGGCCGCATCACCAAGGGGCTCGAAGTCCTCGCGCAGCTTCAGCGGATGAACCCCGAGATGCCCACCGCCGGGGCGGTCCCCGACAAGATCGTCAAGGCCGAGGTGATTCGCAAGCGCGATCACGCCTACGTTCCCAAGAAAGTCGAGCAGTAAGTAGAACGGCCCTTCCGGGACGTCCGAAAGCGAAATCACAAGGATCGTTGCATGAGCTTCGTTCGCATTTTGGCACTCTGCGCGGCGCTGTTGTGGCTTTCCTGGCAGGCGGCCCTCGCCCAGGAAAAAACGGAGCCGGCCGCGAAAGCCCCGCCGGCTGCTCCGGCCGCCAAGAATGACGCCGAAGCACCGCCGGCCGCCAGTGACGCCACAGCGCCGCCAGCCAACGAGAAGACGAAACCCGCCGCGCCTGCCAGCGATCCGCCCGCCACTGCCGAACAGTTTCCCTCCTTGAAAAAAGAGTGGGAGGACTTGGAGGCGAAGTTCACCGACCTGACCAACCAGTTTCTCAGCGCGCCGAGCACCGAAGAGAAGAACGTCATCCGCGGCCGGTATGTCAAGCTCGTCGGCGAGAGCGAGAAACTGCTGCCAAAGCTGCGGTCGGCGACCGAGGCTGCGTATGCCGCCGCTCCCGGCAAGGACCAGGCAATCACGGACTACATGATCAAGTTTCTGGCGTACGAGACGCGGAACTACCAATCGGGCAAGCAGGATTATTCGGTCGCCTACAACCTGGCCAAAAGGCTGATCGACGACCAGGTGGATGATCCGGTCCTGTTCGCGCTGGCTGGCACAGCCGCCTTCGAGATGAACGACTACGACAATGCTGAGGCTTGGCTGACCAAAGCCAAGGACGCCAAGAAGCTCGATGCCCGCGGACTTTCGCTGCTGGAAGAATTGCCCCAGCGGAAAGAGGCCTGGGCCAAGGAGCAGGAGATTCGCAAGCAGGAAGCGGAGGCCGACGATCTGCCGCGAGTGAAGCTCGAGACGAGCAAGGGGACGATTGTCGTGGAGCTGTTTGAAAACGAAGCCCCGCAGACGGTCGGCAATTTCATCCACCTGGTGGAGAAGAAGTATTACGACGGCCTCAAGTTCCATCGCGTCATTCCCGGTTTCATGGCCCAGGGGGGCGATCCGGAAGGGACTGGCGGCGGCGGGCCGGGGTACACGATCTACGACGAGTGCGGCCGCGGCGATCACCGGCTTCACTTCCGCGGCTCCCTGAGCATGGCCAAGACCCAAGCGCCCGATTCCGGGGGCTCCCAATTCTTCATCACCTACCACCCGACGACCCACCTCGACGGCAAGCACACGGTCTTCGGCCGCGTGATCGAAGGGATGGAGGTCGCGACGAAGTTCCAGGACACTACCGCGCTGCTGCCGCCCGGCGCACCCGTCCCCGCGATCAAGCCCCCCGAGCCCGACACGATTCTCACAGCCGAAGTCCTCCGCAAGCGCGAGCACGAATACGTGCCGACGAAAGTGGAGCAGAAGGAGCCGGAGGGGAAGGGGCCGGCGAAGTCGGGAAAGGAGTGAAACCCAGCGAAGGTGGGTAGGTATGAGGGTATGAGGGTGTGGGGGTATGAGGGTGAATCGACGTCAACCCGCACACCCTCATACCCTCGCGCCCTCACACCCCGATGACATCCCATCCATGCACCTGGCCAACCACGTCTTCTTGATCACCGGCGGCGCGTCGGGCTTGGGCGCGGCGACCGCGCGGCGCTTTGCCGAGCAGCGGGCCAAGGTCGTCATTGCCGATCTGAATGCAACTGCCGGCGAGCAGCTTGCCGCGGAGCTCGGGCCGGAAAGGGTCCTCTTTCAACTCACCGACGTGACCAGCGCGGACAGCGGCCAGGCGGCCGTCGATGCGGCCCTGCGGCATTTCGGCGGCTTGCACGGCCTGGTCAACTGTGCCGGCATTCTCGGCGGCGCACGCGTCGCCGGCCGCGAAGGGCCGCACGACCTGGCGCTGTTTGAAAAAGTCATCCGCGTCAACCTGGTCGGCACGTTCAACATGCTGCGGCTGGCTGCCGCCGCCATGACGGCGAGCGCCCCGAATGCCGAGGGGGAGCGGGGGGTGATCGTGAGCACGGCCTCGGTTGCCGCCTTCGAGGGGCAGATCGGCCAGGCGGCGTACTCGGCGAGCAAAGGGGGCGTGGCCAGCATGACCCTGCCGATCGCGCGGGAGTTGGCCCGTTTCGGCATTCGGGTCGTCGCCATTGCGCCGGGGATTTTCGAGACTGCCATGATGGAGTCGGCGCCGGACGCAGTCCGCCGGTCGCTCGAAGCACAGGCCGTTTTCCCTCCGCGTCTGGGCCGCGCCGAGGAATACGCTCAGTTTGCCCAGCAGATTGTCGAGAACCCGATGCTCAACGGCTGCGTCCTCCGGCTCGACGGGGCAGTCCGCATGGCGGCCAAATGACGCGGGGCAGGCGCGAGCGCCTGCCGTAACTCGTAGCACAGGATTTCAACCTGTCCAGCATCATCGCCGCTTGGGACAGGTTGAAAACCTGTCCTACGTTTATGAGCTAGACTTCCGATGGCACTCTTTCCAACCGCCCCTCGGTCGCTTCGCGCGCGGAGTACGCGCCAGGTTCGTCGAGAGGAGTTTTTCCAATGCGAGCTCTCGATCACCGCTACTGGCCCATTTGGGTCGCTATCGTATTTTTGATTCTGGCCGCCGCGATCAATGCCACGACGCAGACCGTCCCCAACTGGCTGGCCTGCGCGTCGCTATTGGCATCATGGACCGCCGGGTGGTGCATCACCCGAGAACAGGCCCCGTCGGTGGGCGGCGGAATGGTACCGGCGCTGCTGCTGAGTTTTTTGGGACTTATCATCCTCCTGCCGCTGGATGCGTTGGGCATCCTGGCGGCCGGCTGCGTGCTGGCCAACGCGGCCCTTGGCGGCTGGATCGGCTGCGCGGTGAGTGCCGAGCGCGGGGCGAAGTGGCTGGCCGGCTGCGCCGTTGCGGGGGCACTGTTGACGGCAATCAGCTCGTGGATGTTTACGCTCTACGGCATGAACGTCGATGCCCTCAGCCAGGTCTTCCCGCCCCAAGCAGCCCTGTCGGCGGGCTCCGTTCTCACGCTCGTGGCCATGCTCCGGCTGGCTCAGGACGCGGAGAAGCCTGCCGCCTCAGAGCCAGCGGCAAGCAATTTACCCGCCGCGTAGATATTCCCTGGCCACCTTCACGGCGACGGTCCCCAGGCCGTAATACCCGACGCTGATCCGCGCCACGTGCGTGAGCAAGTCGTAGGCTCGCCAGCGGTCCCAGCCGTAATCCGACTCCATCCATAAGATCAGCCTCGCGAACCCTTCGGCACAGGCCCGCTCCATCGGGCAGCCGGAAACGACGGTCATGATCTCGCTCGGCGACTCGATCCGCGGGCCGGGAATCTTCTTTCCTTTGACCAGCGTCACCGTGACCGTGCTGCGGGCGGGCATCTCCAGACCGCTGGCCGACAGCTCGCCGTGCCCCATCGCGGCGTGAGCGTCCCCCATATACAGGTACGCGCCGGCCACGAAGATCGGCAGGTAAATGATGTTCCCCGGGCAGGTCTCGATGATGTCCATGTTGCCGCCGTGCGGGCCGGCGGGGAACGTCGTCGGCACTCCCGTGTCCGGGGCAGTGCCGATGCAGCCAAGCATCGGCTCGTACGGAATCGCCAGCTTGTCGCTCCAGTGGATGCGGCCGCCTTCGATCTTGCAGACGTGCGTGCCGTGCGGACACTCGGTGCCGAGCCATTCGGCTAATTGCCGCGGGTCGCTGGTCCGCGTGGCGCACTGTCCAATCAGCGGCTCGATCGACTCGATCTTCACGGCCAGTGAATCACCCGGCTCGGCCCCTTCGACCCAGATCGGCCCGGTCTGCGGATTGCCGTAAGGCTTTTTTGTCTTGTCGCGGCGGTCGCTATCGGAGCGGATTTGGCCGCTGAAGGCGTCCTCGCTTTCGACGACGATCGTTTCACCCGATTGAATTCGCAATCGGGGCTCGTTGTGGCGGGAGAATTCGTAGTAGAGCGGGCCGATGGGGAGGCGTTGCATGGGAGGCGAAGTGGCAGAGCAGAGTTTGGAGGTCCGGTGGAATCGGAAGTATCGTAGCGAATTGGCGCGGAAAATGTTGCCAGGGGACGCTCCAGCCGATAGGGTGTTGGACGGTCGCCAGGATGCCATTTGCCGCCCAGGAGCCGGGACATGCTTGCTGCACATCGGGAAAAGCACGCCTGGCCGGTCCTGCTCGCTGCACTTGCTGCGCTGGCCGGCTGTGAATCGCAACCGACGGCAATCAAACCCGCTTCGCCGGCGAAGAAGGTTTCTGCGCCGCCCAAGAAGGCTCGCCAGACGGTCGCCCGGCCAGTCGCGGAGCCGATGGCGCCGCAAGCAGCAGACGTGGGTGATTGGCGCGAGCGCGTCGCGCGTGCGGAGGCGGCACTGGCGGCGGGAAAGCTGGACGAAGCGCAGCGGGCGCTGGCCTCGCTCGACGAACTCGATTTGACCGAAAGTCCGCCGACGGCCGAGCAGGAACGGCAGCGGCAAGACCTGGAGCTGAAGCTGGCCGCCGCGCGGCGTGCGGCGCTCGACCGGAAGCGGGAAGCAAATCTAGCCGCCGCGCAGCACGCGCTCGACGAGGGGCGTTTTATCGACGCACTCCGCCTGGCGGCCGACGTGGTCAACTCCGATCCCTTGCCGCCGCAGCAGGAGCGGGCAGCCGCGGTTCGCGTGGAAGTTCGCCGGCGGCAGCAAGTCCGCAAAGCGTGGCAGCCTTACTTGCAGCTTCTCGCTTCGAGCTCTCGCCGCGATCTGGAAACGGTGCAGGCCGAGTTGCGGAAAGATCCGGATGTGGCGGTCGCGCTGCTCGCCGAATTGTCTCAGCGATCCGACCAGCCGGCCATGGCCGCCGGAGCGCTCGAAACGCTGGGCGTCCTCGACCGGCCGCAGCAGGCGCTGCCGCTGCTCGTGGCCGTGCTGTCGCGCGACAGCCAGCGCGAGCTGTGGGAAGCGGCCAAGCGGCAGATCGTCCAGTTGCGCCAGCCCGGTGCCGGCCAGAGCATGCTCGCGCTGGCGCTGGCCGACGCGCCGGTCGAGCAGCGACTGGCAGCCCTCGATACGCTGTCGCAGGTGATCGATCCTCCGCCGGAGACGCTGGTCAAGTTGCTGCCGCTGTTGCATGGGGATGGACCGCTGCTGCGGCGGGCGCTGGCGGCGGCAGCCCATAGCGCGAGCGTTCACGGACAATACGACCTGGCGGTCAACCGTGCAGTCATTGGCGAGCTCACGACGGCTCAGGACGAGCTGCTCGCCAAACTTCCGGCACGTCTGGCCGCACTGTCGGCGGCACCGGAAGGATCGGCACAAGACGTGGCGCTCGCGGCGCAGGCCCTGACGGTTACCTTGCGCCTGGCAATGCCGCAGCCGCTGGCGGTGGTCAAGGTGCAGGCTTCTGCGGACGCCCCCGAAGCGCCGGCCGCCGCCCTCATCGACGGCATTTGGGATTCGGCCGATCTCAAGACCATGTGGCGCCATCCGGCCGAGCAGCCGGGCGTCATCACGCTCGATTTGGGGCAGGAGCGGACGATCGTTTGCGTGAAGCTCTGGAACATCAACGAGCCGGGGGGCACCAACCGCGGCTGGAAAGAGGCGGAGATATCGATCGGCAAAACGGACGCCGAGCTGACGAGTGTCGCCCGCGGAATTGTGCCGCCGGCCCCGGGCGCTGCCGGCATGCCCGACTACGGCACGCTGATCTCCGTCCCTTGCGTCCGTGGGCGCTACGTGCGGCTACAGGCCGCCAGCTTATGGCAACCGGGCGGACCGAGCGGGCTGGCCGAGGTGCAGGTGCTGGGGTTTTGAGCGACAAAAAGAAAGGGAACACTGATCTACACTAATTCACGCTAATCAGCGAAGATTAGCGAAGATTGGTGTTCCTCGTTCGGGAATCTGGCCATGCAGGAGGCACGCAAATGTCCGAAGCATCTCGCTGGTGGCGTCCCCGTTTTCGTCTGGCCAGTCTGCTGTGGCTGATGCTGTGCGTGGCGCTCGCCATCGGCATGTATCGATACGGATACGAGGTAGGGCATGAAGACGCCCTCAACCAGCGCACGTTCGTGGGCAACGTCAACCCGCGGGTCTACGAGGTCTCCCAGATTGTCACTCTGAAGCCTGCCGGGGGAGGAGTAATCGCCGATTTCGATTCGTTAATGAGCGATTTGAAGAAGGAGGTATTACCGTATACCTGGGACGACCAGGGGGGGCCGCCACAATGGCTGAATTTCCAACCAATCTCTCGATCGTCATCTCCCACGACGAAGACGGGCACGAGCGGATTGGTAAGTGGATCCGCCAGCGACGTGAAACAGCGGGGAATCCAACCGCCGTTGTGACTGTCGGCAAGGCCGCGAAGAAGCGTACCAGCCGTTAGCCCGCGTGGATGGGCGAGAGCACATAGCTTCCGTTCGCGCCGCGCGGCATTGCCGGTACAATCTTGCTTTTTCAGCGCCGCCTTCCTCGGCCGCCTCCTGGCAACTAGCTTCGCATGGCTGACGCTCCCGCCGCCGCTGCTGCTCTTGGCAAGACCCAGACTGTGAAACCGCCGGCACAAAAGCAAAAATTCCACGCGTACCCCTTCTGGTCGCCGCGATTCTGGCATGGCATGCGGTTCGGCGACTGGATGCGGCTGTGCATCAAGCACCGCTTCCGCATCCATCCGATCCGCTGGCCGATGGCCTTTCTGATTTCGCTCATCACGCCGTTCAACTCGGTGATGGGGGCCATCCAGCGGTGGCGGTACGGCAAGCAGATCGACGAGACGCCGATCGATCCGCCGCCGGTCTTCATCCTCGGCCACTGGCGGAGCGGGACGACGTACCTGCACGAGCTGATGTACCTCGACGACCGCTTCGTCACGCCCACGACCTACCAGTGCTTCGCCCCGCTGCACTTCCTCTTGACCGAGTGGCTGATGGTGCGACTGGGCGGCTGGCTCCTGCCGCGGCATCGGCCGATGGACAACGTCCTGGCCGGCTGGGACCGCCCGCAGGAAGACGAATTCGCCCTGATCGAGCTCGACTCCCCGACGCCGTACTTCCGCATGGCTTTCCCCAACGACCCGCCGCCGCACATGGAGCTGCTCGACATGGAGGGGGTCGCGCCGGAGGATCTCGCGCGATTTGAAAAGGCGATCGTGTCGTTCGTCAAGTCGATCGCCTTTCAGAATCCCAAGCGAGTGCTGCTCAAAAGCCCGCCGCACACCGGCCGCGTCGCCACGCTCTCCCGCCTCTTTCCCGGGGCCAGGTTCATCCACATCGTGCGGCATCCCGACGCGCTCTTCCCCTCGACGATGCGGCTGTGGAAATCGCTCGACGAGGTGCAGGGGCTGCAAATGCCGCGGGGAAAGGGGATGCGGGAGTACGTCTTTTCTTGCTTCGAGCGGATGTACGGCGGCTTCGAAAAGCAGCGGCGAACGATCGACGAGCGGACGGTGATCGACATCAAGTACGAAGACCTGGTGGCCGACCCGGTCGGGCAGCTTGAGCGAATCTACCGTGAGCTGGGTCTCGGCGACTTCGAGCCGCTGCGTGCGAAGCTGACGGAGTATGTTGCCGCACAGAAGAGCTACAAGACCAACGTCCACGAGCTGGACGACGAAACGCGGGCCGAACTCCGCCGCAGGTGGGCCGGGTATTTTGTGCGGTATGAGTACGAGTAGGCCGCGATGAGGCGGGGGCCGAACGCGAGTGGACGGGAAGATGAATGACAGGAAAATGAGGAGCCGTTGTCCCTTTCGGCCATTTTCCTGTCGCTGATGTTCTTGTCGTGCAAATCGGCGTCGTCGCTATGTGGGCGACCTGACTTTCGCCGTCATGGCGTTTCCCGCAGCTCCCCCGCCGCAAACACGGCCGCCACGTCGATCTCCAGTCCCTCCAGCAGCTTCGAGCGAGCTTTCTGGCCGGGTGAATACTCGCCATCGACCCGATATTGCTCGCCATCGAGCACGAGCACCGTGATGCGCTGCTCTAGCGGATCGACGATCCAGTATTCGGGAATGCCGGCCTGGGCGTAGTCCTTGCGCTTTTCGACCAGGTCGCGTTTGCGGTCGGACGGATCGTCGCTGACGACTTCGATCGCCAGATCGACGCCGTCGGGAGGTTTCTTGAAATCTGGCCAACGTCCTCGTCGGACAAAGAAGATGTCCGGCTCGCGAATGTTCCCTTGGCGCAAGCGAACCGGGCAAGGAGCGAACATGACCACGCCTAACCCCCGTGGCTTCACGTAAGCCTTCAGTGAGTCGAGAAGGAATTCGACGATGAATTGATGGTAACCTGTCGGCATCGAGGGAAACTCCAGCTTGCCATCGACCAATTCGATCAGCCTTCCTCCGCGCGACTCGAGCCCGAAATATGCCTCTTCCGTCCAATCTCCCTGGCGAGGAAAGTACGCGGTCAGCTCCCACGTCGGCTCACCCAATTGGGATGGCCGGCCCGTGGGAGTCAGGTCGTCGTAAGAGAAGATGTTCATTGCATTCTCGTTCGGCCAGAATAATTCACTGCTTCCAACATCTTATATTGTTTCCACCGCGGCTTGAATCCGCAACTCAGGTTAGGCCGAGAGGACCGATTACTTCAGTCCAATCGCCCGATTCCACACGAACGTAAAGCTGGCGTCGTCGCGGCCGGCCAATGCGGTGAGTTCTGAAAGCGCATGCTCAATCTGCTCCCGCGAGCATAACCGCGACTCGATCAAACCCTGCTGGCCGCTGCGAATGTTCCCCGCCAGATTCTCGACCCACGGCGCGAACCCCGGCGAGCCGTGCCAGTGCAGCTCGGGCTGCACCGATAGCTCAATCTGCGAGAAGGCCGCAGCGCGAAACAGCCGGTACAGCCGCCGGCCGATCAGGCCGTCGCCGCCGAGCTGCCGCTG
>DATKDU010000305.1:0-8573 GCA_035512595.1 Pirellulaceae bacterium
TACCCGCCACACGCCCACTTCGGGATTGGCACCAAAGCGATAAACCTTCGCGGCAGGATGCCGCGATCACATTCGCAGGAAGCGCCCCTCAACTCGCTAATGCCAACAGGCAGGCATTCCATTTTCCGCTGAACCAAGACAATCGCATCCTTGGCGGGCTGGTGAGTCAGCCACGATAAGCAAAACGAGCCGGGGGGTTGCGCCAACATCCCCGCCCGGCTCCAAATGTTAAGGATGCAAAGATGGAAGACAAGTCAGTAGTCGGGCGACTGCGAAGATCTCGACTCGTCCTTCAGAAAAATGTGGCGGAGTTGGGCGAGTCGGCTGGCAGGAAATGGGTCGATGAGGAGGCCGAGTACGAACAGGTGGGAAATCTTGATCGGCTTCACCAGAACTTTGCCCAAGTATGGTCGCAGCACTATGACCAGTGGCCAGGCCGCGAGACCGTCCAATCGCGAGTGACTCGACTGATATTTCGTGACGAAGTGAATGAAGAGCAGGCCGAAAACTTTTGGAAACGTTACGCCATAGTCCGGGGCGAAATGAAACTGCCCATTCCGCCCGACTTTTTCCGGGGCTTTGTATGGGGCGCCGTCAAGCGATGGATGGAAATCAAGGACGAAGTCGAGCGATAACGCGCACCACCGCGCCTCAATAGCGTCACTGCTCCGCACTCGCCCGCGAAAACGAAAAACCCCCGCGAATCCTGTGCGTCTGCCATTTCGCCATCCGGCCTTCGCGAATGCCGCCTTGGGGCGCTAAAATGCCGCCTGGGCAAGCCTAATGTTCCCGCTACCGGCGGGAAAGGGCGGCTCGAAATCCCGCTTGCGTGGAAGGATCGTGCTGGTGCTGGCTCAAACCCGCGGCATTGACGGATTTTTGGGGACCCGCGGCTCCCTGATGTTAGACGTCATTTTCCTGGCGATGTTCGCGGTGCTGCCGCTGTTGGGCATCGCCATTTACCTGGCCAAGCAGCGGAAATACACGCTGCACAAGCGGCTGCAGCTCACGATTGCCGGCGTGCTGCTGGTGGCTATCGTCGCGTTTGAGATCGACATGCAGTTCCTGACGGACTGGGAGGCGCGGGCCGAAGGGTCCCCGTACTTTGACCCGGTCAACAAGTGGTCCTGCCCCGTCGGCATCGCCTTGATCATCCACCTCTGCTGCTCGGTGCCGACGTTTCTGCTGTGGGTGATCGTCACGGTGCAGGCGCTCCGCAAGTTTCCGACCCCGCCGGTGCCGGGGCCGCACAGCCGGGCTCACCTGCGGCTTGCCAAGCCGGCGGCACTGGGAATGCTGCTGACGGCGGTGACGGGGTGGGTCTTCTACTGGATGGCGTTTGCCATGTAGGGCTGGTGGTCAGAACGCGGTCGAGGGCAGAGGCTGGCAGTCGCAACCGAAACACTTTTCGCTGACGGAATTGACGAGGCGCAGGCTGCGGAAATCAGCCGGGTCATCGAGGGGAAGCAGCTCCCCAACCAGGAGCCGACCCCAAGATATGTGGTGAACAGCGTTCTGGCGGCACAATCCGTGGTGCGGTTCTAGCACGACAAGGGTACTGTGGTACATTATTCTATGATGTACACTTCTAGGCACCCGTGCAGGTCATGCGATCTCTCGCCACTTTGCGTCACAAGCTGGAACTGCTGGAGGGGCTGCGCTCTCCCGCGGACTCTCAGCCTGTTGGCACCGGCGTCGCCGCTCTGGATCGGCTGTTGCCGGCCGGCGGGCTGCGACGAGGGACGCTCGTAGAGTATCTGGCCGGCAGCGCAGCCAGCGGCGCGGGCACGCTGGCCCTGGCTGCCGCACGCGTCGCCTGCCAGGAGGAGAAAGCCCTGGTGGTGGTCGATCGGCAGCAGTGCTTTTATCCCCTGGCGGCGGCAGCCTGGGGGATCGGTCTGTCGCGGACAGTGTTGCTGCACCCGGCCGACGCGGCGGAGCAGCTCTGGGCAACGGACCAAGCCCTGCGCTGCCCTGGCGTCGGTGCGGTGTGGCTAACGTGCGGGACGATCGATGATCGCGATTTCCGCCGCCTGCAACTGGCCGCCGAATCGGGGGGGACGTTGGGATTGCTCGTGCGGTCGGCAAAGGTTCGCGGAAAGCCCACCTGGTCCGCTGTGCAATGGCTGGTGCAATCGCTCCCGTCGCGGGGGAATCGGCGACTGAGCGTGGAGCTGGTGCGGTGCCGCGGCGGAGTCAGCGGCCAAGTCAGGCAATTGGAATGGGACGAAGCCAGGGGCACGTGGGAAGAAACCAGTGACCATGCGACGCATTCTCTGCATCCACCTGCCGAACTGGCCCATCCAACGACTGCTCGCCGCCGATCGCGCGCTTGATCCCCGGCAGCCGATCGTGCTGCACGCGCGCGACCCCAGGCGCGGAGAAGTGGTCGCGGCTTGCAACTCAGCGGCCTGGGAATGCGGAGTGCGCGTCTGCGCGCCACTCGCCGAAGCGGCGTCGCTCGCGTCGCGACTGAATGCGCGCTGCATCCTGCCGTCTGACCCCTCCGCCGACTTGGCAGCCCTGGCTCCTCTGGCAGAGCATTGCGAAAAGTTTAGCCCGCTGGTGGGATGGGAGACCGCCGAGGGACAAATCGGGAGGTGCAGCAGCCAGCAACAGGGTTCGCCCGACTCCTTGCTCTTGGACGTAACAGGGATCGGCCCCCTCTTTCACGGTGAGGAATCGCTGGCCAACGAAGTCATCACCGACTTGCGGAATTGGGGCTGCCATGCGCGCGTCGCAATTGCCGAGACAATTGGAGCAGCCTGGGCGCTGGCTACCGAAGGTGCGGTGAACCCAGCGGTTGTTCCCTCCACCCGTATGGAGCCCACGATCGCCCCGCTTCCTCTTTCCGCCTTGCGCTTGCCGCGGGATACCATCGACCTGCTGGCACAACTCGGCGTCGTGCGGGTGGAACAGCTTCTTCACCTGCCGCGCACGAGCCTGCCCGCCCGATTCGGACAGCGGCTGCTGCGGCGGCTGGATCAACTGCTGGGCGCAGCCCCGGAAGTGATCGTCCCCCACCGCCCGCCCGCGGAATTCGCCGCCGAAGAGGTGCTGGAGCACCCGGCGGAAAGCCGGGAGGTGGTCGAGCACGTGGTCCGCGAGCTGGCCAAACGCTTGGCGGCGGCACTGGCCCCGCGGCGGCAAGGGGCGATGCGGCTCTCGTGCCGGCTCGATAGCGCGCCGGGCCGGCCGCTGACCTGGCAAGTTGGGCTGTATCGTCCCTCGGCAGATCCGCGGCACTTCTGGGATTTGCTGCGGGTGCAACTGGAGCAGACGGCACTGTCCGGCCCAGTCGGACGCTTGACGCTGGCAGCGCCGTTGACCGCTCCCCTGGAAAACCGTCAGGGGGAGTTGTTTGCCGGCAGCAGTCACGACGCCTCCCGCCAGTTGGATTTGCTGGTGGATCGTTTGAGCAGCCGGCTGGGAGCGAAGGCCGTCTTGCGGCCCGAGCTGACTGCCGACCCGTTACCTGAACGGGCCGTGCGATACGTGCCGCTGGTCGAGTCGGGAAGCAAGCGGCGAATGAGCAAGAGCCCGTTGCACGCCGCGGCGGCTTGTCCGCTGACCCTCCACTCCCCGCCACGCGCCTTGGAAGTGGTCTCGATTGTGCCGGACGGGCCGCCGGTGTCGTTTCGGTTCGGAAGCCAGGCGCATCGCGTGGCCTGCTGGTGGGGACCGGAGCGGATCGAGACCGGCTGGTGGCGCGGACGGAGCGTCCGGCGGGATTACTACCGCATCGAAACGGCCGACGGCCAGCGGCTGTGGCTCTTTCGCCGGCTGGAGGATGGGGCTTGGTTTCTGCACGGGGAGTTTGCCTGATTCATGCATTACGCTGAACTGCACTGCAAGACGAACTTCTCGTTCCTGGAGGGGGCGTCGCACGCCGACGAGCTGGTCGCGCGCGCCGCCCAATTGGGCTATGCCGCCCTGGCGATCACCGACCAGAGCAGTCTGGCCGGGATTGTGCGGGCGCATGGACCGGCGAAGGAACTGGGACTCAAGCTCTTGATCGGCGCGGAGATCCATCCCCTGGGTGCGCCGCCGCTAGTTCTATGGGCGGCCGATCGTCAAGCCTACGGACGTTTGTCTCGGCTGATCACCGTCGGCCGGCGGTGTGCGCCCAAGGGAGAGTGCGACATCTCGCTGGGGGACGTCGCGGAGCATGCCGAAGGGCTTCTGGCGGGGGTGATCCCGCGGCTGCACGAGCCGACTGATTCTGACAGCATCGGCGACCTGCTTTCGCCGCTTCGCGCCTACCGTGACCTGTTTGGCGATCGCGGCTATCTGCTGGCGGAACTCTTCCGCGGTCCCGATGATGCGAGCCGCTTGCAAGAGCTGCTGACTCTTTCCCGAAAGACCGGCTTGCCGCTGGCTGCCGCCGGCGACGTTCACTATCACTCCCCTGCGCGGCAACCGCTCCATGAAGTGCTGACCGCCACGCGGCTGGGGACCACGGTGGATCGCCTGGCCGAACAGCGGTTCTCCAATGCGCAGCGGCACCTGCAGCCGGTCGCAGAGATTGTCACCGCGTTCTCGGCCGCTCCCGAGGCGATGCACCGCACCTGGGAAGTCGCCCAGCGCTGCTCGTTTTCGCTGGACGAACTTCGCTACGAGTATCCCGAGGAACTGGTCCCGGCGAGTTACACGCCCAGCGAATATCTGGCTCGCCTCACCTGGGAGGGAGCGCACCGGCGCTATCCGGACGGCATTCCCGCCAAGGTCCACCGGCTCCTGGAACACGAGCTGGCGCTCATCCAGAAGCTGCGCTACGAAACCTACTTTCTTACCGTTTGGGACCTGGTTCGTTTCGCGCGCTCGCGAGGCATCCTCTGTCAAGGCCGCGGATCGGCGGCGAATTCGGCCGTCTGTTTCTGCCTGGGAGTCACGAGCGTTGATCCCGGCCGCATCGACGTGCTGTTTGAAAGATTCATCAGTGCCGAGCGCAATGAGGCGCCGGACATCGACGTGGATTTTGAGCACGAGCGGCGCGAGGAAGTGCTCCAGTATCTGTACGACAAGTACGGCCGCGAGCGGGCCGGGATGACGGCCGTCGTCATTACTTATCGTACCAAGAGCGCCATCCGCGACGTGGGCAAGGCGCTGGGGCTGTCCCTGGACCGGGTCGATGCGCTGGCCAAGCACGTCGAAGGGCGCGAGTTGGACAGGGCCGCCAAGATTCCGCCCAAGATCGACAAGCACGAAGACCCTGCGCCTCAGCTTCCGCGGGCGGGGAGTAGTCCGCCGCATCCTGCACCGCTTTCGCCGGCGGAAGCTCTGGCCCTCCGTTGCAGCGAGGTAGGCATCGATCCGCAGAGCCCGCTCGCGCGGCGGCTGGTCTATCTCGTCTGCGAGCTGGCCGGCTTTCCGCGGCACCTCTCGCAGCACGTCGGCGGGATGGTGATGAGCAGGGGCCCCCTGTGCGAGTTGGTGCCCATCGAGAATGCGGCGATGGATGGCCGGACCGTCATCGAGTGGGATAAGGACGACCTGGATGAGCTGGGCATCCTAAAGGTCGATTGCCTTTCGCTGGGGATGCTCACGGCCATTCGCAAATGCTTCGATCTGATCGAGCGGCATCATGGCCGCTCGCTGACCTTGGCCACGGTGCCGGCCGAAGATCCCCTGGTCTACGACATGATCTGCCGGGCCGACACGATCGGCGTGTTTCAAATTGAGAGCCGGGCGCAGATGAGCATGCTGCCGCGGCTGAGGCCCCGCTGTTACTACGATCTGGTGATCGAGGTGGCCATCGTGCGGCCGGGACCGATCCAGGGGGACATGGTGCATCCGTACTTGCGGAGGCGCAACCACGAGGAGCCCATTCCTCCCTATCCCAACCAGGAGATTGAAGCGGTTCTTGAGCGGACTCTCGGAGTGCCCCTGTTTCAAGAACAGGCCATGCAACTGGCGGTCGTGGCGGCGGGCTTCACGCCGGGCCAGGCCGATCAACTCCGCCGGGCGATGGGGGCTTGGCGGCGGCCGGGCCTGATTGACCAGTTTCATAAGAAGCTCATCGACGGCATGTTGGCTCGTGGGCTGACCCAGGAGTTTGCCGAACGGGTTTTCAACCAGATTCGGGGCTTTGGCGAATACGGCTTCCCGGAGAGCCACGCGGCATCGTTCGCACTGCTCGTCTACGTCTCGGCGTGGCTCAAGCACTATTACCCCGCGGCATTCTGCGCGGCGGTCATCAACAGCCAGCCGATGGGATTCTACTCGCCGGCTCAGCTCATTCGGGACGCTCGCCAGCACGACGTCCTGGTGTTGCCGGTGGACGTGAACGCCAGCGGCTGGGATTGCACCTGGGAACAAAGCGCCCTGCGGCTTGGATTCCGGCTTCTCAAGGGGATTCCCCAGGGGGCTGTCGAGCGGATCGTAGCAGCCAGACCGTTTCGGTCGGTTGACGATTTCACCCGCCGCACGGGGCTGACGCAAGCGATCATTACCCGCCTGGCCGATGCCGATGCGTTCGGCTCGCTGAAGTTGGACCGCCGCGCAGCCTTATGGCAGGCACTCTCTCAGGACGACCGCGACATTCCGCTGCTGGCTGGGCTGGAGGATGACGAGCCGCCAGCCGCATTGCCGCCGATGCCGCTGGTCGAGCAAGTGTTCGCCGATTATCGCACTTCGGGCTTGTCGCTCAAGGCGCACCCGATCGCTTTCTTTCGTCGGCAACTAAGCGGCCTGGGCATCACGGCCGCGGACGAGCTGGGACAAGTCGCCAATGGGCGGCCTGTGCGCGTCGCAGGACTCGTGCTCCTGCGGCAGCGTCCCGGCACCGCCAGGGGGATTACGTTTGTCACCCTGGAAGATGAAACGGGACTGGCCAATCTGGTGATCAAGCCCGAGGTGTGGGACCGCTACTACCGGATCGCCCGGTGCAGCTCGGCCTGGCTGGCCCACGGCCGATTGGAGAGTCGAGATTCGGTAATCCACGTCGTGGTCAGCCGGCTGGAGGATTTGTCTGCCAAGATCGGGACGCCGCACGTGAAGTCGCGGGACTTTCGCTAGCGCCAGCGGTGAATGGCCAGCGCGGGGTCGTGTAAACTACGGGCATGTGTGGCCGCTACAATCTGCGAACGCCGATGACGGTCCTGGCCCAGCGGTTCCTGTTTGATTTAGGACCGCTGGCCACCGAGGCGTTCCCCCCACGGTACAACATCGCACCGACACAGAGCATCCCTGCGGTCCGGCTCGATGCCGGCGGCAAGCGGCAATTGGCCATGCTCCACTGGGGCCTGATCCCGTCGTGGGCCAAGGACAAGAAGATCGCCTACAGCACGATCAATGCGCGAAGCGATACCGTGGCGACGAAGCCGGCCTTTCGCTCGGCGTACAAGAAGCGGCGCTGCCTCGTGCTGGCGGATGGGTACTACGAATGGCAGAAGGAGGGGAAGGCCAAGCTCCCCTGGCTCTACGAGGTGGATGGCGGCAAGCCGTTCGCCTTCGCCGGGCTTTGGGAGTTGTGGCAGCCGGACGGCAGTGAGGCGCTGGAATCCTGCACCATCCTCACGACCGACGCCAACGAGCTGGCCAGCCAGGTCCACGACCGGATGCCGGCGATTCTCGATTCAGCCGACTACGATGCTTGGCTGGCCGGCGAGCAGATCCCGCTCATTCCGTTCCCAGCGGACCGGGTGACCGCCAGGCCGGTGAGTACGTTCGTCAACAACGCCCGGAACGAGGGGCCGGAGTGCATCAAGGCACGTTAGGTCGTTGCCGAGGATTCCTATCGTGCGTCCTGACGATAGCCTTGCAGGTAGAACGCCGCGGCTTAGAATCGAGCATAAGTCACCTCAGGTAAATAGAGTGGTGATTCCAGATCCCCGGCGGCTACAATCCGCGCGGGGGTCAACTTTCAGCCATCTAGCCTGGGTTTCACGAGGCTTGTGAGGGAAATCGCGGAAACGCAAAATAGCCTATAAAACACGATGTTTGCCCCGGTAGCTCAGGGGATAGAGCAACGGTTTCCTAAACCGTAGGTCGCACGTTCGATTCGTGTCCGGGGCACTGACTTCTCACCCGTCGGGGGCGAATCCCGGTGCATTGGAATGCATGGAACTTACCTGCCCTGTGCCGTTTAAGGTCTCGGCGTAGCGCGAGTCGGGCAAGACCGGCACAATCTGGCCTGCCGCACCTCCCATCCAGAGCGAGTCCGCAGGCTCCAGATTGGCTGCGTGTTGGCGACCCGCTCGACGAAGTGGGCGTAGCGCTTTTGCGGCGGTAGTGCGAGGACCCGCTTGAAACTCGGCGGACGAGAGATCGCGGACCTTGCGTGGGAGGTTTATGGATTTCGGCAAGAGTCGAGGAGCAGCATGGCGTGAGGAATTGGGGGCCGCCGCGATTGATGGTACAGGGGACGGCGCCATTCCGGTGATTCGCCGCTCCGGCCGCGGATTCTTTGCTTTGACCTCTTTGCTTTGACCTCCTGTAATGCGCAGATAGAAATGTCCCCATAAGGCGCAGATAGAAATGTCCCCATAGACAATCACCTCCAAAGGAGGTGGTCATGGAGACATTGTCGATGAGTGGCAAGGAGCGGAGGCGGCTGGAGGTGCTGAGTCGGG
>DATKDU010000306.1:0-5323 GCA_035512595.1 Pirellulaceae bacterium
ATGGGGCGGACCGGCAAGATGTTCGCCATCGAGCACTGGGGGGTCGAGCCGGACATTGTCTGCATCGCCAAGGGGATCGCCTCGGGAATGCCGCTGGGGGCGATGGTCGCCCGCTCCGAGGTGATGGACTGGGGCCCCGGCTCGCACGCCAGCACGTTCGGCGGCAATCCAGTGTCATGCGTGGCGGCCCTGGAAACGATCAAGCTCCTCGAAGAAGGGCTGATGACCAATGCGGCCGAGGTCGGCGCGCATCTCAAGTCGCGCTTGGTAGAGCTGGCCAGCAAACACGCGATCATCGGCGACGTGCGCGGCCTGGGGTTAATGATCGGCGCGGAATTGGTGAAAGACCGTGCGACGAAGGAGCCGGCCCCCAAAGAGCGCGACGAAGTGGTGCAGCGCGCCTTTCACAAGGGGCTGCTGCTTTTAGGCTCGGGGCAAAACACGATCCGCTTCTGCCCACCGCTGGTGATCACCAAGGAACAGGCGGATACGGCGGTGGCGATCTTGGACGAATTGTTGGCAGCGCTGTAGGGCGGCGTCAAGCTCGCCTCGGCGAGCGAGTCGCCGAAATGTTGCCACTGGCTACGGAGCGAACATGCAGTTCCGCTTGCGCACATTGCTGTTGGCGGTCGGCGTGCTTGGTGTTGTCTTCGGGAGCGTCCGGACGATTGTCGTCATTTGGAATTCTGCCGGCGATGATATCTTTGGAGGTCTGGGGCCGTGGATGATCGCGATCCTCTTTGCCGCATGTGGAGCAGTGGTTGGTTGGGCGAAGGCTAAGATTGATGGCGCGTTGATTGGAATTTCCGCCGCATTTCTCGTATGGGCAGCCTGCATGCTCGCTGCTCGAACGATGATCGTCGTCCCCGGCCCCGGAATGTTCGAGTAGCACCAAGTATGGCTGCGATTTCTCAGTCCAAGCATTGCTTGATTCACGAAAAAATATCGCGGATCGCCGACAGAACGGCCAGAAGTTTGTCTGGCTTGATCCTGCCAGCGCTGCGGCGGATGACCGATTGTTCCACCGTAAACAGGCGATTGGGTCGCACGAAGCTCGCCACCGACAAGCTGCCCTGGTCAAAATCAGTTGATACCAAGGGAATCGAGAAACCGTCGTGGCGTGTCTGACTGGTGATCTGGCACAGAATCAGATCGTCGCCTGGCAAGCTCACCACTACCAGCGCCGGCCGCGATTTTCCAGCCTGGAGGTTGGTCTGCGGGAACGGAATCACCACCACTTCGCCGGCTACAGGTTTGCCCATGCGGCATCCTCTTCCGGCGTGCTCCAGTCTTGGGCCAGCACGGACTCGCTGGCCGCCAGCCCGTCGAATCGGTCTTCAATGGGGAGCGTTTTGAGGTACCGGAGGTAGTGGTAGACCTCCTCGAGGATTGGCTCGGGGGTCGTGGGAATTTCTTGCAAGAGGAGTTCACGCGTGGTCATGAGTCAATCCTCGCAAGTAGGGACTTCAAATCATAGCCTGCCGAACGCCCGCTGCCATCCCAAACCAAGTCATCGTCCATCCCGCGCCAGCCGCGGCCGGAACACAACGGGGAGCAGCTCTTCCGTCGCCACGGGCCGCGCGTTATACCGCGCCGGCCGGCCGCGCCAGCGCTTGACGGCATTCACGGCGGCCGCGTCGAGCACGCCATAGCCGCTGCTCTTTTCGACACGGACGTCGGTGACGCGCCCCTCCTCATCAATCCACAGCTTGAGCAGCACGGTGCCGTACCAGCCGTTCTGCTGGGCCAGCGCGGGAAACTCCGGCGGCGGATTGCCGGCGAAGTCGGGGCCTTGTTCCAGGCCGGCGACGGCGGGGGGAGTACTCGTGGAACTGCGCGGCAACGGGCGCGGCGCGGGATCGGCAAGTGTCTCTGCGGGTGCCATGACTCGGCGCGACAAGTCCGTCGGCTCAACCGCTGGGTCCACATGGTCCGCCGCGGAGGACGCGGCCATTTCGCCCGTCGTGGAAGTAGCGACGTAGGTCCGCTCGTGAATCCGCGCCTGCTGGGGCGTGACCACGACCGGCAATTCGGTTGCCGGCAGTTCAACCGGCGGCAGCTCCGGTTCCGGCAGGGCAATCGACGCCGCTATCGTGATCACCCCTCGCTGACCCGAGAGGGCCAGCCGGTCTTGCGGCAGTTCCCAACACTGCCAGGGGGCGGCTGCGGCGACGAAACCGAGCAGGTGGGCTGCCAGCGATGCGCGCAGAGCAACTGCGATCATTCCCGAGGTCGTACGCGGAACTATCCAGCGAGGGAGCATGAGGCGATGTGAAGGATTCGCTGCGAAGCACTTTAATTCTAGCAGCAGGTCGCGGGAATTCTACCTCGCTTGCCGCTAAGGGCAGGTTGAAAACCTGCCCCACGTCACCGCAGCCACTCATATCCCAGAATCGTATTGAACCCGGTGCCGTCCACGCCGCTGCCCAGCACCCGGTAGTACTGGTTGGTGATGTTTTCCAGCACCAGGCTCACGCGGTGCTGGTCGCATTCGCCCAGCGCGGTGCCGCAGCGGACGTTGAGCGTGCCGTAGCCCGGCGTGGCCGGCGAGCCGTTGACCCAGAAGCGGCTGTCGGAAAGGTTCGTCGGGTTGTACCGGTCCTGGCGATCGACGAGCCACGTGTAAACGTCGAAGTAGCTTCGCCGATCATCGTCGCGCCACCGCAGGCCGGCAATCCCCTGTGCCGGCGGGATGCGCGTGTAAGGCACATCATTGGCGGTGTCTGCACCGAACGTGTACGCAAAATTGCCATACATGGCCCAGCCCCGCGGCAGCAGGTATTCGCCGGCCAATTCGGTGCCGTAGAGGTACGCCTCGGAATTGCCCAGGAAGACATTGCCGACGTCATCGACGTCGCGGGTGATGTAGTCGTCGATCGTCATCCACCACTGGTAGGCCTGCAGGCGCAGCCGCTGGCGGTCGAGCTTGAGGCCGATCTCGTAGGTGTAGCTGTGCTCCGGCTCGAGGGCCAGGCTGGCCAGGACCGGATCCTGCTGGGCGTTTTGCAGGAACGTCGTGCTGCCGGCCAGGTCGTCGAGCGTCGGTGCGCGGTAGCCTTCGTAGACGCCGCCGACGAGCTTGACGTCGCACGTCAAATCGTACGTCAGGCCAACGCTGCCGATCCATTCCTGGTAGGTGCGTTTGAAGAAGATGTCCTGCGGCACTCCGCCGATGGTGTAGGTCGGCGTCCCCTGGATGTTGGCGTTCTCGTACCGCGCCCCGGTGACGAGCCCCAGGCGCTCGGTGATCGGCACGTCCCAGCTCACAAAGGCCCCGGCCCGGTCGGCAATCGCATCGTCCGGGTACTGGGCAATGCGCTGCGTCGGCGGTGCCGCCGGATTGCTCGGGTTGAACCGCTGCTTCGTCGCATCGACGTCTTCGTAGTAGTAGTCGGCGCCGTACGTGAACCACCCGAAGTCGTACAAATCCTTGTTCAGCGTGAGCGTGAAGCCCCCCATGTCGTCGCTGAACTCGCCGACGTCGAGCTGCGTCGGCGAACGGAGTTCTTCGAGCCCTTCCTTCGTTCGCGTGTACGAGCCGGTCATGCTGAAGACGTCGAACAGCGGGTTGTCGTTATAGGCAAAGCCCTGCCAGCGAACGTACGCCAGGTCGCGCTGCTGCGGATCGAAGAAGGTCGGCCGCGGCGTATTGCCGGGACGATTGAAGACGAAGGGAGCGAAGCGATCGCTCCGCGGCAGATCCTGCTGCTCGAAATGGGAGAGCGACACAGTCACCATCTGCTGGTCGTTCACCAGCCAGTGGTACTTCACGTCGCCGGCATACTGGTCGTAGTCGGTAAACGGCTGGCGGCCGCGAGAGCCGCCCACATCGACCTCGTTGACGCGGCTGTAGCTCGCACCGCCGAAGACGCCGCTGCTTCCCACCCAGCCTTCGACGTTGGCCCGGCTGTAGGAGCCATAGTCGGCCGAGCTGAAGACCTGGCGAAACCCGCCGCCGGCATAATCGCCGATCGTCGAATCCGCGCCGCGGGTGACGATGTTGATCACGCCGCCGATCGCGTCGCCCCCCCACAGGACCGAACCCGCGCCGCGGATGACTTCAATCCGCTCGACCTGACCTGGGTCGATCGTGTTGAAATACTGGTTCGGCCCGGCGCGAAACACCGTGTTATTCACGCGAATGCCATCAACCAGGATCAGTACCTGCTGCCCCGTCACGCCGCGAAGAAAGGGCGACGCCTGTCCGCGGCCGGTGGCCTGCATCAGCACGCCAACTTCCTGCTGGAGCGCCTGAAACATGTCGGTCGCCGATTTTTCGCGGATCAGCCCTTCATCGACGATCGTCCCCAGGTTCGGCTGATCGAACAGCGAGCGGACCGACCGATTGGCGCTATTGAGCCCGCCGAAATCCAGCGGCGAACCGAACTCCTGCTCCGAGAGCGACGGAAAGCTGAAGGGCCGGTCGTACTCCCCTGGGATCGGCTCGCTTGGCAAAACCTCGACCGGCGGCAATTCCGCCGGCGGCACGACTTCCACCGGCGGCAGCGTCCGCGGCTGCGTTTCCGTTTCCTGGCCAACAGCCAGCGCGGAGAGCCCCAGCAGCCAGCCGCCGATGATCGTGCCATAAAGATTGTTGCGCATGAGCAAAAGTCCCCGCCGCCGGTGCGCCGCGTGGCCCGCTGCTAGCGTGCGCCCGGAGGGTCCCTCTTCATCCTTTCGACTTGGGCAAGATGATGCTGAAGTGCCGATTCTCCCGCCCGCGAAAACTTCCCGGTCTGCGCAAAGTGCCGGGAAAAAGGCCGGGGCGAGCGAACCGATCGCCTGCAGCTCACGTCATCGAAGCTTCAGCGTCCGCACATCTCCCTGCCGGACCGTGAAGCCGACCTGGTCCCAGTACTCGCACAGCGGCACGGCGTACTTGCGGCTGGTGCCCAGCAGCTCGCGGATCTCGCTCAGCGTCAGCCCCTTCTCGGCCATGGCAGCGGCAACTTTCTCCCGGGCTGCCTGCTCGATGCGGGCGTGCAGGAAGTAATCGGCAGAGACCTTCACCAGCTCGCCGTCGCTGGCCAGCAGCTCGACAAGCTGCGGCACCGACGCCTGGTTCTTGGGCGCCTTCTGCTGGCACTCCTTGACCGTCGGCGCCTCGATCCCCGCTTCCTGGTACCACTGCGACAGTTGCACCAGCAGCGCCTGCTCGTTGCGCGACAGCTTCGGTCCATGCCCCGCCAGCGCCAGCCCCGCTTCCGAAAGCCGGATGCGGCCGGCAGCACGCATCGATTCGAGCACGGCATTCAGCACCGCCGGCTCGCCGACGTATTGAAAACCGGCCGCGACCTGCGACCTGGGAAACGACGTCCGCAGT
>DATKDU010000307.1:0-19306 GCA_035512595.1 Pirellulaceae bacterium
ACGGCATCGAGCGAGGGAAGCTGGAAACGGTCGAGTACGAATCGACGACCGTCGGCATCAAGCGCAAGGCCCAGGTCTATACGCCGCCGGGGTTTTCCAAGGACGAAAAGTACCCGGTCCTGTATCTCCTCCACGGCATTGGCGGGGATGAGAACGAGTGGACGCGGGGCGGGGCGGCCAACGTGGTCCTTGACAATTTGTATGCCGACGGGAAGGCGGCACCGATGATCGTTGTCCTGCCCAACGGCCGGGCCGGCAAGGACGTCACCCGCCGCGATCCGATCCCCAAGCAGTCGCCGGCATTTGCCGCGTTCGAGCAGGACCTGCTGACCGACCTGATCCCGTTCATCGAAAAGACTTACCCGGTGAAGCAGGATCGCCAGTCGCGGGCGATTGCCGGCCTGTCGATGGGGGGCGGGCAGTCGCTCAATTTTGGTTTGGCGCACCTGGACACGTTCGCCTGGGTCGGCGGCTTCTCCTCCGCCCCGAACACCAAGCGGGCCGACGACCTGGTGAAGGACCCGGCGGATGCGGCCGCGAAGCTTAAGCTGCTGTGGGTCTCCTGCGGGGACCGGGACGGCCTCATGCGGATCAGCCAGCGGATGCACGAGTCGCTCGAGGAAATGAAAGTGCCGCACGTCTGGCACATCCATGCCGGCGGCGGGCACGACTTTCGCGTCTGGAAGGCGGACCTGTACCACTTCGTCCCGCTGCTGTTTCGGTGAGCGGGGGAAGGGTTCAGGGGCCAGGAGCCAGGGGGATAGACGCGGAGCTTTCATTCGCACGCGCTGCGGGGTTGTGGAATCGTGAGCGACTTGACGGCCGGCTGGATATCTGTACAATTGTGGCATACGCGTTGCACAGTGCCTGAGACCGAGGCGGCGGACTGCCATCTCGGCCGGTCGCGGCTGCGCTGGTGTCCGCTTTCGCTCCGCGAAAGCACGTGCTTCTTGCGGAGCAAGGGCCGACGATATCCGCGCTCTGTTGATGTTTGACAAGCTGGTTGTGGATCAGTCGGACCCGTGTCAGGCCAAGAGACAAGGGCGGAATCGTTCCCCTTGACTTGTGCCACCGAGAGGCCGCGGGGCCGCTGCGTCTCCCTCCGCAGGGGGGCTTATGTTCACTTATCACTGGCGAGCTGCGGGGACACTTGGCCCCCCCCCATTCGGGGCGTTATATTTCGGCGCGGCAGCGACGGCGGCTTACGTCGCGGCCGTCGGGAGGAACACTGCCGCAAGCGAATTGTGTACAACAGTTTACATCAAGGCCGCGGCCCGGCCCCTCACCGTAAGTTGCTGCCGCGAGGCGCTTTTTACGCGTTATCAACCAGCCGCCGCGACGCGGCGGAGAAGATCGCCAAATCGCTTATCACTCGGCCCGGTGGCCGGGAAGCTATGCCTCCGCGGCGAATTCGCTTAAGGGAAAAACCTCCGCCATGCGCGCTCTGCCCCTCATCCGCCAGGCGCGTTACGATTGACCCATGCCTGCCGTCAATCGCCAAAAGTCATTTGCCGCGTTTGAGGATGCGCCGCCGCATGGGGAAACTGTTGCGCCAGCGTCGCCGCCGGCCAAGGCACCACTGCCCATCACAATCGGCGGCAATGGCTCGCCCTCCCTCGCCGGCAAAAGGGTTTATCTCGTCGATTCGTACTCGTTGATCTACCAGGTTTTCCACGCCCTGCCGGAGATGAGCGGGCCGTCGGGACAGCCGGTGGGGGCGGTGCATGGCTTCGTGCGAGACATGGTGGAGATCATCGAGAACAAGGGGGCCGATTTTCTGCTGGCCGCCTTCGATGCGCCAGGCGACAACTTTCGCCACGAGCTCTATCCGGACTACAAAGTCCACCGCGAGGAAATGCCGGCCGATTTGCAGCTTCAAATCCCCGTCATCCAGCGGTTCATGGAAGCCCTCGGCATTCCGGTCGCGTCGGTCCCCGGCTACGAGGCGGATGACATCCTGGCAACGATCGCCCGGCAGGTGGAAGCGGCCGGCGGCGAGTGCCTTTTGGTCACGGCCGACAAGGATTGCCGCCAGCTCATCACCGAGAAGGTGAAGCTCTACAACATCCGCAAGAACGAAGTTTTCGACGCGGCGAAGCTGATGGAAACGTGGGGTATCCGCCCCGACCAGGTCGTCGATTTTCAGGCCCTCGTCGGCGACCCGACCGACAACGTGCCGGGAGTGCCGCTGATCGGGCCGAAGAACGCCCAGGAGCTGCTGACGAAATACGGCACGCTGGAGGAAGTGCTCAACCACGCCCACGAGATCAGCGGCGCGAAGCGGAAAGAAAACCTGATGAACGGCCGGCAGCAGGCGCTCCTCAGCCGGCAGCTCGTGCGGCTCGATCCCGACGTGCCGCTGACGGTGGATTGGAACGTGGCCCGCGTGGGCCGGCTGCGTGCGGAAGTGCTGGGGGAGCTATGTCGGGAAGCGGGCTTTCGGCAGCTTGCGGTGCGGATCAGCACACTGGCAAAAAAGTTCGCCGACTCCGTTCAACCGTCGGGTGCGGCTGCGCCGGTCGCCGTGGTGGGCGATTCACGTGAAGAAGGGTGTCCCGCGCCGGAAGGGGGTTCGGCGACGCTCCAGGAACTGCAATCTGAACCCGCGATGCCTGCCCCCGTCGATGAAGCCCCCTGGGAAGCGACTTATTGTGCGGTCACGTCGCTGGAAGAGCTGAGCCGGCTGGTCGCCGAGATGGCCCGCCAAAAGCAGATCGTTCTCGATACGGAGACGACGTGCGTCCTGCCACGGTGGGCGGAGATTGTCGGCTATTCGTTCTGTTGGAAGGCGGGCGAGGCGTACTATGTCCCCGTGATGGCGCCGCCGGGAGAGCCGCGGCTCGATGCGGCGGCAGTCCGCGATATGCTCAGGCCGGTGCTGGAAAATGCGGCCATCGAGAAGGTCGGCCAGAACATCAAGTACGACGCAATTGTCCTGCGAACGGTCGGCGTGAACCTGGCGGGGGCGGCATTCGACACGATGGTCGCCGATTACCTGCTCGACCCGGGCGAGCGGTCGCACAACCTGGACGATCTGGCCCGCCGCTACTTGGCGCACACGAACATCACGATCGAGTCGCTGATCGGCAGCGGAAAAAATCAAAAGCGGATGGATGAGGTGCTCGTCGAGTTCATTGCGCCTTATGCAGCCGAAGATGCGGACGTGCCGCTGCGGCTGCGGGAAATTCTCGAGCCGCGGCTGGAAAAGCTGGGCCTCGCGCCGCTGTTTCACGATCTGGAAATGCCGCTGATCGAGGTGCTTTCGGAGCTGGAATACAACGGCGTGCGTGTTGACCAGCAGCGGCTGAAGACGATGGAGGGGGAATTTTGCGAGCGGATCAGCGCGATCGAGAAAGAGATTTACGCGGAAGCCGGCGGCGAATTCAATATCGATTCGCGATTGCAGCTCGGCAAGCTGTTCTTCGACGATCTCAAGCTGCCGATCCTCAAGCGGACGAAGACCGGGCCGAGCCTCGATGCGGAGGTGCTGGAGGACCTGGCCAAGCTGCACTCGCTGCCGGCGAAGATTCTGGAGTATCGCCATCTGGCGAAGCTGATGAGCACGTACATCGTCGCGCTGCAGGAGCTGATTCATCCGGCGACGGGGCGGGTCCATACGTCGTTCAAGCAGGACGTGGCGGCAACCGGGCGGCTCAGCTCGCAGGATCCGAACCTCCAGAACATCCCCGTGCGGACCGAAGAAGGGCGGAAGATTCGCTCGGCATTCTTGCCGGCGGAGGGATGGGAGCTGATGACCGCCGACTATTCGCAGATCGAGCTGCGGGTGCTGGCGCATTTTTCCGGCGACGAAACGCTCAAAGAGGCGTTTGCCGCCGATCGCGACATCCACACGCAGGTGGCGGCCCAGGTCTACAGCGTGCCGCTGGAGCACGTGACCAAGGACATGCGGCGGAGCGCCAAGGCGATCAACTTCGGCATCATCTACGGCCAAAGTCCGTTCGGGCTGGCGAAGTCGCTCGATATCAGCAAGGCCGATGCGGCCCGATTTATCGAGGCCTACTTCGCCCAGTATCCGGGGGTCGATGAATTCATGCGCAATACGCTGGTCGAATGCCGGCGGACCGGCTACGTCAGTACGATCGCGGGGCGGCGGCGGCCCGTGCAAGGCATCCGCGATCTGGCGACGCTCAAGGACCCGCGGCAGCGGACCATGCCCGAGCGAATCGCGATCAACACGGTGATCCAGGGGAGTGCGGCGGATATCATCAAGCGGGCGATGATCAACGTCTACCGGCGGCTGCTGCGCGAAGGGTTGCAATCCAAGATGCTGCTGCAAATCCACGACGAGCTGGTGTTTGAGTATCCGCCGGAGGAGAAGGACCGGCTGGCGCAGCTCGTGATGGAAGAAATGGCCGGCGCGGCGGCATTGGCCGTGCCGCTGAAAATTGATGTGAAGACAGGGCAGAATTGGGCGGAGTGTGAACCGGTTTAATGATTGCGGATTTGGGATTGCGGATTGCGGATTGAATTCCGTGCTTTGCTTGTAAATCCGCAATCTGCAATCCGCAATCCGCAATCCTATGAAAGTCTTCGGTCTCGTCGGCGGCGTTTCCAGCGGCAAGAGCCTTGTCGCGGCGTGTTTTCGTGAACTAGGGGCGATGGTGCTCGATGGGGACAAGGCGGGGCACGAGGTGCTGACCGAGCCGGCGGTGATTGAGCAACTGCGCCAGCGGTGGGGAGACGGGATTCTGAGTGTCGACGGTTCGGTAAGCCGCCGTACGGTGGCGAAGATCGTCTTTGCCAAGGGCGGCGCGGAGGAGCTTAGCTTTCTGGAAGGCATTTCGCACCCGCGGATCGAAGCGAAGTTCCGCACTGGCGTAGATGCCGCTCGCCAAGCGGGCAATCTGCGCGCCGTCGTCCTCGACGCGGCACTGTTGTTCGACGGTGGCTGGGACAAACTGTGCGACGTGGTGATCTTCGTATCCGTCCCGCGGGAGATTCGCCTCAAGCGGGCTCTGGCTCGCGGCTGGACCGAAGGCGACCTGATCGCCCGTGAAGCGGTCCAATTGCCGCTGGATGAGAAGCGGCATCGCAGCGGCTACGTGATCGACAACAGCGGCACGCCCGACGAAACGCGCGTGCAGGTCGCCGAATTCTGGCGGCAGTATGTCGGGCCGACCGACCACTGAGTCGCTACCGCTGATTGAGTGCCGCCAGAATCCACACGATCGCTGACATGATCGAACCGAGCGTCGAGACGCCGCCCAGGACAATGCCGATCCAGGCGTGGGCGGAGCCTTTGATCACCGGATTCTGGGCTCGCTTCTGGAGGCCGATGATGCCGAGCACTACCGGGATCAAGCCCAGCGGCAGCGGGGTGATGCAGCAGATCAAGAAGCCAATCCCCAGATAGTACGCGGTCAACGCGTGCGGATTCTTGTACGGGATCACGCCCCCCGTAGCGTCTCCTTGTCCCGACGGCTGCGGTTGCGGATGGTTCGGTGCCGGAATGGGCGGCTGGTAGGGGTTGGACATGGTGCATATCACGCTGGAACGGGGAATTCATCGTGGGAATGACACGGGACGAGTATAGAGGAATAGTTCCTACTGCGACATCAGCGGCGCTACTTCGCATTTTTGACTCAGGATCGCCGATTCGGAGTTAGTTGTCGCCCGTGTCATTTGCCGGGATACTCCTACCAATCGCCAAGGAATTCCAAACGGTCGTACATGGAGTCGGCGTCGAGTTTGGCCGCCAGATGCGACAAGCGTCGCAGCAGGTCGCCGATCGGACGTTGAACCGAGACGACGATGCCCGCGTGCTGCCGGCGTTGACGCACCCACTCCGCGTGCAGCGCTGCAAAGTGAGCGACGTTGAACGTGACGATGATGCGCCCCTCCCCGCTGGCCCACTGAAGCTGCGATTCGTCCGATTCACCAAGTCGGCCCGATTCGGGAGTCGATAGCGCGTCGATACCGTCGCGCCGCAAGGCAGGCGCCACGGCACCATAGACATCCTCGTCCGTGAGGAATCGAACCGCGCTCATGACGCGCGACCGGCCTTCACGACCGCCTCATCGTCCGCAGCCAGGTCGGCTTCGATTTGCTCGCTATGGTCGTAGGCGTAGGCCAGCGAGTCGTGAATGTCGGCCGGCTTGAGCGTCGGGTACTGCTGGACGATTTCCTCGACGCTCATCCCTTGGCGATAGCAGCCGAGGATCGTGGCCACGCGAATCCGCGTCCCGGCGACGACCGGCTGCCCTCCGCAGCGAGCGGCGTCAATTTCAATGTTGCGGTAATCGAGCTTCGACATGCCAAAACATCCTCATGAATTCGCGGTCCTGTGCGGCAAATTCTATCATCGGGGACGCCGTCAAGCCAACTCGCGCGGCACCGTGCCCGAGCAAAATGCCGATTGCAGCGGCAGAACCCTCCCATTCCGCAATCCGCAATCCCCAATCCGCAATTCCCCCAGATTCCCCTTCCACCACCCGAAAAATCCGGCATAATAGAGTGGTCCCAAGTTGCCGCGGCGGATGCTGGCGGGGCGGTTCATGCCCAGCCTGTGCCGCTCGTTTCCATTTCCCACCCTGACCGGCAATCCCGCCACGATCCCTGCTTGGGACAAGGTCTGTGACTGCGGCATTCCGCCGCCGCGCTGGCCCGCATTCGGTTTTCGGGAAAATCTCCCGCCGACTCCCATCCCACCTATTCCGCTCCTCCATCCAGCCGCTTGCGCCGTTCGCGCGCCAGGTGCCGCCATGCCCAGCTTCAAAAGTTTTCGCCAGCGAAGTGACAGAGACAAGCCGGCCGACGGGCCCGCAAGCTCATTGCCGGTCGATCCAACCCTCACCCCGGAACATCTGGAGTTGATCCGCCAGCTCGAGCAGCAAGGGGAGCCGCTGTCGCTCTCCGAGGAAATTGCCGACCTGGTCGATCGGGGCGAGCTTGAGGAAGCGGATGCTCGCTTCGAGAAGATCACGCAGACCGAGTTCCACGTCGCTAAGCTTCAGCGGATGAGCATCAGCGACCTGATCGAGGTGGCTAAGGCGGAGAACGTCCAGGAGATCTCCGGCGTCAAGAAGCAGGACCTGATCGTCCGCATCCTCCGCGAGCGGGCCAAGATGAACGGCCTGATGTACGGCGAAGGAACGCTGGAAATCCTGCCCGACGGCTTCGGATTCCTGCGGAGTCCGGATTACCACTACCTGTCCTGCCCCGACGACATCTACGTCTCCCCCAGCCAGATTCGCCGCTTCGGCCTGCGGACCGGCGTGACCGTGTCGGGGCAGATCCGCCCGCCGAAGGAGAACGAGCGGTACTTTGCCCTCTTGCGGGTCGAAGCGATCAACTACCTGGACCCTGGTCAGGCGCAGAACCGAGTTCTGTTCGACGACCTGACGCCGCTGCACCCCGACAAACGGATCACGATGGAGTACGACGAGCACGACCTCAACACGCGGGTCGTCGATCTGGTGGCGCCGATCGGCTTCGGCCAGCGGGGGCTGATCGTCAGCCCGCCGCGCGCCGGCAAGACGATCCTCATGCAGAAGATGGCCAAGGCGGTGCTCAAAAACTTCCCCGACGCCTACGTGATCATGCTCCTGATCGACGAGCGGCCGGAGGAAGTCACCGACATGGAGCGGCAGGTCAAAGGCCGCAACTGCGAGGTCATCTCCAGCACGTTCGACGAGCCCTCCGCCCGCCACGTCACCGTCGCCAACATGGTCCTGGAAAAGGCCAAGCGGCTCGTCGAGTGCGGCCTGGACGTCGTCATCTTCCTGGACTCGATCACCCGGCTGGCCCGCGCCTGGAACCAGGAATGCCCGCAGTCGGGCAAGCTGCTCACCGGCGGCCTCGACGCCAACGCCCTCCAGAAGCCCAAGCAGTTCTTCGGCTCGGCACGCAAGGTGGAAGAAGGGGGCTCGCTGACGATCCTGGCCACCGCCCTCATCGAAACGGGGAGCAAGATGGACGAGGTGATCTTCGAGGAGTTCAAAGGGACCGGCAACCTGGAGATCTACCTCGACCGCAAGCTGGTCGATAAGCGCATCTGGCCTGCGATCGACATCAACAAGAGCGGCACTCGCCGCGAAGAGATGCTGATGGACCCCGAGGAGCACCGCCGCGTCTGCATCATGCGCCGCGTCGTGGCCGATATGAACTCCCCCGACGCCATGGACCTGCTCACCCGCCAGCTCGGCAAGACGAAGACGAATGCCGAGTTTTTGATGAGCATGAATTTGAAGTAGGACAGGTTTTCAACCTGTCCAGACCGTAGGGTAGGTCAAGCTCACCTCGGCGAGCGCCGACCCACCATCATCAGGCATCCATTCCGGCGGGTCGGCGCGTCGCTACCGCTCCTCTTGACCCGCCCTACCGCAATTGACCCTCGTTCCCACGCGGAGCGTGGGAACAAGGAATTCGCTATGATGAGCGAATCGCGGAGTTGCTTTGTCACTGCCTCCAGCCCGGTATTCCATTCAGCTCCGGCCAAGATCGCATGGCCCTCGATCCACCCACTGCCGCTCCCCCCGACGACGAGCCGATCCTGGCGACGATCGTGCCGCCTGCGCCGTCGCCGTGGCAGTTTGGGATCAGGTCGCTCTTGGGGCTGATGGCCGTGTGCGGCGTACAGTTTGCGCTGATGCGGTATCTGACCGTCTTCGGCGGGCTGGTGGCCGCCGTCGGCCTCTGCTTTCTGGCGCTGGCCGTGCTGCTCTTGTGGGCCGTCCTCTTCGTCCGCAGCCGCTCCCCCTTGATGGACAGGCTCGACTACGTCGGCATTCGCCTGGTGGTGGGAATCACCGTGCTCCTCGTCGGCACGATCCTGGCCGGCGGCGGCACGGCCGTGGCGTACACCGTCGGCAGCCTGTGGACCGCCATGGAACTCGAAAAGGATTTTGGGATTCGCACCGTTCGCAGCGAGGTGTGGGACGAAAAGCGGACCTATCGGGCGCTGAAAATCGTGTTCGTTTACCCCGGCAGCGATGCCGCCAAGGCGAATATCCGCTCGGGGGAAGTGATCGTCATCATGGACGGGACGGTCGATCAGTTCTACGAGAACATGCAGCAGAAACGCGGCCAGCAGATCGGCATCAACGTCGCCGCCGCTCCCGTCGGTGGCTCGATCGAAAAAAATCCGCCGCGGAGCATTACCATCACCGTGCCGAAATAGTCGCTCGGCAGCCGGCTGGCGATCCTCTCGATTCTCGCCGCGCTGGAAGTTGACGCCGCCTTCCCGCTTCTCCACAATGGCGGCTCGCAAGCGAGCGTCCATCCGGTTTTTCCACCAAGGCCAGCGCCGATGCCGACGGCAGATTCTCAAGGCGGATCGATCCTGCTGATCGATGAGTTCTTTGCTGCCGAGGAGCCGCGGTTTCTGGAAACGCTGCGTGCCTTCCGCAACCCCAAGGCCCTGGCCGCGTTTGCCGACCGCTGGAAGCGCGACCCGCGCCCGTGGGCGCGGCAGCGGATGATTGAGTATTTGCAGATGCCGCTGAATGCGCCCGGGCATCAGCCGGTGATCAAGCGTCTGTTCAAGCACGCCGAGCAGTCGCGGGACCACGAGCTGCTTGCAGTCTTCCTGGTGATCTTCGATCGGCTGGTGCGGCGACAGCGGAAGCGCCGTTGGCAATATGACTGGCAGACGCGCCAGTCGTGGGAGGAAGAAATCCTCGCCACACGGCAGGATGTGATTCCCAGCGACGCGCCGCAGCAGTTTCGCGACCCCCGCACTGGCGCGCGGGTCGAAGTGCCGCGGCGAATCCCCAAAAACGGCCGGCTGTTCCGCTACCACACCCGCTACTACCTTCGCCGGCGGGCCTGGCGCTATTACCGCCGCTTGGGTTTTCAGCGGCCGAAAGAATACGTGCCGGCCATCGCCCAGGCGCTGGTGCAGTATCGCGACGAAGACCTGTCGGCAGCGGAGCACGCGCTGGAGTGCTGGGGGCTGATGCAGGCCGGCTTTCATCATTCCGACGTGCTGCGGTTCCGCGCCGACCGAATCGTCCTTCGCTCCGGCCGCAAGTTCAGCGAGCTTAAGCCCGCGCCGTACTTCCCCAAGCTGTGGGAAACGCCGGAGGCGCTTGCCACGCTGCTGAAGATCGTCACCGCCGCACAGTCGCGCCTCGTGCGTGTTTGGGCCATCGAGATGGTCCGCCAGAAGCAGCAGCCGAACCTGGCGTCGCTCGCCGTGCAGCAGTTGCTCGAACTGCTCAACCACGAGAATCCCGACGTGCAACAGTTCGGCAGCGAGCTGCTATTGCTTTCTCCGAGCCTGGCGAAGCTGAGCATCGACTTCTGGCTGAAGCTGCTGGAAGTCAAGGATCCGACGGCATTGGCGGCGATCTGCGATGCCATGCGAAAGCACGTCTCCCGCGAACGGCTGACGCTGGCGCAGTGCGTCGAGCTGGCCTGCGCTCGCGCAGCGCCGGTCGCGCGGCTCGGCTTTGAGTTCGTGCGGCAATCGGACATTCTCTCGAGTGCAGATCGGCAAGCGATTGCCGGTCTGGCCAAGGCCCGCTGCGAAGCGACCGGCCGCGAGCTGGCCCTGTGGGCGCTGCCGATCGTCGGGGCGCGGGAAAACTACGACCGGGATGCCGTCTGCGGCTTCTTCGACAGCCTGCTGGCCCAGATGCGAACCGGCGCTTGGATCTGGCTGGCGACGAGTGCGACGGCGCAGCAGGACGCCGCCTTGTTCTCCCGGCTGGTGGAGACGCCGTATGACGACCTGCGGCTGAAGCTGGTCGATGAGCTGGCACGGAAGGCCGAGCTGCCGGGAACGGCCGACCTCGTGCCGGTCTGGTCCACCGTCCTGCTCGGTGTCCATCGCGGCGGCCGGCAAAAGGGTAAGGCGACCGGCCAATTGGCCGCCGCCATTGCCCGCGAGCCGCAGCGAGCGGACGAGCTCTTGCCGGTGCTGGCCGCCAGCATTCGCTCGGTGCGCCAGCCGGAGCGGCGCTCGGGGCTGGCCGCCGTCGTCCAGCTTGTGGCCGAGTGCCCCGAATTGGCCGCCAGCGTGTCGCGCCATTTGCCCGAGCTTTACCTGACGAGGGAGGAAACCTGATGCAGGTGCAGCTTTCCTACTATCGCCACAGCGCCCTCTTGGCTGACCGGCTGGCGCAGACGCTTTCTTTCGCCCCCAACCTGGCCCGCGATCCGGTGGCTTTCGACGGGGCGCTTAAGGCACCGGTCCGCTTCCGCGAGGCGATCTCGGCGCTCCACGATGTGGTGATCAGCGACCTGCGCTACAAGCCCCGCGACAAGACGGCCTACGAGGAGTGGAAGAAGAGCGAGCAACAGCGGCTCTCGTCCATGCGCAAGGAAGCGTACCAGCAGGCCAAGACGGAAATCCTCGCCCGGCGCGGCGACGTTTCGCCCGACATCGAGGCCCGCTTCGAGCGCTGCCGCCGCCGCTACTGGCACGTGCGGCAGGCGTACTCCGATTATTTGCGCGAAAACGACTGGGACCTGTGGCGGCGGCTGATGCCCTGTGACCCGGTCGTCACTGTGGCCGACGACGTGGTCTTCTTCGAGTGTTTTTCCGCCGACGAATCGAGCTACGGCTGCCTGACGGTGGACCGCGGCGATGGCTTTGGTAGCGCGGCGGGCGTGAAATTTGGCACGACCAACGTCGATTACTCCTGGGACCTTTACCACCACTTCCAGGCGCTGCGGTCGTATCGCCAGACGCGATTCCAGGTCGATCCGCAGGGATTCGAGGTCGCCACCGTCGGCAATGCCGACTATCGCGAGGAGAAGATCGACCTGCCGGCGGGGTGGCTCCGCGGCTTCATGCAGATTCAGGTGGCGATGGGGCTGCCGACGCGGCGCGTGCGATTGTCGCGCGAGGCGGTCTACAGCATCCTGGCCTGGCTCAAGCGGCACAAGGCGCACAAAAGCCCGCGGGCGATCCGCTTCGAGCTTGATCCGGGCCAGTCGCCGCGGATCGTGCTGGAGCCGTGGGAGCAGCTCGTCGTGTCGCACGGGACGAAGTACGACGGCCCCAGCGGCGAGCCGACCCGCATCTGGGGCTCGCGGCGGCTGTTGTCCCTCGCGCGAGCGCTGCCGCTGGTTGATTACGTCGATGTTCATTTGCTGGGGACCGGAATGCCGAGCTTCTGGCTGGCGCAACTGGGGGAGATGCGGCTGACCTTGGGCATCTCGGGCTGGACGACGAACGACTGGACGCGGGGAAGTGCGCTCGACCTGCTCGTGCCTCCCGGCGGAGCGACGAGCGGCCAGGTGGCCCGCGCGGCGGAGCTGCTGCGACATCGCGGCGCGCTGTCGTTTGACGAGATTCAGCTCGCGCTGATGGCCCAGCCGGTCAACTGCGCCCTGGCGATGAATTTTCTCGCGCGGACCGGGCAGGTGATTTACGATCTTGGCGCGAGAAAATTCCGCTGGCGGCAGATCATGCCGCAGGTGCTCGGCGAGGCGGACATCGGCCCGGAAAACGAGGAGCTGACTGCGTCGCGGGTCATCGTCGCCCGGCGGCGGGTGACGATCGACTCGCAGCAATCGACGGGAACGGGGCTGATGCTGTATACGGGCAAAGCCGATGGCAAGCCGGTCGAGCTGCTGATGGATGCCGACGGCATGATCAAGCGCGGCAAGTGCCTGTGCGGACACCATCAGAAGGCAGGCATTCGCATGGGGCCCTGCCGGCATTTGCTCGCCCTGCGGCAGACGGTGCTGGAGGGTCCGCTCGTGCCGGACGTGTCGGCATTGAGCTGGTACGACCGGCTGAAGCGGTGGGGGAATAATTGACCATAAGCCTGAAGCGCAAGCGAAGGAAACGTGTGTGTTCGAGTGGATGCCTTTCCTTCGCTGGCGCTTCAGGCTTGTGGACGCCGTTTTCCGGTGGGACGGCGGTCGCCGAGGCGACCTTGTCCCACCCTACCTCGATGATTGAAAACAGGAGACCCATGACCGGGGCGTGAGGGTGAACTAAGACTTTTCTGCGGCGTTCCGCCGCGGGTGAGTTTGGCCCGTCATGCTTCCCCAAGGCCGTTGTTCGTTTGGCCGACCCCACTCCTAGTGGGCGCGACCAAAACAAGCCGAGGCTTTCTCGCCCACTAGGAGTGGGGTCGGCCTTGGTGAACGACCTTGGTCCGAGTGGTGAAGTTAGTTCTTCTCCGCCCCGGTCACTTTTTGCGATGGCATTTTTCGACTGGCTCCGCGATCTGCTCTTCGGCCCGCCGCCCGAGCGAAGGTGGCAATCGCGTGCCGAGCCCCCCATTCGAGCAGAGCTTGCCGATCGCCCCGCCAAACCGAAACCGCCTCCACAGCCCAAAACCCTCGAAGGGCTCGACCTGGGCCTCTTCGCCCCCATGAGCGGCGACGAGATCCGCAGCCAGACGAGTTGGTTCGGCAACTTCTGGGGAAACCCCTGGTTCGGCCGCCGCGATTTAATCCCGCCGGTCACCGACAAGCGGACCGAGCTCATCGACCGCGGCATGGTCGGCGTCGGGCTGATTACGTCCGAGGAGCTGATCGAGATCCACAAGATCGGCGCGGAGATGGATCTCCTCCGCCCGGATCTGGCGCTGGCCGGCGAGATCGCCCGCCAGACCGTCGAGCGCTCCGAGGAAGAACGCCAGCGGATCAAAGAACAAAAGAAGGCGGAGGCGGCCGAGCGGAAGCGCCTCCACGCCGAGAAGGTCGCCCTCCGCAAGCGGACCGACATCGTCTTCCTCGGCCGGGGCGTCTCCAAGGGACTGGCCGATCGCAAGTCGAACATCGAGCGGCTGGCCGAACTGCAACTGCCGATCCTGGCCACCCCCGGCGACGTCGCCCAGGCGATGGGGATCGCCATTCCGCAACTGCGCTGGCTCGCCTTCCATGCCGAGACCGCCACGCGGACGCACTACGTCACCTTCAGCGTCAAGAAGAAAAGCGGCGGCACTCGCCAGCTTGCCGCGCCGCACCGGCGGCTGCGCGCTGCACAGGAGTGGATCCTCGCAAACATCCTCAGCAAAGTGCCCGTCCACGACGCGGCCCACGGCTTTGTCCCCGGCAAGAGCACGCTGACGGGCGCCCTGCCGCACGTCGGCCGCGGCGTCGTCCTCAATGCCGACCTGGAAAACTTCTTCCCCACGATCAACTTCTCGCGCGTCAAAGGGGCCTTCCGCTGGCTCGGCTATTCGCCCGCCGTGGCGACGATCCTGGCGCTGCTCTGCACCGAAGCCTCGCGGCAGAAGGTGATCTACGACGGCACGACGTACTTCGTCGCCCTCGGCCCGCGGTCGCTGCCGCAGGGAGCGTGTACCAGCCCGGCCCTTTCGAACCTCGTCAGCCGGCGGCTCGACAAGCGGCTGGCCGGCCTGGCGGCCAAGCTCGGCTGGAATTACACGCGGTATGCCGACGATTTGACACTGTCCGGCAGCGGCGATGCGGCAAAGCAGGTCGGCTACGTGATGGCGCGGCTGCGGCATATCGCCCAGGAGGAAGGCTTCGCCGTCAACGAGAAGAAGACCCGCGTGCAGCGGCAATCGACGCGGCAGAGCGTGACCGGCGTCGTGGTCAACGAGCGTCCGGGGGCTCCGCGGCCGCTGGTCCGCCGCATCCGCGCCATCCTGCACCGTGCCCGCCGCGAAGGGCTCAAGCCGCAAAACCGGCAGAACATCCCGCACTTCGAGAGCTGGCTGTCGGGGATGATCGCGTACATTTCGATGCTCAATCCGGAGCAAGGCCGGCGGCTGAAGGGGGATTTTGAAGCCCTCTTCTCGGCCTGATAATGCGACGATGAATCTCGTCACGCTCGAGTGCCCCTTCTGCCGCGGGATGGTCCAGGTCGATCCGCCGGCGGCCGGCCAGCACGTGGCGTGTCCCTTGTGCCACGGGACGATGCAGGTGCCAGCGGCGGAGGCGCTGGCCGCGCCCCAGCCGCCTCCTGCACCTCTTCCGCCGCCGCCGCCGCCAATGCCGCGGGGCATTCCGCCGGTGCCGGTGGAGTTGATGTCGGTGGTTTGCCCGTCGTGCGGCGGGATGTTTCAGGTGCCGCCGAGCACAGCGGGGATGCAGCTTCCTTGTCCGACGTGCCGACAACTGGTGACGATTCCATCGGCGCCTGGTCCAATCGCCTCCACTTCTCCGCCACCGTCGCCGGAAGAGAGCGAGCCGGTCGAGTCGCTTCTGCCGCCGGGTGCCGGCGATCCCGCGGTCGTTCCGCGTGAGCAAATGCCCCTTCCTGCGGCGCCGCGGCCGGTGCTGGTGACGGCGGCGCCGAATGACGCGAACCCCCTGGCGGTGAAAGACCGGCCGAAGATCGTCGGCAAAGGGATGGATCAGGTCGAGGTGCGGCGATTGACGCCAGAGGAAAAGGCTCGCCGCCGCGCCGTGCGGAACGTGATCTTGTTCCTCCTAGGGCTGGCGGTGTTGCTGGCGTTTATCGTCTACAATTCGCGATCGTAGCGCAGTGGGTCCGCGAAACGGCCAGGATGCTCGCGGCTGGGACCTATGCGACCCATAAGACCCATACGTCCCACGTTTTCGAGTTGCGTGAAGAGCTTTGAGCACTCGCGGAGCGAGTGCTCTACGAAAGCTCCTGCCCAATCGCAAACACCTGTTCCGCATCGAGGACCAGGTTGCTCGCCGTGAACAGCCGCTCGATGGCCGCGCGGTGGATCTTCATCTTCGTCCCGCCGACGCCGATCGCACCGTAGCACAGCGCGTCATCGCGCTCCTTGGCCTTGTCAGTGACCTCAATACCTCCGATCCCCAGCGGCGGGACGGCATTCAGGTCGATCGCCACGCGGAGGGAAACGCAGTTGTGGCGGACTTCGCTGGGAACCAACTCGATCCCGGCAGCGCCGGCGGCAATGGCGATCTGCGCGCCGTCGAGGGCGGCGGCCGTTTCGGGGGCGGACGACGTCTTCACCGGCGTCAGGGACGCTCCCGGCACTTTGGCGGCAATGGCAGCGCACGTTTTCTGCGCCCGCTCGAGCGACCGGGAAGCAACACGCACCGCGGCTCCCTGCCGAGCCAGCAGCAGCGCCGCCCGCTGGCCGACTGGGCCGGTACCGGCCAGCACCGTCGCCACCGCACCCTTGAGTTCGACATGTTTTGCCGCCGCCAGCACGGCCGCCGCAGCCGTGGTATTCGCGCCATTGGCATCGAGTAGGACTGACACCCGCATCGGTCCGAAAAAGCACTTCGTCACCTGCCTCAGCAATTCTTCGCCGGCGGCGACATTCGACCCGCCGATGAAGATGGCCGTACTCTGTAGATCAGGCACGCCGCGGGTGAACATCGCGCCGTGAACGAGCCCTTGGACCTGCGCCGGCTCGACGCCCCGATACTGCAGCAGGTGCTCGACCCCCGCATCAACGGCGACGACCGCATCGAACACGCTAGCCTGCGGATCGGGATCGAGCTGAATGAGAATCTTGCGTTTGGTCATGGACGGTTTGACAGGAAGCGGACTGGACGCATGACTTCCCTGGTTCTGCGATGATTCTACCGTCGCTCCGCGTGCATCCCCATAGGCCAGCCGCTAGGGAACGAATCGCCAGTAAGTGAGATTTTTCTTCTTCGCCTCCTTGAGTCCGCGCTCCTGGGGCGACAGGTGGCTCAGGACGACGAGTCGCATGTCGTCCACTACCAGCCGATGGTCTCCGTAGTAGGAGTGCCCCAGAAAGTCAGTGTCCAGGTCGGACACGTCCACGGTCTGGACGCCATCCATGACCAGCAGGAATTCCCCCGCCATGCCGGCTCGCGCGGCTGCCAGGTCGGCCGATCGCTTTAGCGCCCTGTCATTCGACGATGCGTAGAGCGTGATCCGTTGCCGCGGACTGCGAATGGCCGGCACGATCTCCTCCTCGAACTGCTGGGCGTCGATGTCGGGGGCCGTGAGGAGCACTTCCCGGAACTGGCATTTTTCGTCGGCCAGGTGCTCGCGGCCGAGCTGCGTCAGGGCCCCGGTCAGCACGGCGTTCCCCATGCTGTGGGCGATCAAGTGAATCTCGCTGGCGCCCGACTCCGCCTGGAGCTGCTGCAAGAACTCCTTGAGGCGCGTGGCCGCGGACCGCGAAGTGTTCGCGTCGCGGACGTAATGGATCAGCTCCCCCTGGCTCGGCCAGGCATAACACAACGGCGCCCCCTCAAACTCCAGATCGACCCACAACTGTGCCGTGCGTTTCACCGCGTCCTCAAACTGGACGTTGTAGCCGTGGATGAAAACGAACGCATCCTTCTTCGGCGACTGGCTCACCTTTTCCTTGAGCAGGCGGAAAAACTCATCCCGATTCTCGTCCGCTTTCGTAATCACGAAATGTTGATCCGGATCGTCGGGCATCCGCACGATGTAGAGCGAAAAGGGGGTCTCCAGAGAGCCCCGCTCGTGCTTGTCCGGAACGGAGACCTGCGCCACGCCGTACCGCAGCGGGCCGAGCTGCCCCGTATATTGCCCCCCTGGACGGCGGGCGGCAGCGTAGCGTCGCGAGCTGTCGATCGCGGCCGCCAACCCATAGAGGGTCAGGCAGCTCGCCACGACGATGGTCAGGCTGACGAGGGTCAATCGTTTGGCAAAGCCCAGCCCGAGCAGGATCAAGACCCCGATGATCACCAGGCCGCCGATCGTGATCCAGCCATTGGTCGTGTAGACGAAGCCCGCGAACAGCTCCCGCCAGGTCGGCGGCGTCGCTTGCACCTGCCGGCTCGTGGCGAACAGCACCGTCACGTCATTGCCGTCCTTGTCCTCCTCTCCCTTCCCCCCGTTTTTGGTTTCGGGGTGGCCATTGGCCGCGGCGGCCAGAAACCGGGAGCGTTCCCAGACCGGCGCGTTGGCAGGGGTCACGAGTGCCGGCTGCCGCTGCACGTCCGCCGCAAGCGCGCCGGGATCGGGATCGAACTGGAACTCCAGCTTGTCCCCTTGAAAGGCAAGAGTCTTATCGCCGTGGGAAACGAACTTCCAGTCGGTGCCCTCCACCGGGCTGGTGACTTTCCAGCCGGTTAAACGCGATTGCACGCGCGCCTCGTCGGGCGGCCCGACCAGGCGCATTTCGATCGGGCCGCGATAGACGCGGGTCACCAGCCAGAGCGGTTTTCCCCGCCGCTGCGCCGCTACGGCGCGCCGGGAGCTGAGCAGCGCCTGCCGGAACTGCCGCGAGTCCCTCTCCTGAAGCACGAACTCCTGAATTTGGCTGAGCGAAATCTCGACGACTCCAGTGCTCCTGGTCGGCGGAAAGGGAGCAAAGAGCTGCGGCCAAACGACGTTTCCATCGCGCAGTGGAATGGCGTCGGAGCCTGGAAATTCGCGCGACGCCCCGTCGGCAGTCGTGAAGACCGACTGGAGGAGGCGGTCGATGATTTCGACATTCCCCTTCTCGTCCAAAGCGACGATCTCGCCGAGCTGCACGTCCACCAGCACCGGCAGGTTGAGACGCAAGCGATCGACGTCAACGTTGAACTCCTCGGCCAGGTGCCGGCGCATCCCCGCAACGTGGTAATCGTCCTCCGGAGGTTGGCCCGTCAGTGGAGCAGCGAGCGACAGTGCCAAAAGAGCGGCGAGACTTGCCGCACGCGGCCCAATGCGGGCCGCTTGCTCCGCGAGCGGCTGTGTGCACTCGCGGAGCGAGTGCACTACTTTTCCGTTCATGACCAGATCCCCTGCGGGAACTCTGAACGGGCTGCGATCAGTTCGATCGCAGCGCAGTTTCGGTAGCGGCCATATTAGAGGCACCCGCCGGGCAGGCACAATCTGTACGCCCGCTCACCTTCGCGCCGAGGCAGGACGTAGAGCCCTCGCTCGGCGAGTGCTCGAATGGCTGTCGTGGCAGGCAATGTCGTTTTGCGCACTCGCGGAGCGAGTGCGCTACATTAGAACCCGCGGAACGGATGGACTTGTTCCCTGCCGGCAATCATCTCATCGACCGTCGGCTTGCCGGTGATCGCACACTTGATGGCCAGCTTGGTGGCCTCGTAGTTGTACTGGTAGATTTTCTTGTCGTCGTTGGCGGCCGGGTGGATGAAGACGCCGCAGACGATCACGTAGTCTTCGGCCTTGTTCTTGGGAATCACCCCCTCGGCAACCGAATCGGCGACCGCCTTGGCCACGGCGGACTGGGCCGGCCCGAACATCTGCACCGCCTGCTTCATCCCCTTGATCGTCACCTTGGTCACCAGCACGGTGGCCGGCTTAACCGCCAGATTCGGCGTGATCACCGCCAGCAAGTTGTTGTGCCCCTCGCTCTGGCGAGCCAGGGCGTTGGCGAACGCATTGCCGACCGGGCCATCCTTTTCGCCGATCAAGAGGTCGATGTGAGCAATCTCGTTTCCTTCGCCGACGAGCCCTTCGCCGATGAACATGGACATGGGGTAACTCCCTGGGAGATGTGAGTGA
>DATKDU010000308.1:0-3328 GCA_035512595.1 Pirellulaceae bacterium
ACCACCGAGTCATAGGGGAAATAGAGCACCGCGAAGCCGAGCGACTTGAGCTGCGTGAGAGCTCCGTCCGTGAAGACGCCGGCCACAATTGCGCCTTTGAACGGGCTTGAATGACGGTGCGTCTCGGCCAGCGGCAAAACGGCTCCTTGAATTTCTTGCACCTTGTTGCGCGAGTGCTTTGTGTACCTGCGCCAAGCCGTCTCAATGAAAGCGACCGGAATTCCAAACTTGTCCGCACTTCCTCCCCGCCCGAGCACAAAGTCCAAATCGTGCGAGTTGCCGTTCAGATCCAGCCACGAACATTTCTTGCCGCGGCGACAAGGCCTAGGTCCCTTTCTGTCCAAATACAGATTGTGCTCGCTGGCAAAACTTTCCAGCAGCGGCAGCGTCGCAGCTTCCAGTACGTCCCCAATGATTTGGCCAAAGCGATGTGCCGGCGACTGCGCCATTCTTATCCCTCAATCCACAGTCGGCCCTCTTGGAGCGGAACTCGGTGCTTGCGATTCTTCCACTTGACATTGCGCTCTCGCGTTCGCTCAAACCGATGGGATTTGAACCCCGCCGCCTCGGCCAGCGACCATAACCACGGGATCACCGGAACATAAACACCATAAGGTGCCGAGTCGCCGATCACGAAGCAGACCTGTGCGCCTGGCGAGCACGCCCGGCGCAGCGCCATCCATACCTGGGCCAAGTCGCGAAAATAGCATGCGACCATCAGATGATACGTCTTTTTGCCCCCCTTGGTCTTTCGCACTTCAGCCAGTTGATCGCACACATCGCTCAGCGGCTGGCGAACGGGTGCTAACTCGGGCGACCTGAGCAATTCCGGTAAATCGACCGCCCGTTCCGGCACATGCTGCGTACACGAGCGGATAAGGTGTCGCCGTACACTCTCTTGCAGATCTCCCCAACCGCCGATTTCCCGCATGAAGGTCATTTCCAGACGCGTTGCATCCGCATAGTCATAGTTATTTGGATACGGCGGCGACGTAATAACCAGGTCGGCGGCTCCATCGGGAACGCCGGCACACGTCCGCGCGTCTGCTTCCAGAAAGGTGGCCTGCGGACCAGTGATTGACTGGCACTGGATCATATCGTGCCGGATCATTCGCGCGCAGGCGTCGAATGCCGCAAATGCGCCCTTTGGTGCACGCTTTCTCTTTCGCGGCAGTATGTATTGCCACTGAGCCGTGCCTGCATGCGAGGTCGTGCGCAGGATGGCGATGAGCGTCAACCAGACAAGTTCCGACTCGATGGAGTCGTCCTTGACCCTCTCGTAGGCACGCCGCAGGCAATCCAGTTCACGTAGCGTGGCGTCATCGTAGCACTTGTAGATCAGGTCTGAATAACCTTCGGTCGACGGCGATTCTCGCTTGGCTAGAGCGCGAAGCTCTCGGATCTTGGCCGCGTAGGCCTCCGGATCGGACCGCCACTGAAGCTTCGCCCGCGCGATTCGGCTGACAAACGGATGGGAGTCAATCCCCCAACTCGGAACGCCTTCGCCCTCTGCCGCGATTAGCGTCGTAGCGGAGCCTGCGAAGGGATCCAGCACCGTGATTGACCGCTTCGCCTTAAAGTGACGGATGACTCCCGAAACCCATTCCGCCGAAAATCCCGCACTGTAGCGGAACCACCGGTGCACCGGCAGCGACATGTTCGCAACGAATGTTGATGACGCTCGATCATGGATCGCCGTCGAATCATCCTCAAAAAGTACTCCTTGCGTCGGTCTCATTCCACTTCTCCCGCCTGACCCGTCGTGCCGTACGGAACGGCGATTGTACCAGCCCGGCAAGCCGGAGAGAACTCATCCCGCGGCGGCCTCCGCATTCTGGCGTCACCTGCCTACTTGCCGCGCTTGCATTCCCACTGCCGCCGCCCCAAAATACGCCGGTTCCGGCCGCGGCGGCATTCGTTCAGTTTCACCCTTGAATCCGCAACCGGGCAAACGCATGCTCGCCAAACTCCAGACCTTCTCGCTGTTGGGCATCGATGCCGTCCCGGTCGAAGTCGAGGTCGATGTCTCGCCGGCCTCGCTTCCCAAAACGTTTCTGGTCGGCCTGGCGGAAGCCGCGGTCAAGGAGTGCATCCACCGCGTCGAGCGGGCGATGGTCAATAGCGGCTTTCTCCGCCCCAACGATCGCATCGTGATCAACCTGTCGCCGGCCGAGCTCCCCAAACAGGCCGCGTCTTTCGATCTGCCGATCACCCTCGGCATCCTTTGCGGCAGCGGGCAATTTGCGTCGGAGCGGCTGGAGCAGTATGCGGTCGTCGGTGAAGTGTCACTGGAAGGCTTAATGCGGCCGGTGAAGGGGGCTTTGTCGATGGCGATGGCTGCGGCCAAACAGCGGAATCTGCGCGGCCTGGTGGTGCCGACCGACAGTGCGTCGGAAGCGGCCGTCGTCGAAGAGATTGAAGTCATTCCCGTGTCGAGCCTGACGCAGGCGGTCGGCTTCTTTGCCGGGCAGATCGACATCGAGCCGCACCCGTCGCGGATCAACGAGCTGTTCGACGAGCTGGCCAAATACGACGAGGACTTTGCCGACGTCCGCGGCCAGGAGATGGCCAAGCGGGCGGTCATCGTCGCCGCCGCCGGCAAGCACAATTTGCTCATGGTCGGCCCGCCGGGCAGCGGCAAGACGATGCTCGCCAAGCGGATTCCGACAATTCTGCCGAGCCTGACTGCCAGTGAATCGATCGAGACAACCCGCATCTACAGCTCGATGGGCCGCCTACAGCCCGGTCAGCCGCTGATGGCCCGCCGGCCGTTTCGCGCCCCGCACCACACGATCAGCGACGCCGGCCTCGTCGGCGGCGGCAATCCGCCCGTGCCAGGGGAAATCTCCCTGTCGCACAACGGCGTTTTGTTTCTGGACGAGCTGCCGGAGTTCAACCGCCGCACGCTGGAAGTCCTCCGCCAGCCGCTGGAAGACGGTACAGTCACCATCTCGCGGGCCTTGCACAGCACGACATTCCCCGCCGACATGATGCTCATCGCGGCCCTCAATCCGTGCCCCTGCGGCTACCGGGGCGATCCGCGGCGGCAGTGCAACTGCTCGGTGCCGCAGATCGAGCGGTACATGTCGAAGATCAGCGGGCCGCTGCTCGACCGCATTGATCTGCACATCGAAGTGCCGGCCGTGCCGTACAAGGAGCTGGCCGCGGAGCGGGCGGGGACGAGCAGCGCGTCGATGCGGGAGCAGGTGGTTTCCGCCCGAGCCATTCAGGCCCAGCGGTTCGCCGGCTCGCACACCCGCTACAACGCCAGCATGACCAGCCGGCAGATCCGCAGCCACTGTAAGCTCGACAACGAATGCCAGAACCT
>DATKDU010000309.1:0-6111 GCA_035512595.1 Pirellulaceae bacterium
GTCAGCATCCGCATCCGCGGCATCGAGGAGGGCTTTGCCGACGTCTTTCCGAAAGTGCGGCCGCACTTGCACGCCGAGCTGCGAAAGTACCTCGTCCTGCGGGCGCTGAAAAAGGATCTCAAGGACATCGTCTATGGTTACGGTCCGTTGCAGGATCTGCTGCGGGCGCCGAGCGTCACGGAGATCATGGTCGTCTCCAGCGACCAGATTTACATCGAGCGGGACGGCGTGATCGAGCGCTCCGGCCGCCGCTTCATCTCCGACGACGTGACCGAATCGATCATCGAGCGGATCGTGGCCCAGGTCGGCCGCCGCATCGACAAAAGCCAGCCGCTGGTGGACGCCCGCCTGCCTGACGGCTCGCGCGTCAACGCCATCATCCCGCCGCTGGCGGTCCGCGGTCCGTGCTTGACCATCCGAAAATTCCCCGCCCAGCGGTTCACGATGGACGACCTGGTCGAGATCGGCTCGATCACCCGCGAAGCTGCGGCATTTCTGCGGGCCTGCGTCGTCGAGAGCGCCAACATCCTGATCAGCGGCGGCACCGGCACCGGCAAGACGACGTTCCTCAACGTCCTGTCGAGCTTCATCCCCCACAAGCAGCGGATCGTCACGATCGAGGACACGACCGAGCTCAAGCTGCACCAGGAGCACGTCGTCTCGCTGGAGAGCAAGCTTCCCAACGTCGAAGGGGCCGGGGCATACACGATTCGCGACCTGCTTCGCAACGCGTTGCGAATGCGGCCCGACCGGATCGTCGTCGGCGAATGCCGCGGGCCCGAGGCGCTCGACATGCTCCAAGCGATGAACACCGGTCACGACGGCTCAATGACGACCGTCCACGCCAACAGTGCCGAGGAGGTGCTCCAGCGGCTGGAGGTGCTGGTGCTGATGGCGGCCGAACTGCCGGTGGTGTCAATCCATCGGCAGATCGAGTCGGCGATCGACCTGGTGGTGCAGATCGCCCGGCTCCCCGGCGGCAAACGGGTGGTGAGCCAGATTTCCGAGGTCTACGGCATGGACCCGGAGACGAACCGGGTCGTGATCCGCGACATTTTCAATTTGCGGGATGGCCAGCATTTGCAGCCGACCGGTTACCTGCCGACGTTCGTCGATGGGCTGATCGCCAAGGGGCTGCTGAATTTGGACGATTTGTTCCCGAAGCGTGGTCCGCTCGCTCCGCGAGCGGAGTTTCCACTCGCGGAGCGAGTGGACCACATTGGGAGGCCCCGTCATGGCTGACCCCTTCATCATTTTGTCGAGCGGCCTGGTCGGCGCGGGGGTCGGCCTGGGGAGTTACTTCGGCCGCGACTATTACCTACAGGGACTGGATTACCTGGAGCGCGACCTGGGGGAGAAACTGCGGTCGCTGCGGATCAGCACAAAGCGGTTGCGGGCCTGGCTGATCCTCTGGTCGATCGGACTGGTGGCGCTGTTGGTCGGCCTGGGATACTTTTTCGATAGCCTGGCGTTCGCATTGACCTTCGCCATCCTGTTGGCTTGCCTGCCGTGGTACGTCATCCGCCGGCTGGCGCTTTCCCGCCGGCAGCAGATCGAAAGCCAACTCGCCGACGCGATGGTCACGTTTTCCAGCGCCATCAAGGCCGGCCTGTCGCTGGCCCAGGCGATGGACATTCTCGCCGGCCAGTGTCCGCGGCCGGTCAGCGACGAGTTCCGCCAGATCGTCGGCGAGTACCAGATGGGCAAACCCCTCGAAAAGACGCTCACCGAAGCCAAGCAGCGGCTCAAGAGCGATAATTTTTCCTTGTTTGCCGCGGCACTCCTTGCCAGCCGCAAGAGCGGCGGCCGGCTCAATGAAACGGTCGATCGGATCGCCCACTCGGTGCTGGAGCTTCAGCGGCTGGAGCGGAAGATCACGGTCGAGACGGCACAGGCCCGCCGCTCGGCCATCTACATGGCGATTGTGCCCGTGCTCCTCTTGGGCGTCTACTACTTCGTCGATCCGGTGAACACCGTGCTCTTGTTTACAACCATACCGGGGCAGATTTTGCTGTCGATTGCAATTGCGCTCGTGGTAATCGCCTACGTTTGGGCGCAGGTCATCCTGAGGCCGGATATTTAACGTAGGACGGCCTTTCCAGGCCGTCCCCTAATCGACGGCCTGGAAAGGCCGTCGTACAGAAGAATCGCCCATGGACTCCATCACTTTGAGTTTTCTCGCCAGCCTCCTCGTCGGCGGGTCGGTGTACATGGCCTTCTACTGGCTCGTGACCGTGCTCAACACGGGCGACCTCGAGCAGGGAGCCGAGTGGCGGTACGACGTCTCGCGGATCAACGAGCTGCGGCGGGTGAGCGTCATCTACCGCTGGTTTCAGCCGCTGATCCAGATTTTCGCTCGCTTCAACCGCGGGGCCTTCCCCGCCACGATGAAGAACATGGCCCGCGAGATCCAGGCAGCCGGCCTCTCGCGTTCGTGGCTGCCGGAAGAATACCTCGCCCGCTGCGAGCTGATCGCCCTGTTCCTCACGCCGCTGTACGTCTACATCTTCGTCAACCTGCTCGACTGGCCCGGCATCGTCCTGGCGATCACCGCCGTGCTTCTGACCGCCTGGTTTCTGCGCCTCCAGTTGGCCAGTAAGGCCCGCCGCCGCTTGCAGGAGATCAAGCGGCGAATGCCGTACGTGCTCGACCTGGTGACGCTGCTGATGGAAGCGGGCTCGACGTTTCTGCGGGCTCTCGACGATGCGGTGCATGAATTTGCCGGCCAGCCGATTGCCGTCGAGTTCGGCCGCGTGCTGACCGACATGCACCTGGGGAAGACCCGCACCGAGGCGTTTCACGCCATGCGCGACCGCCTCAGCGACAACGAAATCACCAGCATCATCGGCGCGATCGTGCAGGGAGAAAACCTCGGCACTCCGCTGGCCCACGTCTTCCGCACGCAGGCCGACGTGCTGCGGATCAAGCGCTCGCAGCGGGCCGAGACGGTGGCCGGCGAGGCGGGGGTGAACATGCTTTTTCCCGGCGTTCTCGTCATGGTATCATCGGTGCTGGTGATCCTTGGGCCGTTCATTTTGAACTACCTGTATTTTGGTCTGAATATGTAATCACAAGCCCGACGCGCCAGCGAGGGAAAGGCTCGGCACGCCAAACGAGCGTGTCCCTCGCTGGCGCGTCGGGCTTGTGGGCGGAGCAGCATGGGTCTCTCCTTCCATTGTCCGCACTGCACCCAGGCGGTCGGAGCATTGCCGACGCAAATGGGGCAGCAGGTCACCTGCGCTGCGTGTGGGGCCCAGTTCCGCTTGAGCCCGATGCTGCTGGGGGGAAACGGCCGGTCGGCAGCCGCGAAGACGCCACCGGTCGCAACCGCAGCGGTCGCCAAGCCCGCCGCTCCGCCGATTGCAGCGCCCATTGCAACAGCGATGCCGCCGGCCGCTGCACCAGCGCCACCGCCGCCGGTTGCCACGGTGGTGAAAATGCCGCCGCGGCCAACGCCGACCGCGTCATCACCGCCAGTGGCTGCCCCTGTAGCCCCTACCACTCACCACTCACCACTCACCACTCACCACTCACCTGCTGCGCAGCAGCCCAACGTCGCCCGCTTCATCGCTGCCGCCAGCCAGGACTCGACGGTCCAGCTCACGGCCGACGGCAAGCTGCCCGAGCTGTCGCTGGCCGAAGCGACGGCTAAGAAGCAAAAGCCGACGGAGTCGAATACCAGTCCGCTGGTCCTCGGCCTGGCGCTGGTCGCCAGCACGGTGATGTCGATTCTGCTCTTGGTCGCAGATTTCGGCGGAGGCGGTACATCGACCGAGACCGCCGACCAGGCGCGGGCGGCGATGGCCTCGTACTACGAAGATCAGGAAGGTCCGCTCCTGCCCTATCAGCAGTTCCTCAAGGATGCCTCGCTGGCCCATTCGCTCGGCAAATTCGACGAAGAGCGGGAGTGTTACCGCCGCGTGCTGCACCTGTACCGCTCGGAGGCCAAGAACCAGTACGTGGGCCTGACGGGGACCAAGAGTAGCGACAAGGAGCTCTTGAACTTGCTCGGAATCGTCCTCGACGAAGGAAGCCGCTGACGATGACCACGCTGGCCACGCGCTACGAGATCCTCGCCCCGCTGGCGACCGGGGATTTCGCCACCGTCTACCGCGGCCGCGACCGCGAGCTGGCCCGCGACGTGGCCATCAAGCAGATCCATCCGCAGTTCCTCTCCGACCCGCGGCAGCTCGAGATGTACTGGCGCGAGGCGCAGCTCCTGGCGTCGCTCGAGCACCCGCACATCATGACGATCTACGACATCGTCCGCTCGCGGGGCTGGCTGATTCTGGAACTGATGCAGGGGAACCTCAAGCAGGCCGCCAAGGGGCAGCCGCTGGACCTGAACTTCCTGCGGCAGGCCTTGGCCGCGACGCTCCACGCCCTGTCGTTCCTGCATCAGAAGGGGGTCATTCACGGCGACGTGAAGCCGACGAACCTGTTTCTCGACCGGCGCGGCCACGTCAAGCTGGGCGACTTCGGCCTGGCGCGGCGGGCAACGAGCGACCAGGGGAGCCTGCTCAAGGGGACGACGCGGTACATGGCACCCGAGCTGATCGCCCAGCAGTTCGGACCCGTCGGCCCGCACAGCGATCTCTATTCGGTCGGTTTTTCATTCTACGAGCTGATGTGCGGCGACCAATTCGAGTCCCTCTTTCCAGGGATGGAAGCGTTCGGCCGCGACAAGCAGGTCGCCTGGATGATGTGGCACGCGGCACCCGACCGGCGGCTGCCGGAAGTGTCGCGCGTGCTGGAAGGAGTGCCGCCGGATTTGGCGCACGTCATCCAGCGATTGACGAATAAGGACCCGGCTCAGCGCTATCGCACGGCCGAACAGGCCCTGGCCGATCTGCACGAAATTCCGACCGGCACCCTTTCGCCGACCAAGGAGGACGAAGCGGCCGCCGAGGCGGCGCGAAAGGCCGCCAAACGAAAGCGGGTCATGGCAATCAGCGCCGTAGCCGTGAGTTTGCTCCTGAGCCTGGGGATTGTCTTCTTTCCGGGCAAAAAGGAAGAACCGCCGCCGGCGCCCCCCGCCGATCCGGTCGCCGGCGTCATTCGCTCGGTCGATCCCAACCGGCGGATGCTGATCGTTGAGATGATCGCCAGCGGCGATCCCAAGGAGATCCGCACCCGCCCGGAAGATCCGATCCTGCTCAACGATAAGAAGGTCCTTCTTCAGGAGCTGAAGGAATCGGACCGGGTCACGATCCGCGAGCTGACCGACGACACGGGGCGGCGGGTGCTGGAGATCATCGCCTCGCGGCCGCGAACCAGCCAGGGGCGGATCAAGCGAGTCAGTGGGGATCTAGGACGATTCCTGCTGTCACTCGACGGTGACGGCGCACAAACCGAAATCGAGCTCACCGCCGGCCCCTCGGCCCAAATGCAACTCAACAAGCAGCGCACGTTTGAGGGAAAGCCGGTCTCGCTCGTCACGCTGAAGGCAGGGGACCGCGTCGCCGTCGAGCATTACCAGGAGGGCCTCGAGCACTGGGTGATCGGCCTGTCGGCCATCCGTACAGTATCGATGGAGGGGGTGATTCGCGAGATTGACGCCAAAGGGAAGCGAATCACCGTCGCCAGCAGCAGCGACCAGAATGCGACGCTCGTCACCTACCCCTTGGCTGATAAGGTCGAGATCAGCCTCAACCAGCGGCGATTCATCGACAATCGCAGCCTCACTCCGGAGGACCTGGCCGCCGGCGACCGCGTCACCATCGAGCACGATACGCACATCAGCCGCGTCGATGCCATGCGGCTGTTCGCCGAGACCGGCATCGTCCGCCGCATCCAGTTCGACGTCAAATCGCTCGACGTGGCGATTGCCGTCAAGGACCAGCCGGTGACCGTCTTCCTCGATCCGTCGTGCAAGGTCAAGCTCGCCGGAGCGGACGCCCCGTTTGACGACCTGCGGCAAGGGGACCAGGTCGTTATCTCGCACCAGACCGCGTCCGGCGAAACCCCGGCGGCACTCTTCATCGAAGCGACGCGGCCGATTGACAAGGAGAAGTGGCTGCTGGTCATCGCCAATGAAACGTACGACGACGGAACGCTGACTCGACCCGGATATGCCGCCAGCGACGTGGAGCTGGTCCGAAAGTCGATGAG
>DATKDU010000310.1:0-5415 GCA_035512595.1 Pirellulaceae bacterium
CACGCCGACCTTCATCGAGCACGACCTGGCCTGCCGCTTGGAGGCAGTCCCGCGGACCAAGCAGATCGGCTACTACAGCGACATGTACAAGCTGGAGTTCGCGCTGCCGAAGTTTGCTATGTTCAAGCGGATCCTGGCCAAAGTCCTGGCCGAGCGGTACGTCATCGACCGCGGCTGGTCCGAAGACCGGGCCCTCGACTTCGGCCGGCAAGTGCTAAGGGGGAATGTGGAGCTGGTGTTTGGGTAGGCGCCGCCAACGGTGGTAGAATAGAGACGACCATTGGCGATGTTCGTCTTCCACGCATTGCGCGCCATCCACTTGGCAGAGATGCAGAGGGCCTTTCCATGACCATGCAGCTTACGGTGACTCTTCCGGATGAGTTGGCAAAGCTCGTTTCGAAGCTTGCCACAATGCAGGGGCGTCCGATCGACGCAGTCGCGACGGAAGCGATCGAGTCCTATTTGGCGTCGCTCGGCGGTATGTCGGACGAGCTGGCCGCCTTTGCACAACTGACGGACGAGGAGGTGCTGGCCGCGGCGGACTACGTGTTGCCGGAAGCGACGTCACTCCGGTTGAGTGAATTGCGGCAGCAAATGCGTGAACATCGGGAGAGCGAGGAAGATCGCCGCGAGTTCGACGCGCTGATGGAAGAGTATTACGATGCGCTGCTCCGCAAGTCGCTGGGCTGGGCGGAAGCCGTCCGCCGCAGGCTGCGCAAGGCCCCAGCGCCGTGAGCACGCAGGTATCCGCCGAAGTACAAGCCAAGGTCCGCGCCGCTGCGAAGGATCGCTGCGGATACTGCCTTTGCCCTCAGCGCTTGCACCCCGAGCCACTGGAAATCGATCACATCGTTCCCCAGGGTCGGGGTGGTGGTGGCGACGAATCCAACCTGTGGATGGCCTGCGGGCACTGCAACGGGCGCAAGAGCGCTCGGATCGTGTTTCGCGACCCCGTAACGGCACAGGTGGTTCCGCTCTTCAATCCGAGGACCGACCAGTGGCACGAGCACTTTTCGTGGAATGAAGAGGGCGTTGTGATATCGGGGCTGACCGCCATCGGCCGGGCCACCGTTCACGCCCTGCAACTGAATCATCCGCGACTGATCGTGGTCCGCATGAATTGGGCCCGAGCCGGTTGGCATCCGCCCGATTACGAACGTGCGAACGCGGAATGATGAACACTGGACAGCGCTATGACTCAAACCTTCGGTGTTATTGTTGCAGGTCTATTAGCGTTGACCGTCACGATTGGCTACATGATGGTCTTCGAGGACGAGTTCAACGAGAACGCGCCGGTGAACCGCGGCGGGGAATTATTGACTCCGATTCGCCGACATTTCACCGAACTCGTACTTCTTCAGATGGCCACCTTCCTGACGGCATTGGCCATTTACTTCGCGCTATGCGAATCGGAGAACGGCATCAAGCTGGATTGGCCGAAAGTCATGTTCATGCTGTTCTGGCTGCACGTGCTCAGCGGCGCCCTCATCATCACGGGCTTGGCCATCGCCATCGCCAATGGACAAGCTGTACATTGGCGCGACGGAATCACGCTGTTGTTCGGGATTTTTTTTCTGGCATGCAGCATTTGGGACCGTAGTGACCGCAGCGACAAACCCGCCGATCAATTAATCGAGAGGTGATCGAGATTCACCACGGCCAGAAAAACAGCGCTCCAACCGCGGCCGCCACCAGCACTCCCGCCAGCGCCAGGCTGATGTAGGCCAGGACGTAGCAGAAGCTGTTGGCCCGCTCGGCGGCGGGGAGCCATTCGAGATCTTCCACCGTGTCTTGATAGAGCCGCTGGAAGGCCTTGATCGCGAAGGCTCGCGTGTCCGCGTGCGAGCCGGCGGCGGCGAAGTAGCAGCCGGCAACCAGCGGCAGTTGATCCTGCTCCTCCGGCTCGTCGCAGCCGAGTCCTTCAGCCACGATCCGGTCGAGCCGCGGCTGCAAATACCGCCGCACCTTGCACAGAAGCCCATACAGCGCCCGGTTTCCCGGCTTGCTGAGGGCGTTGGGCTCGCGGAACAGCTTGTAGATGTGGTCCTCAAACGCGCGGCAGGCCAGAGAGCACATCGCCCCCAGTTGGTCCTTCAGCGGCGGATCGCCGACGCCGAAACGATTGCCGAAGCGGAAATTCTGGGCCTTGTCCGAGCCCATGCGGCGGACGAACTCCTGAAAGCCGAGGTCTTCATCCCAACCCGTGCTGAGCACGACCAGCGGAAAGCGCATCTGGAACTGCTTCATCAGGACGGACGCGTCGGTTTGCACGGCATTCTGCGTCAGCGCCCCGTCCCGCTCATCCGCCAGGATCAAGTTCAGCGGCAGTAGCATCAAAACGCCGTTGATCGGGCAGATCGGATAGCGGCCCCCTTTGACCAGGCGGCACAGGAACGTCAGCCGCCGCCGCTCCAGGTCGATCGTTTCCCGCGACGGCGCCGGCAGTTTCGGCGGCTGCTTGCGACCCGAGCCCTTGTCTCCGCTAGCGCCGCTGTAAACGGCAACCGAGTCGTCAATGTTGAGCGTGCCGGCATAGCCGACGACGTTGCCTCCTCCCCCTTGGCCGCCGGGGGGACGAATGCCGCTGTCGTCGGCGGCAATGAACGACTCGTCCTCGGTGGGCCAGCAGGTGGCCGAAGCGGAGATCCGATTGGATGGTCCCTGCACGGGCACCTGGACCCGCTCCTTGGTGACGACGGCCGCGGCCGAGCGGGCCAGGTCGGTGAGGCAGCCGACGTGCGTCAGGACGACGAAGACGGCGTCCTCGCCGGCATACCAGCGGAGCGGCGCGCCCCGCTCGCGCGGGAAGTGGCTGATCTCCAGCGACAGCTCGGCGGCGGTGAGCAGGTACTGATCCTTGAGGCTGCTCTCGGAGCCGAGGACCAGATAGAGGGGCGTCCGCTCGAGCTCAAAGCCGCGGCGGCGGAGCTCGTCGAGCCCCTGCTTCCAGGCGTTCTCGATGTCGGGAAACCGCTCGCCGGCTTCCTGCGTCCAGAAGCGGACCGCGTAGTAAACGACGATCGGCGTGAAGATGGCCAAGAGGACGGCGGCCAGGTAATACGGCCACCAGTTGGCAATGTCGAGCTTTCCCTTGGTGAGCAGGACCGCGATGATGGCGGCCACCGCGGTTGCCGCCATGAGGATGAACGTGATGACGCCGGCGGTGCCGGCGACGGAGAGCTGAGCCAGGCCGCCGACCTGCCCGTGCATGGCCTTCCACGGGTCCATCGCCATCCGCAGCGGGGCCAGCAGTGCATCCTTCACGATGGCCAGAAATCGCATCACTAGGGGAAGCCCTTCATGTGGTTGTGGTCGCGGGCGCTAGTGGGCTTGGGGCGATGGGAGTTATGGGACGGATGAGACTTATGCGATTGTTCCATAAGTCCCATCCGTCCCATCCGTCCCATCCGTCCCATCAACCGAGCCAATTCCAGCGGTGCCGACTATTTCCAAATCAGGTCCCCAGCATCTTGTACGTACAAACTCCCAGGAACAAGGCCGCCGCGAGGACCAGCAGGATCAGTGCCGAGGTCAGGAACGCAAAACCACCCAGCGGCGGCGCACCCAGCGGCGTGCGGCCGGTCTGCGAAAGCTGCGTCACCGGCGAGAGGCGGATGCCTTCCGACGTCCGCCGCAACCATTCCTCGATCGTCTCGGGGAGCTCGTTGGCGATAATGGTCAGCGAGTTTTCTGCCGGATCGCGATAGACGCCGCGGAACCCCATGATCACGCACAGGTAAAACACTTCCAGCGCGTCGAGCGTGGCGGTGCCGACCGCCTCCTTGGCGCGGAGGAAGAACAAGATGGCCCGCTCGTTGGATTGGAGCAGCAGGTACTCGAGGATGTTGTTGACCCACCAGTTGCGCCCCTGCCACGGCGCTTCGCAGAGCATCTCGTCGATCCAGAAGACGAGCGCCTGCTTGGCCAGCCGCCAGTTGGGGGACTCCCCCAGTTGCTGCTCGGCCCGGTTGAGGAGCACGGTGTGAATGTAGGTGTGCGTCTGCTGCGGATCGGGCTCGTCCCCCTGCTCGATGCGGTCGAGCAATCCGAGCACGTAGTCGAAGATCGGATCGACGTGCTTGGAGAAGGTGGGGGTCATGCGAGGGTTCAGGGTTCAGGGTTCAGGGTTCAGGAGGAGAGAGCAGAGGTCGGAGGTCGGAGGTCGGAGGTCGGAGGTCAGAACGTAGGTACGCGGTACTGGGTCGGGACACCTGCATTCCTGAACCCTGAACCCTGAACCCTTCTCACTTCGTCGGCACCGCAAACAGTCCGAATTCCAGCTCGATCTTCTTCGGCGGCAGGTTGATCACCAGCGTCCGCTGCCCCTCCAAGGACTCGCGGTTGTCCACCAGCGTGTCCTTGTACCGCATGGCCAGCGTCTGCGTGAGGACCACGTCCTGCCAGGCGTCGCCGGATCGCGTCACCGCGAAGTAAATCCAGTTCGCCGCCGGTAATTCCTTCGGCGGAAATTCCTGCGGCACCAGAGTCAAACCGGGACGCCCCGACTGAAACAGCCCCTCCACCTTTTGCAGGCTTCCCAGCTTCCAGTTCACCGCGTTGGGTGCTAGCAGCTTGCGGCAATCGGCCGCCGAGATCGATTCAAAATGAACGCCGACGTACCACTGGAAGTCGGGGCCGAGCCACTGCGGATCGAACGTGACCTGCATTCCCAGGCCGCGCCCCTCGAACGGCCGGAAGAAATACGGCAGGTCGAGCTTCAGGTCGAGATACGATTTAAGCTGCTTGAGCATCCAGTGAAAGATCGTCCCCAGGTCGTCGTGATCGTAGGCCGGGATTGCCGGCGGCCGCCGCGTGGCGTCAAAAATGGAAAGCTGCCCGATGAGATGGGCCAGCGCGACATACGCGTCAAACGGATGCACTCCCTTGGCGAACACGAGCACGCCGAGCGTGGCATACGCCTCGTTGAGCCGCGACAGCAGAAACAACCGGTCGAGGTCGCCCGGTTCCTGGCTGGCGAGCGTAATGCCGCGGGCGATTACCTGCGGAGCGAGCCGCTCGATTCGATTGCCGACCATGTCGTACACGGTCTGCATGATGTCGCGCTGCAGATACGGCCAGGCGTCGATCGTCAAAACGGGCGGAATATAGGTCTTGTCGAGCTCGGGACCCGCGTCGCCGGCCCGCTTGACTTGGGCGACCGGCAGCAGCTCGTAATCGGGATGCTCATCGTCAAATGCGCCGTCGCTGCGCGGCGCTTGGGCGAACAGCCGCACGCCGAGCGTGCGAAAGCCGACCTCTTGGTCGTTGCCGCCCGTGTTTTCGTCCTGAATGGCCTGCGGAGAAAGCTCGATGAAGCGGGCCAGTCCGCTAGAGCCGCGGCGGGCCGTGTTGGCATTCCCCAGCCGCAGCTTGGGGATCGCCAGGTAGACGCGGATGATCCCCGCCTCCGCTAGC
>DATKDU010000311.1:0-2548 GCA_035512595.1 Pirellulaceae bacterium
TGTGGATGTGAACGTAGTACACCCACTGGCCGTCGTACGACACGACCGGGTCGGTAATCGAGCCCTTACCGCCGGCGACGAGCAGCTCCTCGCTGCCATCGGGATGGAGCAGCATCAAATCGGCCCCCGGCTCCATCGTCACCGGCGCGGAGAAGTCGGTGTAGTACCGCTTGTGGATTTCGTCGCCGGCCCGCAGCGCCCGGACGTAGACGATGTCGTAGTCGTAGCGGACCGAATCGTCCTTGGCGATCGGCGGGACGTTGACGTTGAGGCGGTTGTCGAACAGCGGCTCTTCTTGCCCGAGAACCGGCGTGAAGAGGACTCCCGCCGCCAGGATAGCTGCCGCAGCGTTTCCCATGTGAACCTTCCAGCCCATGAGTCCCTCCTAAGAGAAGCGCAGGATACGTATGCTTGCCTGGTGGCTGACTGCGCCGCCAAATGTAACACACGCGGCCTGTCGAGTGAAACAAATTGCCGCGGCCAGCGAGCAATGCGACCTTGACTCCTCAGGGGGCGTGGCGGAAACTCCAAAGTAGCCCTATCGCGAGCGTGGCGGAATTGGCAGACGCGCTGGACTTAGGATCCAGTACCGCAAGGTGTGTGGGTTCAAATCCCTCCGCTCGCACTTCTCTTTACGTCCGCTACGACAACACGGGCTGGATCACGTGCCCGTGTACGTCGGTCAGCCGCCGCTCGATGCCGCTGGAGTAATAGCTCAACCGCTCGTGGTCGAGGCCGACGAGGTGCAGGATCGTGGCGTGCAGGTCGTAGATCGTGGCGACGTTTTCGACCGCCTGGTAGCCAAAGTCGTCGGTCGCACCATAGCTGAAAGGCGCCTTGACCCCCGCCCCGGCGAGCCACACGGTAAATCCCTTGGGATTGTGGTCGCGGCCTGACGCCCCTTTCTGAAACGTCGGCATCCGCCCGAACTCGGTGACGAAGGCGACGAGCGTGTCGGCGAGTAGTCCCGTCCGCTTGAGGTCCGTCAGGAGTGCCGCGGCCGGTTGGTCGAGGATCGGGGCGTGGATGTCGTACTGCTCCTTGAGCTTCTTGTGCCCGTCCCAGTTGCCGACCCCTTCCCCCATCGCATACGCGCCGTTGAAGAGTTGGACGAACCGCACGCCGCGCGCGAGCAGCCGCCGGGCCAGCAGGCAATTGCGGGCAAAGCCGGCCTTGAGCTTGTTTTCGTCCCCAGTGCCGTACAGGTCGAGCGTTTCTTGCGTCTCGGTGGAGAGGTCGCTGACTTCGGCCGCGCGAAGCTGAAGCCGCGCGGCCAGCTCGTAGCTGGCGATCCGCGCCGCCAGATCGGTATCCCCCGGATGCTTTTCGAGGTGCTTTTCATTGAGCAGCTTGAGGAAATCGCGCGACCGCTTGTCGGCGGAAGCGGAAATCTGCGGCGGGCGATTCAGGTTCGGAATCGGCCTGTCGGCATTGAATGCCGTCCCTTGGAACGCGGCGGGGAGGAAAGCGGAATTCCAGTGGTTGGACGCTGACTGCGGCACTCCCCGCGGATCGGGGATGGCGACGAAGGCGGGCAGGTCGTCGCACTCGCTTCCCAGGGCGTAGGTCACCCAGCAGCCGACGCCGGGAAAGCCGTCGAGCGTAAAGCCGGTGCTCATCTGATTCTCGGCCGGCCCGTGGGTGTTGCTCTTGGCGGTCATGCTGTGGAGGAAGCACATCTCGTCGGCCAGTTCGGCCAGATTCGGCAAGAGATCCGAAATCATCTTGCCGCACTGGCCACGAGGCCGGAATTCCCACAGGGGTTTGACGAGGTTTCCATTCTCACCTTGAAACGTGACCAGCTTGTCATTTCCCGGCAGCGGCTGATCGTGGCGCTTGATCAGCTCGGGCTTGTAGTCGAACGTGTCGAGGTGGCTGATCGCGCCGCTGACGAAGATCATCAGCACCCGCTTGGCTTTGGGCGCGAAGTGGGGCGGCCGCGCGGCATAAGGCGCGGCCGGATCGATCTGTGGGCGGATCGGAGATTTGTTATCGTCGGCCAGCAATTGCTCCTGCGACAAGAGGCTTGCCAGGGCAATGCCGCCGAGCCCCGTGCCAGCCGACTGGAGAAATCGGCGGCGGTCGAGGAGCCAGCGTCCGGTGTGAGAAAGGGTATCCATTGCTAGTACACCATCACGAACTCGTTAGCGTTCAATAGAGCGCGGCAGAGGGCTGGCAAACCTTCAGCACGGACGAGCTGCGATGCCGCGGTCAATTCCTCTGAGGCCGGCTCGCGTTGGAACGCCAGCGAAAATGCCCGCTTCACTTGGAACTCGACGTCGCCGCCTGCTTCGGCTGCGATGTGCTTCGCGAACAACTCCGACTGCTGCACCAGAAAAGCGCTGTTGAGCAAGTTGAGCGCCTGCAGCGGCGTGGTCGATTCGGTCCGCTTGGGGGCGGCCTGGCCCGCATCGGGGCAGTCGAATGCGCCGAACGTGTCGTCAAGCTGCATGCGGGGCTTGGTTTGATAGATCATCCGACGCCATTCACCAGGTCCGAAGTCCTTGCGGCTCGTGTAGACCTTGACATAGTTCGTGTTGGGCTCGAA
>DATKDU010000312.1:0-13938 GCA_035512595.1 Pirellulaceae bacterium
GCGGAGCTGGCCAGTTGGTGCGACCGGCGGATTGTGACGAGCAATCCCCGCACCGAGTTCGGCTTTCCGGAGGTGAAGCTCGGGCTCTATCCCGGTTGGGGGGGAACCGTCCGCATGCCGCGGATCGTCGGACTGTCCAATGCCGTGGAGATGATCACCAGCGGCGAGTCGGTCGATGCACCGAAAGCGGCGGCTATGGGATTGGCCAGCGATCTGGTGCCGGCGGAGCGGCTGCTGGATGCGGCAATCCGCTTGGTGCGTGACGAGCGCGCGACCAAAGTATTCGTCGCCGATCGCCAGCGATGGGAGGCCGACTGCGTGTTCGACCCGACCGAGCTTGGCTTTTTGGGCGCAACCGCCTCGGCCCTGATCCAGCAGGAGACCAAAGGGCACTACCCGGCCCCGATGGCCGCTCTTGAACTCATGATGGAAACGTGCAGCCTCGATGAGCAGGAGGCGCTCGAAAAAGAGGCCGCCGGCATGGCCGAGCTATTCGGCAGCCCGATCAACGCGGCGCTGATCAACGTCTTCTTCCTCACCGACCGCAACAAGCGGGACACGGGGCTCGACCGGAACGACACGACGCCGCAGAAGATCGGCCATGTCGGCGTGATCGGGGCCGGCATCATGGGGAGCGGCATTGCAGCCGCCAACTTGAAGCAGGAGATACCCGTCGCCCTCAACGACGCGTCGAGCGACGCCCTGATCGCCGGGGCCCGCAACGTGCTCGAAGAGGCAACTTACAACCGAAAAACAAAGGGGCCCGATCCCAAAAGAGCGCTGGCGTTGGGGCCACTGCTGTCGGTCAGTCATCATTTGGAGGAGCTGGCCGACTGCGAGCTGGTGGTGGAAGCGGTCGTGGAAAACATCGACGTGAAGAAGCGGCTGCTGGCGCAGCTCGAGCCGCTGCTCGGTCCGCAGGCGATCCTGGCTTCGAACACCTCGACCATTCCCATCACGAAGTTGGCCGACGGGCTGTCGCGGCCGGCGCAGTTCTGCGGCCTGCATTTTTTCAATCCCGTGCGGCGGATGAAGCTGGTCGAGGTCATCCGCGGCGAGCACACCAGCGATCAGACGGTGGCCACCACGGTGGCGTATGCCAAGCGCCTCGGAAAAATGCCGATCGTCGTCAACGACGGCCCTGGTTTTCTCGTCAACCGCCTCCTCTTTCCCTACATGAACGAGGCGATCGAGCTGCTCAGCGACGGCGCGAGCATGCTGGAGATCGACAAGGGGGCGATGGCCTTCGGCATGCCGATGGGGCCGATCGCCCTCTATGACATGGTCGGTCTCGACACGGCCATGTATGCCGGCAAAACGATGTGGGAAGCTTTTCCCGACCGGATCGTCGCTTCGCCCGTGCTGCCGGCGATGGTCAAGGCGGGGCGGCTGGGGCAAAAATCCAGGCTCGGTTTCTTTTCGTATCAAGGGAAGAAGGGCAAAGCGCAGAGCGATCCGGCGGCGGAGGCGATCGTCGCCAATTATCGCCGCGGCGAAGCGAAGTTCACCAAGGAGCAGATTGCCGACCGGCTGATCCTGCCGATGCTCCTGGAAGCGACGCGCGTGCTGGAAGAAAAACTGGTCCGCGACGTGCGAGACGTCGATCTGGGGCTGGTGTTCGGCATCGGCTTTCCGCCGTTTCGCGGGGGGCTCTTGTTCTGGGCCGACACGGTCGGGCTGGACCAGATTATGAAGCGTCTGGAGCCGCTGGCGAAGCTCGGCAAGCGGATGCAGCCGACGCCGCTTCTGGTGGAAATGGCCAAGGCGGGAAAGAAGTTTTATCCGCGGTGAAGCAAAATTCCGAAGCGCAGAATTTGACACACCACCGACCCTGGTCGGTGGCACAATGACTGGGTAGCTAGAAACGGTACCACCAAAAATACTCTTTTTCCCTTCCGCCGCTTCGCGGCGGAAGGGAAAAAGAAAGGGGGAGTTGTTGGGGAGCGATCTGCTTCGCTGCTAACCTTTCAATCGAATTACCACCGACCAGGGTCGGTGGAGCTTGAACTGGAACATCGACTTATGCGTCGTGCCGTGATCATCGACTGTGTCCGCACTCCCATCGGCCGGGCTCATCCGGAGAAGGGGCTGTTCCGCGACGTGCGGAGCGACGACCTGGCGGTGGCCTGCATCCAGGCGCTGATCGAGCGGACGAAGATCGATCCGGCCCAGATCGAGGACGTGCTCTTGGGCTGCACGCAGCAGGCGGCCGAGCAGGGGCTGAATGTGGCCCGCGGCGTTTCGCTCATGGCCGGACTGCCGGTCGCCACCGGCGGCACGACCATCAATCGCCTCTGCGGCAGCAGCCTGCAAGCCCTCAATCAGGCGGCGCATGCCATCCAGTCCAGTGCCGAGGACGTGCAGATTGCCGGCGGGCTGGAGCACATGCACCATCTGCCGATGGACTTTCAGTTCGATCCCAACTTCAAGCTGTTCGCCCACACGAGCAAGGGCGCGCTGATGATGGGGGTGACCGCCGAGTTTCTCGCGCAGACGCAGGGTATTTCCCGCGCCGATCAAGACGCCTTCGCTCACCACAGCCACGTGCGGGCCGCCGAGGCGCACGCCAGCGGCCAGTTCGCCCGCGAGATCGTGCCCGTTTACGGCCGTGACGAAGAAGGCAACCGCATCCTGGCCACGATGGATCAATGCGTGCGTCCCGATTCGACCCTCGAAGCGCTGGCCGCGCTCGAGCCGGCCTTCATGCCCAAGTTCGGCACGGTGACGGCCGGCAACAGCTCGCCGCTGAACGACGGAGCCGCGGCACTGCTCATGATGTCCGAGGAGAAGGCGAAGTCGCTGGGTCTCAAGCCGCTGGTCCGCGTGGTGGCGACTGCAATCGCCGGCGTCGAGCCGTGCGTGATGGGAACCGGCCCGGTGCCCGCGACGCAGAAGGCGCTGGCCCGCGCCGGCATGAAACTCACCGACATCGATCTGATCGAGCTCAACGAAGCCTTCGCGGCCCAGTCGCTGGCCTGCATCCGCATGCTGGGCATGGACGCGGCGAAGGTCAACGTCCGCGGCGGGGCGATCGCCATTGGCCATCCGCTCGGCGCCAGCGGCGCACGAATCGCCACCACGTTGATTCATGCGATGATCGACCGCGGCGCTCGCTACGGCCTGGCGACCATGTGCATCGGCCTGGGGCAGGGAATTGCGACGATCTTCGAGCGCTGTGAGTAATGTGCGTCTGGCCAGGTGATTTATGAGCTATCCCGGACCCAACTACCAAAGCCCCAACCAAAACTACCCCAGCCGCGGCCATCCCGGTTCGAGCTATCCGGGATCGAGTTACCCCGGCCAAGGCGGCCCCTCGCCATTCGGGCCCAATCCGTCGGACATCTATGGTCAGGCCCAATATCCGCCGCCGCGATCCAGCGGCTCGGGCTGCTTGTGGACGTTCCTGGCGATCCTGGGCGTGGGCGGTCTGGCCATGATTGCCTGCTGCGGGGCGTTGATCTGGTTCACGACGACGACCCCGCAGCCTTCCCCCGCGGCCAGCCAGCCGTGGAATGTGGCGGCCATCAAGGTTCCCGCTCTTCCGGACCGCGGCCAGCCGACCCGAACGCTGAGCGAGGACGGCGGCGTGGTGATGTACACGATCCGGTTGGGGGAAAGCGGCGACTACGATCCGCCGGGGCACGGCGGCGAGATGTTCCTGTTCCTTCCGCCCGGGGAGCACGCGGTCGGCTCGCTGCCGTGCGTGCTCATCACCGGGGCGGGGACGACGCTGCTGGAAGGCTACGACTTTGCCGGCGACCCGCAGGAGACCGGGGATGCCGACGAGTTCATTCCGTACGCCAAGGCCGGCATAGCGGTGTTGGCCTATGAGCTGGATGGCTCGATGGTCTTCGCGAATACCGATCGCGAGGCGTTCGACGCCTTTCGCGCCTCGTGCGCCGGCCTGGTCAACGCCCGCAACGCGCTCGAATTCGTCCTGGCCCGCGTGCCGGAGGTCAATCCGCGGCAGATCTACGCCGCCGGACACAGCTCGGCGGGGACGGCGGCACTCCTGTTTGCCGAGCACGAGCCGCGGCTGGCCGGCTGCGTGGCCTACGCTCCGTGCAGCGACGTGCAATCGCGGATCAGCGATGAGATGCCCGGTTTCTTGCACCGTGCGCGGGAGATGGATCTGCCGGGGCTGACCGACTTCATCGTGCGAAGCTCCCCGCGGACCCACGAGAGCCGGCTGAACTGCCCGGTGTTCTTGTTCCATGCCGACGACGACTGGAACACCCCCGTCAGCGAGACGCGCTCCTTCGCCGAGCGGCTCCAGGCGGTGGGTAAATCGGTCACGCTCAAAACGGTGCCCAGCGGCGGTCATTACGACTCGATGATCGAGGAAGGGATTCCGGCGGGGATCGAATGGATCAAGGCGCAGTCGGCGCAGAAATAATTCGCACTGAGAGTGCTCGTTCGATGGATCCACGCTACGCCATTGCCGACGTCAGCGAGATCTTCTCGCCGTCGCTCGTCATCTTTTGCGACCTGGTGGAGAAGAACCTGGCGGAGATGGTCCGCATCGCCCGCGACCCGGCGCGCCTGCGGCCGCACTGCAAGACTCACAAGATGCGGCAGATCATCGAGATGGAGCTGGCCGCCGGCATCACGCGCCACAAGTGCGCCACGATTGCCGAGGCGGAGATGCTCGCCCAGTGCGGGGTCGCGGACATCTTCCTGGCGTACAACCCGGTCGGCCCGAACATTCGCCGCGTGGTGCGATTCGCGGAGAAGTTTCCTAGCGTGCGGCTGTCGGTGACGGCCGATCACCCCGCCCCGCTGGCGGAGCTCGGCCAGGTCGCCGCGGCAGTCGGCAAGCAGATCGACGTGCTGCTCGACATCGACAGCGGCCAGCACCGCACGGGCATTCCGGCCGGCCCGCAGGCCAAGGACCTGTACCAGCAGATCGCCGCCACGAAGGGAGTCGCTCCCGGCGGCTTTCATCTGTACGACGGGCAGAACCACCAGCAGGACGTGGCCGAGCGCCGCGCCGCTGTCCTGGCCGGGTACGAGCCGGCGGCAAAGCTGCGGGATGAGCTGGTGGCGGCGGGAATTGCCGTGCCGCGGATCGTCGCCGGCGGCACTGCGTCGTTTCCAATCTTCGCCGCGCTCGACGATCCGGCGATCGAGCTCAGCCCCGGGACGATCATCTTCCAGGATGCGGGTTACGGCGAGATGTTTCCCGATTTGAACTTCATTCCCGCCGCACTGCTTCTCACCCGCGTCATCAGCCGGCCGACGGCGACGCGGATCACCTGCGACCTGGGGTACAAAGCGGTCGCCTCCGATCCGCCCGCCGGCAATCGGCTGTTCTTTCCCGACCTGCCCGACGCCAAGGCGGTCCTGCAAAACGAGGAGCACCTCGTCCTGGAGACGCCGCTGGCCGAGCGCTTCCAGCCGGGCGACGAACTGTTTGCCGTCCCGCGGCACGTCTGCCCGACCTCGGCCCTGCACAAATTCGTCTACGTCGTCTCCGGCGGCAAGCTCGCCGGCACGTGGGACGTGGCGGCGCGGGACCGGGTGTTGACGGTGTAGGTTCTGCCTCGGTAAGGCGCGGACGACGCTGGCTGGCTGGTGTCCATCCGCCGAAACGCCGCGTCGCCGGCAGCGCCGTCGAGGCGGAGTCTGAGGAACGAGCTGCATCACCTTCCGCCAAACCGCCTTGCCAGCGCCGACGATCGGGCGCGCTGAACCTGCTCGGGGGTCAGCTCGGCGGCCGGATTGAGGGCGCCGGAATACATCAGGTTCCGCATCCGGGCCGCGACCTCGCGCTCCTGCCCCGGCCCCGCATTGCGAACCTGGTCGATGTGCTCCAGTTCCAGCAGGTGGCCAAGTTCGTGCGCTAGCATCCGCGAGACGGCCCCGAGGTCCGCACCGTAGGTGACGAAACAGACGCGGGTCTCGTGCCGCGACTGGCCCCCGAGCTCCGGGCGGGAGACTTTGTCCACGAGGAGCACCCGCACCCCCTTCCCCGCCCGATGCGCGGCCGACAGGTAGTGATACGCCGCCACATCCAAAACGTCGGCCCGCGCCCCCGTCGGCATTGACTCGACCACTTGCTGGCAACTGCCGAGCGTGAAGGCGATTTGCGCCCGCGCGGTGAACAGGTCGCTGGCCCCCTTGAGGACCGACCTGGCATAAGGCTCCGTCCACCGCTGCGGCATTTCCTTTCCATCCTTCCGCAGCGTGACGATGGTGATGTCGGCAGGGATTTGGATTGGCATGGGAGATCCTGCAAGGGGCAATTGAGCGTGGAGCAGCCGCGAAGGGATATTTTGCCAGGACGCGGCTGTGCCAGCAATGTTCGATCGCCGTGCTTACCACGAAGGCACGAACTTGCACGCAGAAACCGCTTCGTGACCCCTTGGTGGTTGCCGGCCCACCCGCCTGGTGAAAAAGCCGGATTAGCCCCCACTGGTAGTTGCTTTTCCAATTGCCGCGGCGTATCTTGTCTTTTGCTGTCGGGCTTGCCCGCAGCGGCCCGGTTGCGTTCCTGCCCCACGCTACCGGGTTTTTTCGTGCGCCCCTTGCAGCCGCCGTCTGGCGTGGATGATGCATTCCCTGGGGACGCAGTGAACCCGCGACGGCGCTGTCTACATTTCCCTTCAGCCGTCTCGGCCAATCAGTACGCCGAGCTCTCTCCGCCCTTAAACCACCACGTCGTCGGCGGCCGACAGGTCCTGGCTTCGCTGGCGGGCGACGAAGGAAATGCCGCATTCGCGGAAGCCGTGGTGGACGGTTCGGGAGCGGATGATAGTGCCGCGCATCCAGAGGCACTCGCTGCCTTGGCGGGGCAGTCCGATCGAGACCACCCGTCCCACGACGAAGATCCGGTCGGCGTGCAAAAGGGGCGTGTGCTCGCCCGCCGTTTGCGGAACGAACAGCGGGGCCGCCAGCAGGCTGATGCCGCCGCAGGAGAGGTTGCGGGTCTGGGTCTCGACGACGACGTGCAGCGACTCCCCGCCGGTCGTTTCGTCGGGCGGCAGCGTGGCCACGACCAGGACCCGGTTGGGATAGGGAAAGCGGTGGTCCTTGCGGCGGTTGGAATAGTGGTCCTCGTTCCGCTTCCGCCAGCGTTCGAGGATGTCGGCCACCTGGCCCGCCGTGGTCGGCGCACAGTCGGGAACGTAGCTGACCGCGGAGTAGGTGTGGCGCTGGGACATGGCAGGTTCGCGGCTGGATGGTCGGCAGGGGAGAGGTCGGAAGTCGGAGGTCTCTCTGTTCAACGATAGCTTGAGGTTTTGCCGTGGTTGACGCATGGAACACATTCGACGCTCCCCAGGGGCGCTGTCGCTCCACCCAGCACGTTGCGTCGGCACGGACCGGATCATCGGCACAATCGGCCCTGTTGTTGCGAGGGGCCGCTTTCCAACAGCCAATCAGGAAGGGGCGGGCGCTCAGCCCGGCGGCGCCGCAGCCACAGGGAAGCCACCGCCCCCCCTGTTGGTTGCGGCACAGGGCGGGGTAGGTGGCTGGGGCTGAGTGCCGCCGAAGCCCCTGCCGTGGCGTGGCGGACTCCGCCCCAGCCGCCGCCAAATATAGCGCGTTTGCGCACGCCCCGGGCGACGACTTCCGTCGCGGCGCAGCCGGCGGCCCCCGCCGTAACTTGCGGTGCAGAAATGTGTTGGGGTGAGTCATCGGATATTCCTCTGGCCGTATCTGGCTTACCACCTGTTTTCGGTTATAGCGCGTTTGCGCGCCTCGTCCCCCTCTCCCCCTGGGAGAGGGCCGGGGTGAGGGTCTGTCCCCTGTCTCCTGTCTCCTGTCCCCTGGCTCCTGGCCCCTGGCCCCTGTCCCCTGGCTCCTGGCTCCTGTCCCCTGGCCCCTGACTCCTGTCCCCCGGCCGGATCAACAGGAAGCGCATGGGTGTTCATTAGTAGTTGTTTGACAACCAAAGGGGGGTTCTGTCAAACAACTCCCTCAACCGGGGGGGGCGACTTCGCGACCACCTGGCCGCGCGCAGCCTCGGCTACCACTTAGACGCCTGGCCAGTGACACCTTTGGTCACTGCCAGCGAGATTTTTTCCCCCTCTCCCCCTGGGAGAGGGCCGGGGTGAGGGTCAATCGCCGGTCCCGGTCCCTGGTCCGCTGGCTACGGTGGATAGGGCCGCGGCAAGACAAGCCCGACGCGCAAGCGAGGGACACGCATCGCCTGGCAAAACGGCCGTTTCCCTCGCTCGCGCGTCGGGCTTGTGGAGGACGGGCTTCCTAGCCCGTCTTCGCTGGACGGGCTAGGAAGCCCGTCCTACTCGCGGGACGCCGAAACTCGTGACGGGGCTCTGCCCCGTCACGCAATGACCCGAGGCTTCCATCTACAAGACACGGCGGCCGGTCCCTCTTGCGCAGCGAAGTCCATTGGTGGCGGGGTAAACGAATGCAGACAGTTATGGACGAATTGATCTCGCTCGCCGCATTGGGCTCGCGGTATCATCAGTCGAGGGAAACCGGTGGTTTGCAAGGGCAGTATGGAGGGAATCATGTTGCGATACGTCGAGTCGATGAGGTTCCTTTGGACGGCAGTCTTGGCGCTCGCGCCGGCGATCAGTGGCGCCTACGAAGGCAATCCGCCTGTAAGCAGCACGGGTGACGCGAAGCAGCAGGCACTCGAGTCGTTCCTCCGCGGCATACGAGTAGTGACCTCAGTCGCTACGTTAGCGGATGAGCGAAAGGAGTGGGCCGACCGAGCATCCCAGCGCTCCATCGAAGCCGTGGCCGAACTCATCCGCGGCAACCCGAGCCTGCAAGGGGGCTACTACAAATACCAGGCCAACAAGCGGCTGCTCAAAGAGAGCGATCTGGAGCGCGGGAATACTCAGCTTCGCCGCATGCTTAGCGACCGACCGGACATGGCCCGGGGGCTGACGAAGGATGACGAGCTGTTTCAATGGGCAACACGAAAGTTCGCGGGCGAAGATCTGCCGACGTGGATTGAGTGGGAAGGCAGTTCCGACATCACCGACGGCGTAGCTTGTCACTGGCCGCCCCACCGTGGAAAACCCGGCCGCATCTTTGTTCCCCAAAAGCAACGGTCACTGGGGCAACAAAGTGCGGATAGTTCCCACATCTTTGACTTCCTCTGGTCAAGGGCGGTCTACGAACTGCACAACATTCAAAGTCATGAGGAATTCAAGAACTTAACTGTTAAGGCGAATGCCGGCACGATCACGAGGAACGAATACATCCTCAGTACAGCGCGAACCGAGTATGAAGCTGTACTGCGCACGCGCGTGTTTTACGTGGAGACGTATCACCCCTGGGCGCAGAAACGGGGCCTGACGACGAATCCTCAGAATTGGAGATTGAACTGTCCGAGCACGTTTGAGAAGTGGATCGCTCATTATCCACGAGGGAGCTCTTATCCATGGGGCGTCTATGGCGACCAGTACGACGATGCGACCGCAGCACGAGAACTTCAAGCCGCAGGTGTGAATTGGCGAGAACTGAAAAGGCAAGGCGGCCAAGTGTGGCAGAAGGTCAAGACTGAAGTCTTGCTTCGCCAGCGAGCCCAACAACTCTGGAACAAGGTCGCCAGCGCGGAGCGGCGAACCACATTCCCAAATCAACTATGGGCGCGGTACGGTCCCGGCGGCAGGTGCCTGCCGAATGCCGAGCGGCGGGTGGCGATGGCAACTGATCCCGGTGGCACTGGCTCTGCAGTGTGATGCGGGTACACGGAGTACATCTGCCTGGCAAAACGGCCGTTTCCCTCGCTCGCGCGTCGGGCTTGTGTAGGACGGGCTTCCTAGCAGCTTCCTAGCCCGTCTTGGAGGCGGAATAGGAAGCCCGTCATACGGCGGGGCGTGCGGCTCACGGATCGCATCCTTGCTGACCATCTTCCGGTCCATCCACGCGCGGTGGAGGGGGCCGCGGCAATCATGGGCATCCTGCCGCGTTGCTGCCCGTCTTATGGCATTGCCGGCTTCAAGTTTACGGGCTGCCCGTCGGCGCGGCCGAAGATGGCATTGAGCATTGGCGGCTCATTCTGGTCGGACACCAGTTCGACGCGTCCGTCGGCGAAGAGCGCGAGAAATCCTCCTTTCCGCAGGCCGACAAGATTCTTCAGCGGCTCTGCCGCCGACCACTCCCAGTCGTCGGGGCGGGTCCATTCCTGGGCTGCCTGATCGCCGGCCTCCACAACCAGCACGGTGTGCGACAGGCCGTCCTGCACATTCCCGAAACGGAGCCCCTTTCCGGGCACGACGTCCGGAAATGCCGACTCCGCTCCGCGCACCGCCAGGAAGTTCGTTTTTCCCTCTCCCGGTTTAGCGCCGGCAGCCGCAAACACGTCTGGCATGAACCCCACGAGCTGCCGGTTGTGCTCGCTGTCCCAAGGTTCATCGAGGCGGAACAGCGCGTGGAGCTTTTTGCCGCCGATATAGGGAAGCAGATGAACCCGCCAACTCAAGAGCGGCTTCCCTTGGCCATCGACGCTGTAGGCCGGGATCAACTGCCTGTTATTGTCGTGATAGATGTGGATCCCCAGACCGACGATTTTGAGCTTGCTTGCGGATACCGTCGCCGCGGTGGCGCCTCCGCTTTCCTTTTGGCGCAGTTCGGCGGCCGCAGCGGTCAGCTCGTCAAGATACTTCTGATCCTCCTTGCTTAACTGCGCGACGATCGCCGTCAGCAATTGCCCATCGGCTCTCTTGAGTGCCGCCATGCCCGCGAAGTTTTCCACAAGCTGGGCATCGATCTGGTTGCCGTCGGCGTCGGTCCAGGTGCGCAAGGGGCGCTGGCGGTCGGAACGCAACGACTCACGCTGCTCGCGGAATAGGTCCTTGAGCTTCGCATCGGCTTCCTGCAAAGCCAGCGAGGCTTCGATCTTGAAGTTATAGGGGCGGGCGGCCGGGCGCAGCGCCTTCGCTCCCGCCGGTTCGCGCGGCTCCTGTCCCGAAACAGGTGCAACACTTCCCGATAGCGCCAGGCACGCGGCCAGCGCAATGTACGGCCCAAGCGCACGGGACATGGATGAATTCCCTTCTCGAGAGACCTGACGAATGTCGATTCCGGCTCCCTGATTGTGGGGGCGCGTCCACAAGAAAGCAAGCAAAGGCCATGCAGAGGACGGGTATTCGTCGAGTTCACAAAGCGCTATGGTCCACTTCGAATGGCAGGGGGTCGAGCGACTCAGGCATGTGGCAGTACTCGCAACTGCCTGCCGCCCGAGCGCGTACTTGACGCCACAGGGCAGCACTCATCGCTTGGTTGCTCGGGCCTTGGCTTGCAGCGACGGGGGACAGGCGTCCTAGTTTCGCCTGCAAAGTCCCAGCATGTTAAACTGGAGTAGTCGATTCACCTTTGCACCGGATTCAATTCGCCATGACCACCATTCCCTTGGCAGACGCGCAGGCTCATCTGGCAGAACTGATCGAGGGTTTGACTCCCGGCGAGGAGGTGGTTATTGCGCAAGGGGGCGAGCCGGTGGCCCGGCTGGTGCGCGAGCAGCGGACGAGCTGGCCGTGTCGGGCGGGGAGTGCCGCCGACAAGATCCTGTGGATCGCTCCCGACTTTGACGCCCCGCTGTCGGAATTCCGGGAGTACATGGAGTGACGCTGCTCCTGGACACGCACGCGCTCTTGTGGTTTCTCAAGGACGATCCGCAGCTATCTGCCGCGGCGAAGGGGGCCATTGAGGACGCGGCCAATCGGAAGCTGGTCAGCGTTGCTTCCTGCTGGGAAATTGTCATCAAGGCCGGACTGGGGAAACTCAAGCTGGACGAGCCAGCGGGAGTGCTGCTGGGTCGGGAAATCCCCCGCAACAACTTGGAGCTGCTGTCCATTTCGCTGGAACATGCAACCGCCGTGGAAACGCTGCCGGCACATCACAAGGATCCGTTCGACCGGCTGCTGATCGCGCAGGCAATTGCCGAGGATGTTCCAATCGCGAGCGTGGATCCACAATTTGATGCATACGGCGTGCGGCGAGTGTGGTAGGGAGGCAACAGAAGCCAAGGGATACGAGGTACACCCTCACCCGGCGGCTGCGCCGCCACCCTCTCCCAGGGGGAGAGGGGTTTTTGAGGGGCGGGTCCGTCAGCTCGAAACGCAAAACGCACGGACCCGGAGGCAGGTTTGCCTCCGGCTAGGCGCGGAAAAAAATCAACGTCACCGCCACAAACAGCGGGATCAAAACCGCCCCGCTGTAGAGCATGTATCCGAAGAAGCTGGGCATTCGGACCCCGCTCTCCTCGGCGATCGCCTTGACCATGAAGTTGGGGCCGTTGCCGATGTAGGTGTTGGCCCCCATGAAGACCGCGCCGCAGGAGATGGCCGCCAGCAGCCGGGGGGCGTCGCCGCCGAGGGCCAGAAACTCGCGCAGGTACGGCGTCCCTGGCACGGCCGGCACTTCCTTGAGCCCCGACGCAGTGGCCGCCATGGTGATATAGGTCGGTGCGTTGTCGAGGACGCTCGACAGGCCTCCGCAGACCCAGAAGAACTGCCACGGCTCGCGCATGCCAAACGGCATTCCCAGCACGTCGCGGTGGCCGCTTCCCCAAGCGTTGAGGATTTGCAGGGCCGGCGCCATCGTCACGAAAATGCCGAGGAACAGGACGGCCACTTCGATGATGGGCGCGAACGTGAACCGGTTGGCCTGGCGATTGGCAGCGGCGGTCGTGGCGTACGCCAGCACGCCCATCAGGGCCATGATCCCTTCCTGGATCCCCCACGGCCAGTTGTAGACCCCTTTGCCATAGACGGCGGCGACGACGCCGGCCAGGAACAGGAAGTTGAGCCCGCCGCGAATCGACAGGGGCTCGTGCTTCAGCACCTCCTCAAGCTGCGATCCGGGCCGCCGCATCTCCTCGCGGGCAAAGACGATCTCATCCCAGACGTGGAAGATCACCAGCAGGGCGATGTTCACGACCAGCCACTGTTGCCAGAGGTGCTCCATCGTCCACAAAAACGGCACGCCCGCCATGAACCCCATGAACAGCGGCGGGTCCCCCAGCGGCGTCAACAGACCGCCGCAGTTGGAGACGACGAAGATGAAAAAGACCACGATATGCGCCTTGTCCTGCCGCGTTTGGTTGGCCCTGAGCAGGGGCCGCACCAGCAGCACCGACGCTCCCGTCGTCCCGATGAAGCTGGCCAAAAGCGCGCCCAGCCCCATCAGACACGTATTGGCCAGCGGAGTGCCGCTCAGCGACCCGCCGATATACACCCCGCCGCTGATCACGTACAGCGCTCCCAGCAGGATCACGAACGAGGCGTATTCCAGCAGCACGTGCTCAAGCGCCTGGATTCCAACCTCTTTCCAGACGACGGCCAGATAACCGGCCACGATTGCCGCCAGCGCTCCGGCCACGATCGCCTTGCTCTTGTTGTGCTCCCACCAGTGGCCGGCCACCAGCGGCAAAATGGCGATGCACAGCAGCAATGCCGCGAAGGGAATTACCGTCCACTCCCCCAGGGCGACGCCAAGCTGGCCATGGCCGTCGTGACCAGCCGTGTGCTCGGCCGCCGGCCCGGCATGCTCCTTCGCTGGGGCACTGCCAATCTTCGGCTCAGGCGGCGCCTCTTGGCTGCGTCCTGTCTGGGGGAGGAGCAGAGCCAGGATCACAGCCGCTATCACTGGGCGGCCCACACACTTCAGCAGCGACATCACTTCAGCCTTGGCACCAGGAAGTCGAGAAACCAGGCCGCCGTAGGGCGGCCTTGCAAGCTCCGTAAGATAGCAGGTTCGCGCGGTTTCAGGCGGTCGGTTCGGCCGCTGCGACCCATCGCCTGCCGGCCTGACATTGACCCCCGCCGGCGGTCGCTGGTAACCTTCCCGCCGTTTCCACAAGCCCGACGCGCCAGCGAGGGAAAGGGCATTTCTCGCGTGGCCGGCGTTTCCCTCGCTGGCGCTTCGGGCTTGTTGACGTTGCCGGGGCCAGACTGCGCGCCGGCCATTCCGACTCTCCGCCAGGACACGGATGTCCTCGTTTCGCACCTATTT
>DATKDU010000313.1:0-6357 GCA_035512595.1 Pirellulaceae bacterium
CACCCGACTCAGCACCTCCAGCCGCCTCCGCTCCTTGCCACTCATCGACAATGTCTCCATGACCACCTCCTTTGGAGGTGATTGTCTATGGGGACATTTCTATCTGCGCCTTATGGGGACATTTCTATCTGCGCATTACAAAGATGCAACTGCCTTCGCCCCGGCTTTACCCGAGCAAGCGAGGCAGGTTTCCGCGGCGAGCAGGGCCGATCGGCGCTGTCGCTCGCCTTGCTACGGAGTCACTCGGTGGCCGGGCGAGCTTGATGCTTCAAGGGATCCATCAACGGCAGGGGGCCTCCGATGGCATCTTTCGCCGACAGCCGAAACTTCTCCTCCCGCTTGGCCAGCGACTTGTTCATCTTCTCCACAAGCTTCTGCCGCTTCTCGGCCAGCTTGTCTTCCAGGATTTCGCGAACCGTGCTGCTGAGCGATTTGACGAGCGGGCCGTCGAGGTCGCTGACGCGGTCCAGGCGGAAGTCGAGGATTTCCAGATCGGCGGACGTGACGCGCGGGGACAGCAGCAGGTCGGGAGGGATTTTGGTGGCGTCGAGCCGCGTCGTGATTTCGACGTCCGCCTTGAGCCGCACGCGGGCGGTCGCGTCGGCACTGATGCTGAAGAGCTGCACGCCGCGCTCCCACTGCGAGTGCCGGCCGAAGGCGTGCAGCTTGGCGACCGCCGTGATCTCGGCCAGAATCTTGTTTTCCGACTGGCGAATGTTGGCTACTGTGATCTGAAAGTGCTTCTCCGGCTGGATGAGGTCGATGCGATACCTCTGCCACGCTCCGTCGTTCACCTGGCGGTAGCGGCGGCGTGTCTCCACCCGCAGGCCGTCGCGCTCCACCTTGACGCCGGCCCAGACCCGCTTCGTATGCCCCCAGTTCTTCGTCTTCTCGTACTCGTCCGGCAAGTGCTCGCGGGCGATGGCCGTGACGAATTCCTGAAACTCGGGGGGCGGTGTGAACGAGAACCTCCCAGCGTCCCCCTCCGCCTCGTCGGCACGCAGCGGCGAGTTGGCGCAGAATGCGGCGGCAGCGGCTGCTAGCAGCGGGATCACGCACCGAGCAAACACGCACAGCCTCCCAAACCACAGTGCTAGCTGTTCGATAGCGGATGTCGCGAATGACCAATGACCAAGCCCCAATGACCAATCAAGGCACCGATCATTGGTCATTGGGACTTGGTCATTGGTCATTGAAGCGTACCAGTCATCATCGGCCACTCGCGCGACGGCCAGGGAATCTATCTGGTTCTACCCCTTTTCCCCAATGCCGATCACCGCCGGCGGATAGGCGCGGACGAACCACGTCGCCGGCTGCGGCAGCAGGGCAAAGTCGAATCGCTCGTCGGCTTCGACGGCAAAGACGCTGCCGGCGGGGGCCAGGTCCCAAAGCTGCGACAGCAGCCGGAGCATCTCTTCCAGGCGCGACACGTAAAAGTCGAAGGGCGGGCTGCAAAACACGGCCAGCGGCTGCGAAACGGCCGCCGCCTCGCTGGTTTCCGGCAGCGTCCCGGCTGCAAACCGCTTGCCCCAGATGAAGGCGTCGCTGAAGCAGACCTCCACCCGGTCGGTCACTCCCAGAGTGCGGGCATTCTGCTCGATCAGCTTGGCCGTTGGCAAATGCCGCTCGATGAGCGTGGCCCGCGCTGCCCCGCGGCTGAGGGCCTCGAATGCGAGGGCCCCGGTGCCGGCGAACAGGTCGATGACCCGTTTGCCGCGGATGCGCTCGGCGAGCAGGTTGAACATCGCCTCGCGGACGCGGTCCTTCATGGGGCGCGTGCGGACGTCGCCGCTGTAGGCCAGAATTCGGCCGCGGAAGGAGCCGCCGATGATGCGCACGCCGGTCGGGTCTTCGCGCGGGGTCGGTTGCAAGCGGCGGCGGGAAGGCATGGGGGAGGGTTCAGGGTTCAGGGTTCAGGGTTCAGGGTTCAGGGTTCAGGGTTCAGGGTTCAGGGTTGGTTCAGGGTTCAGGGTTCAGGGTTCAGGAGACAGGCGCGGCGTATTCCGTACTGACTACCAAGTACCACCACCACTCACCACTCACCACTCACCACTCACTTCCCAATACAGAACCGGCTGAAGATACGGTCCAGCACGTCGTCCGTATAGACGGCGCCGACGACCCGCCCCAGATCGTCCAGGGCGCTGCGGACTTCCGCGGCGACGAATTCTTCTCCAACTGCGGCTGACGAGCGTGCGCGGCGCAGGCTGTCGGCGGCCAGCACCAGGCTTTCGCGGCAGCGGGCCGCCGTGCCGGCCACGACGGTCGTGCCCTCTGGCTGCGCCGCCAGGGCGGACTCGATGGCAGCCTTCAGTTCCTCGATTCCCTGGCCGGTGCGGCTGCTGGTCTGAATCGGGCCGTCCGCCGGTCGCGAATCGGCAGACTGATCGCATTTGGTGACCACCTGAATCTGATTCGATCCGCTCGGTCGCCAGATTGGTCGAATCGCTTCGCTGCATGCCAGCACCAGCGCCGCCTGCTCGGCCTGCGTTTGGGCGACGTTCTGGGCGGCCGCTTCAATGCCGCCGAGTGTTTCTCCCGCATCGATCCCGGCCGTGTCGATCAGCTCGACCTCAATGCGGCCGCACGCGACTCGCGCCGAAACATAGTCGCGCGTCGTGCCCGCCTGCTCCGAAACGAGGGCTGAAGCTGTGCCGCACAAGGCATTGAACAGACTGCTCTTGCCGACATTGGGGGGGCCAGAGAGAACGACGCGAGGCAGCGCGTGGGTCGTCCCGCGGCGCTGCATCTGCTCCGCCAGCGCGTCGATCTGACCGGCCGCTTCGTCCAGTTGGTGCGCCAGCTCGCCGTGCGAGATGAACTCAATATCCTCTTCCACAAAATCGAGCCCCGCTTCCAAGTGGGCCAGCAGGTCCAGCAGTCGGTTTCGCAGCTCGCAGAGCGGCCCCGCCAGTCCGCCGGCGAGCTGCGACAGGGCGATCGACAGCTCGCGCTGATCGCGGGCATCGATCACGCCGAGCACCGCTTCGGCCTGGGTCAGATCGATGCGCCCGGCCAAAAAGGCCCGCAGCGTGAACTCTCCCGGGCGCGCGATCCGCGCGCCGTCCTCGCACAGTCGCGCCAGAATCGCGTCCAAGAGCGGCGGCGAGCCAAGCGTGTGGATCTCCGCCGCCGGCTGCCGCGTGTAGCTCCTCGTGCCGGGCCAGAGGAGCAAGTCGGCGGGTACCCTCCCCAGCGGATCACCCAGCTCGAGCGAGCCGGCAATCCGCCGGGGGGTGCGAACATCCCACGGAGAAGGCTGATCGCACTCCGGCGTAAAACAGCCCGCGAGAACGCTGACGCACTGATCGCCTGCCAATCGCACAATGCCGCGGACACCACCCCCTGTCGCCGAAGCAACCGCGGCAATCGTGTCTTGGGTGTCGCCGACGACCATACAGGGTGGGGAACGCTAATCAGCGCTCATCTTCGCTAATGGGGACATGGGGAACTTCTGCACCACATCAGTGCGGATTAGCGAAGATTAGCGTTCCCCTCTCCACGCGATCTCTACTTCCTTTTGACCTTCGGACCCCGCTTGTCGGCCGGCGAGCCGTTGGGGCTGGGCTTGGTCGCGACCGGCTTGGCTTCCGTCTCCGCGCCTCCTGCGGGCGGCTTGTGCTTGGGGAGGAAGGTCCGCTCGATGATGCTCCAGCTCGTGCTGATGATGAAGTAGATGCACAGCCCGGCCGGCACTTTGAAAAACATGATCCCCATGAAGATCGTCATGTACTTCATCATCGACTGCTGCATCCGCGACTGCTCGTCGGTGGCCGGCGGCATGAACAGTTGCTGCTGAACGATGAACAGCACGCAGGTGACCACCGGCAGGATGTTGAAAAACGGCCCGAGATAGCCCGCTTCACCAGCCAGCATCGCCGGCATCCACTCCTTCCAGAAGAAGAGCTGATCGGGGCCGGCCAGGTTGCTGGCCCACCAGAACCCGGGAATCAGCGACGCGTCCCGCAGGGCGATATCGACGGAGAGACAGCGATACAGGCCGATGAAGATCGGCAATTGCACGAACACCGGCAGGCAGCCGCCGAACATGTTGAAGTTGTGCTTCTTGTACAGCTCCTGCTGGGCCTTCATCTGCTTCTCGGTGTCCCCCGCATACTTCTCCTTGATCTTCTTGATCTCCGGCGCCAGCTCCTGCATCTTGGCCGCATTCTTGGCCTGCTTGATGCTCAAGGGGAGCATGCAGGCCCGCACGATGACGGTCAGCAGCACGATGGCAATGCCGTAGTTCCCGGTCACGTCGTAGATTTTGTGCAGCACCCAGCTCAAGATGTTCGTGGGAACCGCAAAGATCCGCCAGCCCTTCTCGATCAGCGAGCCGAGCTGGTAGGCGGTGAGCACCCCGTCATCCTTGGGGCCGAGGAAGACTTCGTAGTCGTGCTTGAGCACTCCTCCCGGCGCAACCTTCACCGGATCGTTCACCAGAACGACGGAGTTGTTGGCGGTCCGCGAGTATTCCGATTTAAGCTGCGAAACATCGTGAACCGGCTCGGCGAACGCCTTGCGAAATGTGATTCGCTCGTCCCCCATCGGCCGCGGAATGATCATCGCCGCGAAGAACTGCGTATCGACGCCGACGTAGTTCAGCTCCCGCTTGTCGCCCGACAGGAGCGGCTCCCCCTCGTAGCTTTGCTTGTCCTTTTTTGCCTTCAGGTAATTGTCGTAGAGGACTCGGCAGCCCGTCAATAATTGCCTCTCGTCTGGTTGCTGCGAGACGATGTCCCGCGCTCCGGCCGAAAAGAATATCCGCGGGTGCAGCTTCGTGAGATACCACCACCCTTCCAGCGGCAGTCCGTTGGGACCGGACAGTCGGTAGGCCAGCGGCACTTCGTCGGACAGATCGTTGTGGATTTCAATCTGCAAATGCAGCGAGTACGGATGCTCCATGCCGGGATTTCCCGGCTTGGCCCGATTCAGCGTGTACCGTTTGACGATCCGCAGCGAGCCGCTGACGCCTGATCCTGGCAATGCCGAGGCATCGACGAGCGCTGTGAACTCGGCGCTGTCGTCGGTTGATTTGGTCAGCTCCCAGTTCCCTTCCCGCAGCGAAACGCCGGAAAACTCCTTGGCGCCGGAACGCAATTCTTGAAAGCCGACCTTATCGAGCGTCAGCAAGAACGACAGCGGATCGGTGGTCGCGCCGTTGTCGCGCGTCTCCGGGCGGATCAGCTCCAGCGGATGGCGGGTCAGCTTCGTGCGAAAGGTGAGGGTCTGCCCACGGCCATCGACCGGCCGCAGCACCTCGACCTCGGCATTCTGCTCCGGCTTCGTTTTCAGCAAGATCGCGTGCAGCTCATCCGGCGTCGCCGTCCTGCCGCCGTTGAGCGAGACGATGACATCGCCAACCTTGAGCCCCTCGATGACCTTCCCCCCTACTTCTTTGGCCAGGAACGCAGGCGTTCCGTGCCCCACGGCGCTGACGAGACATCCGTGCTTGTCGGCCGATAATCCCAGGTGGCCGAGGTAGCCGGTGTTGTCATCGGTGTCGAAGTACCGCCGCTGGGCATCGCCGGCCAATTCCATCCGCTCGACCGCTGCCCCGCGACTGTCGAGCGTCACCAGCCCCGGATAGCCGCTGGCCGGATCGACGGAACCGAGCGTGACTCGCTTCTGCGGCACCTTCGTGGCGGGCTGAGCGGCGACGCGGTCCGGATCCGGCTTGGCGGCCGGGTCCTTGACTTCGGCCTGGGGTGATTCGCCTTCTTTGGCCTTGTCGTCCTTGACGACCTCCTTGCCGGCCTTGTCGAGAGCCTCGTCTTTCTGGACCGCCTTGTCCCCCTCTTTTTTGGCGAGCGGCGGTTTCGGCGGCGGCCCCAGCCACTGGAGCAGCGCGAAATGCGTCGCCAGGACGAGGACGGCCAGGACGATGAACAGGATGTGACGACGTTCCACGGAGACGGAGGGGTGAGTGGTGAGGGCGTGTGAATGAATCGGCGGAAATGCAAAATGATCAATGCAAAATGCAAAATGCAAAACTCAGCAAGGCATTTTCATCGACGCATTTTGACTTTTGCATTTTGCACTGGACATTTTGCATTGTTTGGTAGTCCCCGCTACCGTTTGTTTCACACGCTCTGAGTGGTGTGCGTGGTGAGCGAAGTTCGTTGGAGGTCGGAAGTCGGAGTACTGAGTACCCAGTACGAAGTACCTTCGCTCCTGTCCCCGGACCCCTGTCCCCTGCCCCTACCGGCCGTCCTTCAGCCGGTCGGCCAGGAAGGGGTCCAACTCGTCAATGGCATAGATTTTCTCCATTGTCCGCTCGACCGGATAGGGGACCCGGCGGAATTCCACAACCTGTTCGTCCAAAAGAACATAGCACGCCCGCGGATCGCCATCCCG
>DATKDU010000314.1:0-3133 GCA_035512595.1 Pirellulaceae bacterium
GGTGATTTCTCCCGGCCGGGCGGTGGACAGCGTGGCCGCGCCGCTGATCGAAAGTTCCCCATCGCCCACGAGCTGACCTTCGATCAACTGAGCGATCTGGGCAAGCGTCAGGCTCATCGCGTGGCATCCTTTCCCGCGGCATTGGCCGGTGGAATCACCCGGCCCTTAGGTCAGGCGGAATGTAACGGAGGCAGGGGGCAATGGCCAAGAGGGAAAACTGCTAGCGGGGGATCGTCCACCGAACCTGTGCTCCGCTCGTTTGTCTCCATGTTCAAGGCCCCAATACCATCGGCACCGGACCATGACCAACAGCAAGCTACCTCCTGACTGAGCCGCTTCCATCCCCGCAGCGGCATTTCGCCATGTGCCGCTTCGTCCGTTTTCACACCCGCGTCCGCGACTGCCAGATCCACCACGAACTGGGGATTTTTGCTGCGCTCAATGAGCTGGAACGCCAATGCAGACTGTCTGAGGCGGAACAGGACCAAATTCAGGAAGTATTCGGCTGGTTCAATGAACATCTCCAAGTACCAAGGCTGAGGGAAGAGCATTGGCGGGCTCGATTCTGGTTTTGGGATTCGGCTCAACCGCTGGTCCGCCGGCTGTGGGAAGTGGTCGCCATCCTTCGCCACTGCGACGTGCCGGTGGAATTGGTGAAGACCAACGATCCGGGGACGATCGTTTACGGCGACAAGCATCAGGTCGCGGCAATTCCACGTTCGTTGCTGCGGGGCCGGTGAGCTTGCCAGTCAGGTAAATGCCGGCCAGAACAACGCAGCGAGAAGCGCGACTAGCATCAAGATCACCAACCAGTCGACAAGAGAGGTCGGCCAAAGGGTGTTTGGATCGTGGCGAAAGCACATGTCTTTGATTTTACCAGTATCTCGCCTGCCTTGACGCTCTTTGCCAGCCGCAAATACGATGGGCAGATACCTCATTTTTGCGCTCATTGATCAGGCCCCCTCATGCAACTCACCAAAGTCGCCCTCGTCGGTATGGGGACCGTCGGCACGGGCGTGGCGCGGCTGCTGTACGACTTCGGCGACCGAACGGCTCAGCATGCCGGCACGGCCCTGTGGCTGGAGCAAATCGTCGTCGCCGACCCGGCGAAGCATCGGCCGATCAATCTGCCTAAGGGGCTGATCTCCAGCGACCTGACCCGGATTACCAAGGACCCCGAGATCAAGGTCGTGGCCCACCTGGTCGGCGGACTCGAGCCGGCCCGGACCATTCTGCTGGAGCTGCTGGAGGCGGGCAAAGACGTCGTCACCGCCAACAAGCTGCTGATCGCCGAGCACGGTGCGGAGTTGTTCGACCGGGCCCGCGAACTGGGGCGGTCGATCGCCTTCGACGCCTGCGTCGCCGGCGGCATTCCGATCATCACCAACATCGGCCAGTGCTTTTCGGCCAACCAGATTCTCTCCCTCCGCGGCATCTTGAACGGCACGACAAACTTCATCATCTCGCAGATGGAGGATCGCGGAGCGAGCTATGCCGACGCACTGAAGGAAGCACAGCGGCTGGGTTATGCCGAGCCCGATCCGACGATGGACGTCAGCGGCGGAGACGCGGCGCAGAAGCTGGCGATTCTGGCCCACCTGGCGTTCGGGGCCCGCGTTCACTGGAGCGAGATTCCCTGCGTCGGCATCGACACGCTCGACGCTGCCGATTTGCGATATGCCAAGGAACTCGGCTACCGGATCAAGCTGATGGCGGTGGCCCAGCTTCACGACCCCGTAGCAGGCACCGGGGCACCCACGAAGTGGGTCGGTGTGCCGTCCGCTGGCCTCGAGCTCCACGTCTCGCCGACGCTGGTCAAGATCGGCACGCCGCTGGCCGAGGTGCGGCAGGCGTTCAACGCGATCAGCGTCGTGGGCGACGCGGTCGGGCCGGTCTTCTTCCACGGCCTGGGGGCCGGACAAACGCCGACGGCCTCAGCCGTCGTGGCCGACATGATCGACACGGCAGTCGGCCGGACGCAGATCACGTTCCGCACGCTGGGCTTGTGGTCGAGCCGCGAGGCCCGCGTCGAGATGCTGCCGCACGAGAAGCTGTCGGGGCGGTATTACCTGCGGTTCACGGTCGAGGATCGGCCGGGCGTGCTGGCCGAAATCGCGGGCCTGCTCGGCAAGCACGGCATTTCGATCGCGTCGGTCATCCAGCACGAGCCAACCGGCGACGGCGGCGACCGGACGGTGCCGCTGGTGATCATGACGTATAAGGCGAGCGAAGGGTCGGCAGGCAATGCGCTCGCCGAGATTGATCGGCTGAAGTGCGTTCGTTCATCCAGTGTCCGCATGCGGGTGCTGGAGGGGTGACATCGAGAATTGTCATGAGCCTCCAAATCTCTTTTGGCACTTGTAATCTTGGAACGGAACGGCAAGCGGTCCCGAATCCCTTCGGCGGCAAAGATGTTGAGGTATTCGTGGATCGGGGCCTGACCGAAACCGAACATCGCGACGCACTTGCTTTCATTGCGAAACTGGACGCCAAGGGTCCAGACGAGGAGGGCTGTTATTTTGTCTCGTTTCCGGATGCGACATTACATTTTTTTTGGACAGTCACACCGAACCAGCCTTTCGATGTGTGCCTCGTTGAAACTGGATGGATGACGCCCCACGTTCGCAATTTCCTAATCGGCTTGTCGCGTGCCAGCAACATGTACATGCAGATTCCACTCCATGAGGAGCTGACGGTCGTTACGTCAAAAGAACAGTTGAACGCCATCCGCGGGCGTTTCCCAACGGCCCACCTAGTATCGAATGAAGCCGAGCTGAAGGCCCTCTTTGAATCGCATGATCACGCTCCGTTAAAGAGTTCGTCCAATGGCATTTGGCGGCAATTCATGGACCTGATTCGTTTTCGTTAGCCTGACATGAAATATGCGATTGTGATCCCTGACGGTTGTGCCGATGAGCCGATCGACGCGCTCGGCGGCAAAACGCCGCTGCAAGCGGCGAATGTGCCAGCCATGGACGAGATCGCCAAGAGCGGTGTCGTCGGCCGGTCGAACAACACGCCGGCACATTTGCCGGCGGGGTCGGATGTGGCGAACCTGAGCCTGTTTGGCTACGACCCGAACGTCTATTTCACCGGCCGAGCGCCGCTGGAAGCCGCGGCCCAGGGGATCGAG
>DATKDU010000315.1:0-5940 GCA_035512595.1 Pirellulaceae bacterium
TCTTCCATGACACGCGTCCTTTTGTAAGAGAATCCGTTCTCCAACCAACCACATCCCACGCAGCTTACCAAACAATTCCCAGATTCTCCTATTGACCTTTTTCCTCCGTCGCCAACCAACGCAAAAGCTGGGATGCACCCGTGCAAAAAGCCGCTTCTTAATCTCTCTTGCCCCGCAAATCCCCTTTCGTTAAAGTCCCGCCGCGCTCGCGACGATAACGAACGATTTTCCCTGTTGCCGGAAACGGCAGCGCGGCCGCTCGCTCTTTGCCCGCGGAAAAATTTTCTGGAATTTTCCCGCCCGCGGGGCCAACTGCTCTTGACCCCACTCTCCACTCGCGGGTATTTACCCGCCCCTCATCTACCAACTCGTCTATCCGGAGAAATGCCGGGCAGGCCGATGGGACGCTAGTCCGCTTCAGCGCGGATGCTTTGGCCAGGGAAGGCCGCCAGTGCGGATTCTCCCTGCGCGGCAAGGCAACGGGCTCAAGCGGATTGGAACCGATACGCGCGGAATCGTCGGTCGAATCCGACGCGCCAACAGGACCAACTGGGTAAGGAGAATCGCGTTGAAAGCGAGCGTGCAACTGCTGACGGGATGCGCTCTATTAGGTCTGGCGCTACCGGCACCCATCGTTCAGGCCGCCGTGCCGCTGGCCGGCGGCTACGCCACTGCGGCTGCCTCCGCCGGGCAATTCGGCTTCGGCAAGAGCGAGGCCCGCAAGGAAGCGGACGACCTCCTCCGCCAGGCCCGCGCCGCGATGAAAGCCGGCGATTTCGCCAAGGCCGATTCGCTCGTCGCCAAGGCCGAGAAGCTCGGGGTTGAATACGACGGCATTACCGACCGCTTCAAGGACTCGCCCGTGAAAGTCCGCAAGGACCTGGCCGCAGCCAAGGCCAAAGGCAACGCCGCGGGCAAGCCGAGCTCGCTGTTTGCCGCCATGACGGACAAGAAGGAGGCCAAGCCCCAGGAAGTGCCGACGAGCCCGTTTGCCAGGGAAACCCAGAACACGGCCATCAACCAGATGACCGACGAGTCCAAGGCCAAGGCCAAGTCGTATGCCGAGCAGGGCAAGGCCGCCTTGCTCCGCGGCGACAAGCCGGGGGCCAGCGCCTTCTACCAGAAGGCCATCGGCTACAAGGCCTCGTTCGGTCCGGGCGAATACTCGCCGCAACAGTTAGCGGCCGACCTGGCCAAGGCCGGCGTCAACGTCAGCGCGCTGAAGGCGGCTCCGAGCAATCCCACCTCGCCGTTCAAGCTCTCCCCCGATGCTCTGGCGGAGGACGCCGGTCAGAATCTGCCCTCGCTCCCCCCCGGCAACCCTCCGCTGGTCGCCACCCGGCTGCCGATGAGCTCGCCGCAAAATCCGGCCGTCGCCAGCATTTCCGATGACGCGGAAAACCCAGCCCAGCGGCCCTCGATCTACGCTCCGCCGGCAGTCGGCCAGCGGCTCCCCTCCACGCCGATTGGGGACAAGCGTGAAGCTCTCCGCGTGATGGAGATGGCCAAGGCAGCGCTAGAAAAAGGGGACCTGGCAGCCGCCAACGCCCTGGCCGACCAGGCGCACCAGATGAACGTCCCCGAGTCGGCATTTGCCGCCGGCGAATTGCGTCCCTGGCAACTCCAGCTTGAAATTCAGAAGCAGATGGCCCGCCGCGACGGCGTGGCGCAGGCTTCCGGCGCCGCCGGCGATCAGCCGAAGTATCCGGTCGTGCAAGGGCTCTATGACCCGGCGACCGATGCCAGCCGCAACGTGGCCGCCGGCAACAACGGGCCGGTGGCGGCCCGCGCGGTCAGCGCGACGACCCCCGCCGCTCGCTACTACGAAGAGGGCCTGCGGGCCCTGGCTCGCAACGATAGCGAAACGGCCCTGGCCAAGTTCACCGAGGCCTGGAAGTATCAGGATCAGTTCGACGCCGCCACGCGGCAGCAGCTTCAGGACAAGCTGACCTTCCTGCAAACGGCGGCCACGCAGAGTCAGCCGCGCGGAGCAGCCGGTTCGCCGATCGAACAGGTGCAGTCGCAGCAGGAGCTTTTGCGGCAGAAGCTGGTTCGCGAGATTTCCTCCGAGCAAAAGTCGGCGGAAAAGCTGGCAGCCAGCGATCCGCAGGAAGCGCTCGTGAACCTGAAGAAGGTGCGGGAGCGGGTCGCCGGCGCGGATGTCGAGCCGGCCGCCAAGAAGCAGCTCCTGACGCTCGTCGATCGCAGCATCACCGAGCTGACCGCCTACATCGAGCAGAACAAGTCCACCATCGAGAACCGCGAGCGGAACGACGCGATCAAGGCGGACATCGCCCGCGACCGGGAGATGACCGTCGAGACGCAGAACAAGCTGGCGGGCCTGGTGGAGAGCTTCAACAAGCTGATGGAAGAGCAGCGGTATGCCGAGGCGGAAGTGATCGCCAAGCAGTCGCTGGAGATCGCCCCCAACAACGCCCTGACGGTGAGCATGGTCGAGAAGTCGGCCTTCGCCAAGCAGCACTCGTTCAACGAATCGCTGAAGCGGCGGAAGGAGGCCAACTTTCTCGGTCAGATGAATTCGATCGAAGAGTCGTCGCTCGGCTTCGACGACCGCGAGCCGTGGATTTTCGGCGACGTCACCAAGTGGGAGCAGCTCACCCGAAGCCGCGCCAAGCTCCTCTCGGAGCAGCAGCGGCTCTCGCCGGTCGAGCAGGAGATTTACAAGTCGCTGAACAAGCAGGTCGAGGTGCGGTTCAATAACCGGCCGCTGTCGGAAGTGCTCGCCACGCTTAGCAAGATGACGGGAGTCAACATTCATCCGGATCATGCGGCCCTGCACTCGGAAGGAATCACCACCGACACGCCGGTGACGATTGACCTGGAGCAGCCGATCTCGCTCCGCAGCGCCCTGAACCTGATGCTCAGCCAGATGCGGCTGTCGTACGTGATCCGGGACGAGGTCCTGAAGATCACCAGCGAGCAGACCCGCGACAGCAACGTACACCCCAAGGTGTACTACGTGGCCGACCTGGTCGTGCCGATTCCGAACTTCGTCCCCAGCTACAACCTGGGGCTGCCGGGCGCGATTCGGGAGGCCATGAACGCCTCACCGTACGGCGGTGGCGCGTTCCGCCCCTCCCACAACGGCCCCTTGACGATTGCCGCCAACGAGCAGCAGAACGTCGGTCCGCAGATGACCAGTCCCGTGGGGGACATCATGGCCCAGCAGATGCTCAACCCGGGCATGTCGGCTGGGCGTCCGTCCCAATCGATGGGGTCCGGCCCCGGCGGGCTCGGCGGCGGCGTGATTGCCGACTTCGACACGCTGATCGACCTGATCACCACGACGATCGAGCCCGAAAGCTGGGACGACGTCGGCGGGCCGGGGACGATCGCCGAGTTCCCCACCAACTTGAGCCTCGTCGTCAGCCAGACGCAGGAGGTTCACGACAAGATCTCCGACCTGCTGGAGCAGCTCCGCCGCCTGCAAGACTTGCAGGTGACGATCGAAGTCCGCTTCATCACCCTGAGCGACCGGTTCTTCGAGCGGATCGGCATCGACTTCGACTTCAACATCGACGACAACACGGGGCTGAACGCCTTCGTCGATCTGCTCACCAATCCCCCCCAAGGCCCCTTCGACGACAATAACCGGGCCATTTCGATCGGCTTCAACCCGTCCGGCCCGACGCAGACGCTCGACTTCGAGTTCAGGCAGGACAGCTTTGCCTCCACGCGGCCGCAGTTCGGCGGTTTCGATCCCAATACGGCCGGCCAGTTCGGGTTTGCCATCCTCAGCGACATCGAGGCGTTCTTCATCCTCGAGGCCGCCCAGGGAGACGACCGGACCAACGTCCTGCAAGCTCCCAAGGTGACGCTCTTCAACGGCCAGCAGGCCTTCGTGTCGGACACCTCGCAGCGGCCGTTCGTGATCAGCGTCATCCCCGTGGTCGGCGACTTTGCCGCCGCCCACCAGCCGGTGATCGTGGTGCTCAACGAAGGAACTTCGCTCAGCGTGCAGGCCGTGGTCTCGGCCGACCGCCGCTTCGTTCGCCTGACGATGGTGCCGTTCTTCAGCCGCATCGGCGACGTGGACACGTTCACCTTCGTCGGCGAAACGACCACCAACAGCGGCACCTCGACCAAGGATCCGACCGACGACACCAAGAGCGTCCGGGACGGGGCCGTCACCACCACCAGCGGCACGACGGTCCAGTTGCCGACCTTCGCCTTCACCACGGTCGTGACCACCGTCAGCGTCCCCGACGGCGGCACCGTCCTCTTGGGCGGCATCAAACGCCTCCGCGAAGGACGCAACGAACGGGGCATTCCCATCCTCGCCAAGGTGCCCTACGTCAGCCGCCTGTTCCGCAACGTCGGCATCGGCCGCGACGCACAGAGCCTGATGATGATGGTCACGCCGCGGATCATCATCCAGGAAGAGGAAGAAGAGAAGCTGGGGATCAACACCGGCGGCCTGTAGCTGGCACCGCGACTTGGCTAGTCTCGAAAGCCGCCGCAGGCGCCACCCCCCCGGCCCTGCGGCGGCTTTCTTCGTTTGGTGAGAGACGAGTCGCAAATCCGTGCAGGCCTGAATTACGCTGGCCAGGGAGCAGGGACGCCATGGACAACTACCAGATGATTGCGAACCGCACTGTCGGTGCAACGGGCGAGTCGCCGGAGGAAAGCGGGCAATTGGCTCGCATAGTGATTGTGGATAATCGGGCGCGGATTGACGCCATGGGCGATCTGGTGGCGAAAAGCCATTGCATCCAGCAGTCGTTGCACTGCCTGCGCCGACGTACAGTTTTGCCACACCCATGAAAGCTGGACGTCCGCCAAACCAAGGCAGTTGCGGACCAGCCGTTCGACGTTCACTGGGTTCGGAGTGTTGAAGTTTCCGAGCAGCCCCAGTGCGTACGCATTGAGTGCTGGCCACGCTCCAAGGGCCGGGCCGATCGGACGGAGAACCTGGATTGACTCCCGGACTAACTCCTCGACGTAGGACTCCCATGCTGAAACACTCATGACGACAAGAGCGCGGTTCAATGCGGCAAGGCCATACTGACGTCCAGGGTTCCCAGTTCTGAGTTCGGTGTGCGCATCATCTAATTCTTCCGCATCAAGGAGCAATTGCTCAAGATGAATTGAAAATGCATTGGACGGCACGAGCAAGTCCCTTCGACAAGGCCGTGGAAGCGAGTGAAGTACTCACCTCTCCTCCGACTCCTAACTGCTCGAGCCCACCGACAACAGGGCCAGATCGTCCAAGTCGATTCCGCTCTTCTTCAGCTCCGCCGCACCATCCGTCAAGTAATCGGCCAAAGGCGCCTTCCCCAGGATCTGCGAAACTGCCCACTCCCGCTTCGGGAATCGCTGCTTGACGGACTCATAGTGCTCAGCCAACTGATCGACCGTAAAGTCGCCCCGCCCAAGATACATGAGCAAGACGAGAACATGGATTTCTTCGTCCGGCAGACTTGTCAAAAGATCTTTCAATTCTGATGTCTCGCGCGGGGGCGGCCCCGAGTCCTCACCCGGCAAAATAACCGGATATTTGGAGTGCCGCTTGGGGAGCTCCGAATTCCAGTAGTTACGGATTGCCGAAGCAAGATCGATCACATTTGCCACAATCTCAGATCGTTTCATGACTTGGCCGCCAAGCGAGTAAACGGTCATAAACAACCCCTGTCATATTATACAACGACAACCTGTGCCGATTTGCGGAGTTCTCACAACTCCACGGTCGCCGGCTCGCCCGGCGTGCCGTAATCTTTTCCGCCCCGTGCGCCGAGAAGCAGGCACGCCAGCCCCAGCGCCATCAGCCCGCTGGCGGCTACGTAGGGGAGGGGCGTGGAAACGTGCAGCAGCGGAATGGCGATCAGCGGGCCGACGATGCGGGCGATGGCGCTGGTCCCCTGGCTGATCCCCAGGATGCCTCCTTGCCGGGCGGGGTCGCTGCGGCGACTGATCAGCGAC
>DATKDU010000316.1:0-21954 GCA_035512595.1 Pirellulaceae bacterium
GATCTACACCGGCAAGCATCTCGGCAGTTGCGGCCTCGTCCAACGCGGCCTGCTCTTCCTCCGCGAGCTGTGCCACACCACGCCGCCGTGGGGCGAGTCGATCTGGGAAACGTTCAAGGCGAAGCCGAGGAAGTAGGGGCCTGAACCCTGAACCCTGAACCCTGACCACCGAAATGCAACCAGCCCTACGATTTTCTGGCCGCTTGCCGCGTGATGGCGAGCACTTCCTCGAGCACCAAGGAATTGGTGGCGATCGCTTCGCCGGCGTGGATCGTCCGGTTGCCTTGCCAGTCGGTGAAGGTGCCGCCGGCTTCTTCGACGATCGGCTGCACAGCCGCGCAGTCCCACAGGTTCATGATCGGATCGACCATCACTTCCGCCCGCCCCGTCGCGATCAGCAGGTAGCCGTAGCAGTCCCCCCAGGTGCGAGTGATCGAGGCGGCCCTTTGCAGTTGCTCGTAGACCGCTTGCCCGCCGCGCTCGGCAAAGTTATCGACCTGCGAGGTGAGGAACAGCCCCTCGGCCAGCCGCGGCTTGCTCGACACCGATACCCGCCGCGGCGTCTCACTGCCGCGGAAATGCCAGGCCCCGCCGCCGCGCTCGGCATAAATCCCTTCATCGAGGCCGGGGATGTAGACCAGCCCCAGCAGCGCTTCCCCCGAATGCTCCACGGCGACCAGCGTGCCATACAGCGGCACGCCGCTGATGAAGCTCTTGGTGCCGTCGATCGGATCGAGAATCCAGCGGAAGCCGGAAGTGCCGGGAGTTTCGCCGAATTCTTCGCCCAGGATAGCGTCGAAGGGAAAGGCGGCGGCAATCCGCTGCCGCAGCAGTTGCTCGGCGCTTTTGTCGGCAATCGTGACGGGGGACTGGTCGGCTTTGCGCTCGACGTCGAACTCGTTTTGAAACCAGGTGAGCGTGAGCTGCCCCGCCGCGCGGCCGGCGGTAATCGCCAGCTCCAGGCGGCTGGTCAAATCGGCGGGAGTGACGGAGGGAGGAAGGGGTGTCATTCCGACAACGTAGCCCCGCCAGGGAATTTCATCCAGCCGGGTGAGTCGCTAAGGGCGGAAGCACGAAAATCGAAGTGCGAAATTCGAAACAAATCCAAAGCACCAAGGTCGAATCTCTCAAACGCGTCGTGCAGCCGTTTTGAGCATTTCGATTTCCTGCTTCCGTGCTTGTTTCGGACTTCGCACTTCGGATTTCGGATTTCATACCTGGTCGCTGACGTCCGAACTTTTCGCCGCTACGTCCTCCGCCGGCAATTCGGGCGGCTTAAGAAGCTGCGAGAGCTTGATCGCTTCGAGCTGCTTGCGGGTCGAGGTGGTCACGTCCTGGAGGGCCGTTTGCAGCTTGTTCTGCGAATCCTGGGAGAGGCCGGTTCCCATTTCCAGCGTGGCGTCGTACGGCCCTTCGATGGCCTCGATCACTTCCAAAAGCGAAATCTGATCGGCCGGCTTCACCAGCGAATAGCCGCCGTCAACGCCCCGCGTGCTGCGGAGAATGCCGTGCGTCACCAGGTTGCGGAGGATTTGCAGGAGAAACCGCTCCGGCATTTTTCCCTCGGTGGCCAGGCGGCTGCAGGGAACGGGGCCCTTGGTCTGGAGTTGGGCCAACTGGAGAGTGGCCCGGACGGCATAAGCGACGGTGCGAGAGAGTTTCATGGGACGATCCCTAGGGCCAAGCAGCGAAGGGCGCCTGCCATCCTTCGCGCGCTTGCAGGTGAATGCTCAGCCGCGTTTCGGCCGCCGGGAGCGGGCGGAACGCTCCTCTACCTTGGTTTCTCGTCCCGGATCCATCCAGCCCAATCCAACCTTCGTTACCGCAAGCAGGCCAACAGTTTAGCGATGGGCATTCGATTGTCAATCAAACCACTTGACGATCCGGGCATTTTCAACTTCTCGAAAATGGGCAATTCACGGGCCGCACAGCGGCGACAACGTGTCGCACGCCCGGAGGCGCAATTGAGACTGCGTCCCACGAATTGGCACCACCAGAGCGGCAAAAAGTCGAGACCGATTGTCGATTGCGCGTCGATCTAACTGTTTTTGCAGAAATGACTTAGTACGCCCTGGACAGCATCCGATGGACCGCTATGATTGGGATTGGAAACGACATTGACGAGAGACTCAACAAGCAAGGAGCGAGAAAATGGATAAGGCCAAGATCATCGAGAAGCTGAACGAAGCCCTCCGCCATGAATGGACGGGCGTCGCCCAATATTCGCAGGCGGGATTTCTGGTCGCGGGACTATGGCGGGAGGTCTATTCGGCCCTTTTCTTCGACAGTGCCAAGGAATCGTTTGGCCATGCCCGCATGGTCGGCGAGAAGATCGTCGCCATGGGGGGCGTGCCGACGGTCGAGCGCAATCCGATCAAGCAGTCGGAGGATGTGCTCGAGATGCTCAAGACGGCACTGGAGTTCGAAACCAAGGCCGTGAAGGTCTACAACGAGGCGCTGGCCCTGGCGGAGGGAGACCGGCCGCTGGTGGTGTGGCTGGAAGACCTGCTGAACGAGGAGCAGGACGGGGTCGATAAGATCACGCGGATCCTCCGCGATCCGAAAGCGGTCGCCGCTTCGCATCCGGTGGGAAAAGTCGGCTAGAAGTTCGGCGGGCTGCCTCTTGAAAGCTCAGCAGCTTCGACCATAATGAGTCCCATGCGGCGGCACGTTGGCTACTTCTGGCGGTTTACTTTTACCCTCGGCGTCCGAGGGGCCGCGGAAGTTGTCTAGTCGCTGACAACCATTGACATTCCCAGCCCCGAGGACCAGCCAGGTCGCTCGGGGTTTTTTGTTTCCACCGGCGGCCAACTGCGGTTGATCCTCTGGGCTCGGATGTCCGGAGCATGGTCATGAACGCGCTGGTTCCCCTACGCCGCAGGCCATCGTTCCGCCGTCCTGAGGAGCTGTTTTCAATGATCGTCGTCATGGAACAGGGGGCTACCCCCGAGCAAATCCGCCACATGGCCCAGCGCGTCGAAGCGCTCGGCCTGAAGGCCCACGTCATTCAAGGAACCGAGCGGACCGTGATTGCCGCCATCGGCGAGAAGCGGGCCGAGACCAAAGAGTCGCTGGCCAGCGGCCCGGGCGTGGCCGACGTGGTGCCGATCCTGGCGCCCTACAAAGTCGCCAGCCGCGAGGTGAAAAAGGAGCCGACGCAGGTGGTGACCGGCAGCCTGAAAGTCGGCGGCGGTGCGATCGGCATCATCGCCGGGCCGTGCTCGGTGGAAAGCGAGGAGCAGATCCTCTCCTCCGCCCGTGCGGTGAAAGCAGCCGGGGCCACGGCACTTCGCGGCGGGGCGTTCAAGCCGCGGACCAGCCCCTACGCCTTCCAGGGGATGAAGGAAGAGGGGCTGAAACTTTTGGCCCAGGCGCGGGCGGAAACCGGGTTGGCGATCGTCACCGAAGTTATGTCGAGCGAGGAGGTGGACCTCGTTGCGGAGTATGCCAACGTGCTCCAGGTCGGCGCTCGCAACATGCAGAACTATCGCCTGCTGGAGGCGGTGGGGCAGGCGAAGGTGCCGGTGCTCCTCAAGCGCGGTCCGAGCGCGACGATCGAGGAATTGCTCCTGGCCGCGGAATACATCCTCAACGAAGGCAATCCCAACGTGATGCTCTGCGAGCGGGGGATCCGCACGTTCGAGGCGCACACCCGCTTCACGCTGCCGCTGGCGACCGTGCCGTACCTGCACCACAAGACGCACCTGCCGGTCCTCGTCGATCCCAGCCACGGCACGGGTCACACGTATCTCGTCCCCGACATGGCGGCTGCCTCCATTGCCGCCGGGGCTGACGGCCTGATCCTGGAAGTCCATCCCGATCCGGAGCGGGCCCTCTCCGACGGCTATCAGTCACTCAATTTCGCCCAGTTCGAGGAGACGATGGCCAAATGCCGAGCGGTGGCTGCGGCGCTGGGGAAGAAGATCTGACGCCGGATCCCCACAAGCCTGAAGCGCAAGCGAAGGAAAGGCCATTTTGCGAGTGGATCGCGTTCCTTCGCTGGCGCTTCAGGCTTGTGGCTACTTTGGCGCGCTGGCCCACTCGCCGAGCAGTTTCTCCACCACGCGCTGCTGCGGCTGCGGGAGCGATGCCAGGATGCAGCCGCTGACCGGATCGAAGTGCAGCGCACCGGCGGCATCTTCGGTTCCAGTTGACGGCAGCGCAGTGCGCAGTCGGGCCAGGAGCACTTCCCCGGCGGCCGCATTGGCCGCCAGCGTGCCCACGGGATAAACCTCGAGCTCTAGCGACTGAGCCAGAGCCGAGAGGGTCGTGACTTGGACGGTCTGCTCATCGACGGCCCGCCAGGCCAAATCCATCGGAGCGAGCAGCTCCGTCAGCGCCTCGCTGAGCGGCTTGTTCTCCACCGAGAGAATCCCCTCGCCGTCGGCATTCCACCCTTCGGCCGCCAACGCCCGCCAATCGACCAGGATGCGGAACTGCCCCTCCTTTTCCAGCCGCTTGAGGATGATCGCCAGCAACGTCGGCTGGCTGTAGTTCAGCGAGAGGGTCGTCGCCAGCTTGGTGCTTGCTCTGGCGGACCTCGATTCCAATCGGAACACCTCCGCCGGCTGCCTCGTTCGCAGCGCGAGCCCGCGCGCGACGCGCAGCTTCTCCATCAGCAGCAACAGGCCGGCATACGTCCGGTCCGACGCGCGGACGGCGAATTGTTCCACTCCGAGCGTCAGCGACGCGCCTTCTTCATCCCCGTCTTTCCAAGTTCCCGGCTCGATTAGCGCCGTCGCCCACTGGGCCAGTTGCTGAGCCTGTTCCTCGTTCTTGTTCGTCAAATCATCGACCGGAAACGAACGGTCGGCGAGCTTTCCGCCCAGCGACACGACCAACTGATCGTCCGCGATCGTGTACTCCAGGTGCAGCGGCGCAAGGGCCAACGTGAGCGCCTGGCCAATCGTCGTGTTTTCCGCTTTCAGTGACACAGGGGACGCTGGCGAAAGACCGGCCAGGGGCAATCCTTCCGGGTCGAGCGTGATCGGGATCGTGCTCAGACTCGACAGATCGGTCAGAAAATCGGCCAGCGGCACTCCAGGAACGTCGATCCCCGCCAGCGAATCGGCCAGCCGCGCGGCGACGTCAACGTGCCGCGGCGCAGGCCGCGGAGCAGCCGGCGGCCCGTCGGCAGCGGGCTCTTCGTCCACCGATTTTTCAGTCGCAGCCGGTGCTTCCGCGGCGGGCAGCGGATTGTCGTTACCCACTTCGAGCACCTTGCCGAATTTTCCCAGCGGATCATCGCCAATGGCGACGGGCGGCTTTCCCGATTTGCCGGCGGCTTTCGCTGGCTCAACGAGTCCCAACGGGTCGTCTTGCTTTTCTTTGACTTTGACTTTTGGTGCCGCCGGCGGTTCGGTTGCTTGGGGGGACGTATCGGTCTTGGCAGCATCCGCTGGCGGCGCTTCGGTTTTGGCGTCCGTCGAAACGTCGTTGGTCGGCGCCACATTCGGTTGAGACTCAGCGGACTTTGTCGGCGTAATCCCGGGCGTGGAAGACTTGGCGACGGCCGTGTCGCGGCTGCGCAGCAGCGACCCGGCAATCACGACTGCGGCGGCCAGTGCGACCCCCATCAAAACCGACAAGGCCAGCCAAATTCCGTAACGGTGTGTCGGCGCGGCGATCGGGGGGACGCTCGCCAGCGTTGCCTTGGCAGGCGGTGGCGCCGGCGGTGCGGCGGCCGGGTCAGGCACGGGAGCCACTTGCGCGGGAGCCGCCGCCTTGTCAGCGCCTCGCGGCTGCTCCCCCCGCGAAACTGCGGCCACAGGCACGGGAGCAGCCCCCGACAGGATCGACTCGATATCGTCAAAATCCTTGGTGTTGTGCTCTTTCGCCTTTTCCCCTTGCTGCTCGACCGGCTTCGTCGCCGCGTTGGCCACCTCCGGCGGCACGCTGTCGTCGGGCGCCTTCACCAGCACCATCCCGCCGCACTTGGGGCAGGAGACGACCTGTCCGATGGCCGCGGCACTGCGCACCTTGAGCCGCGATTTGCAGGTCGAACAGGTGATGGAGAAAGGTTCCACGGGTGGTGAGTGGTGAGTGGTGAGTGGTGAGTGGTGAGTGGTGATTGGTGGGGAGCAGTCAGGGCATAGGTGGAGCACTTGGTACTCGATACTTGGTACTTCGTACTTCGTACGCGGCCAGTGGCTTCTGGCACTACTCACCACTCACCCCTCACCACCCTACGACTTCGGTTGAAACGGCGCCGGGAGCTTGTACTTTTCCCGCTCGGCGGCGGCGCGGGTCGTGATCAGCACAGTCTGCCTTTCCGGCTTATCGGGATCGGGAGCGACGACCCAGATCAGCTTTTGATCGGGGGATGACGGATCGGGCTGATTGGGCGAGTTGGCTTTCATCACCATGGCGGTCAGCACCTCCGCGACCGATTTGTCTTCCTGTTTGAAGTCGCTGATCGACTGATTGCGGGTGATGCCGTCCTTTTCCATGTCTTTGCCGATCAGCTTGATATCGAATTCCACCAGCGAGCCCTTGAGCAGGTTGGCGCGGACGTCGTCGGCGATGTCGCGCATCGCGAACTCCAGCGACTGGGAGCCAAAGCTCATCGACGTCTTGAGCGCGAGAACCTCCTCGATCGTCTTGGGTCCGGCCGGTTCCGTGGGTTGAGCCGTCGCCACGGCGGTCCCCGGCGCGGACGACAGCAAGAGCTCGCCACCGAGGACCAGTCCATGCGCTGCTTGCCCCTCCAAGTAGCTGTTGACGATCGCCTGGTCGCTCTCGACACCGACGCGCAGGTTGCCGTGCAGCGCCTGAACCATCAGCGGATACCGCCGCGCCAGCTTGCTCCAGTACGCCGGCGGAGTGATCCGGTCGATGTAATCTTCGAGTGCCGGCGGCACGGTCTTGAGCCGGTCGCGAAACTCCGACGCCAGCGTGTAACGCTCCTTATCGAGCGAACCCAAAAGCCGCAGCTCGAAATAAAAGCGGCTGTCAAAATGCATGCTCACTTGCCCGGCTTGCAGTCCGTCCCCCAAGAACCACGCCAGCGCCGGCTTCACTTTCGCCCGATCGCTGGCAAAAAGAGGCCGGCCGTCGTCGTTGAATAAAAACGGCGGATAGAACAGGACGGTCAAATGCCGATCGCCGTCGATCGTTCGCCGCAGCCGTTCCACATCGCGTAGCAAGGCCGGCGGCGCGCCGGCTACCTTGGCAACTTCCTTTACATCGGCCGGCGTCGCTATCAGGAACGTACTTTTGTTTTGCGCATCGGCGGAGACGTAATACGCCCACTCCTTGCCGGCATACCACGTCGCGGCCCCCTCCTTCTGCTCCTGCGGCTGACCCCATTTGCCCAGCAGCTCCTCGGTCGTAATCGGTTCCTTCGTGCGCACCACGAACGACGTCCGCGGAAACTGGCCGCTATTGTTATGCAGAGAGATGATCAGCCGCTCGACCTGAGCCAGCGGCACTCCGGCGGCTGCTTCCCACGCCTTGCGCTGCGCCTGAAACTCCGGACCGAGCGCATCGAGCACTTTGCTCCCTTCGGGGCTGGCGAGAATGTCGGCCGGCCTGACGATCACGAAGACTTGCCCTTCCGGCGGAACCAGGCGGAAATCGATGCTCGGCCCGCTCGTCGGCGAGGCCCACAGCAGCTTGCCGTCGTCGGGGACCACCGCCAGGCCATCATCGCCGACGGCCGTTTCGCTTCCCTTGGCTTTCCCGCTGTCGGCCGCATCGTCCGTTTTTGCATTTTCGACATCACCTTCGCCCGTTACTTCCTGACCATCACCACTCGAACTATCCGCCAGCAACGGCTCATCCCCAACCGTCGGCTTGTTGTTGAGGAAGTTGAAAGTGTAAATGCCGCCGGCAATCGCGAGCAGGAGGGTGATGGCGGTGCCGATCACGAGCTGAATCTGCTTGCGCTTCCGTTTCTTCTTGTACAGCTCTGCGGCAACGGTGCCGGTGGCCGGCGCGCCCCGCCTGGACGCGGCAACGTTGACTCCAGCGACGACAGGCACATCGATCGCCGGCGCTAATGCGGCAACCTGTGGCTGCATGACCTGCGGCTGAGCGAGGGGTTGCGATTGCCGCTGCCGCAGCCACGCTTCATACGCCGGGAGCGTCACCGGCATTGCCGGCGCTGGGAGATTTACCGACTGCGGATCGACGAAGGGAGTCAATTGTTCGGCGACGATCGCTGCCGACTGGAATCGCACCGCCGGATTCTTGGCCATCAAGAACGCCACGAGCTGCGCCAGCGGCTGCGGCGCGCCGAGCTGCTCTAGGGGCCGGATCGGCTCGCTGGCATGCCTCGGAAGCTTCTGCTGCGGCGTGCCGCCGGCAAACGGCGGAGTGCCTGCGAGCAGCGTGTAAAGCGAGCAGCCCAGGGCATAAATATCGGTCAGCGGATCGGGATGCTTTCCCGGTTGGGCCAGCTCGGGAGCCACGTAGTCTGCCATCAAGCTCAGTCGGCCGAGTGGATCGACATCCGCCAGCGACAACGGCCCGGCAACCACGTGCGGCTCGTACAGCAGCTTGACATTGCCGGGGCTCGCTCCGGCAGAACTCTCCAGCCACAAGTTCGCCGGCCGCACGTCGCCGTGGATGCGTCCTGCCTGATGCAAATGCGCCAGCCCGATTGCCGCCAGCCGCACGCAGCGGCAGACCTCCGCAAGGGGGATGCGATCCTTCGCCAGCTTGTCCTCGAGCGAGCCGCCGCGCATATCCTCGCTGACCAGGAACTTGAACGTCCCCAAATCGACCGGCTCCCAATATCGCTGCAAATGGGGGAAGCGGAGAGCGGTGGCGGCCAGCGCCAGGTTCGCGGCCTGGGACCATAGGTAAGAATCACTGACCACTGCGCCGGAGAGGAATTCGAGCGTGACGGGATGTCCCGTCGGTCGATGCACTGCCCGAAACCAGCCGGTCAGCCGTCGCTTCTCGATCCGGTCGTAAACGCTGTACTCGCCGTAGACGAACGGACCCGACCGGCCCGCCAGCAGGATCGTGGCCTGATACTTGCTGATCACGTTCCGCGATACGAGCCACTCGGCCAGCCGCGTGGCGTCCTGCGGCTCGGCGGAAACGCCGGACTGGGAAAAATCGACCGCCAGTTGGCGAATCTGCTCCGCCGTCAGCAGCCGGCTTTGCTCGAGGAGTGTCCAGAATGTCGGCGCTGCCACAGGCATGAGTTATCGGTTCCGGCCAGAGGTTCCAATCGCTACGGCCCCATCCCAAAAGACGATCCGGGCAGGTTGTCGGGCTTGCCAATTCTTCTAATGTATCGCAGCCGCCCCGGCCTGCCAAACCAAACCGGGTTGTGCCGGCCCTTTCCCACGGTTAACTCACTTGCCTTTAAGTCGCATGCTGCCAATCGCTTAGAACCGTTCTGGCAAGCCCGGAAGCGACCGACCGCCTCGTCAACCGGGTGGTAGAATTCCACTGGGCAAGCGCCACTAATACTGCCCCACCTGACGCCCCCCAGGAGTAGACCGCTGATGAAGCCGCACGAAGCCGTTCGTCTTTACTTTGAGCATGCTGCCGACCGGCTCGATCTCGACCCCAGCATGCGGCGGCTGTTGGTCATGCCCCGGCGCGAAGTTCAGGTTGAAATCCCGGTCGAGATGGACAGCGGGCGGCTGGAGACGTTCATTGGCTACCGCGTCCAGCACGACAGCTCCCGCGGGCCGATGAAAGGGGGGCTGCGCTACCATCCCGACGTCGATCTGGACGAAGTCCGCGCCCTGGCCACCCTCATGACCTGGAAGACGGCACTCGTCGATCTTCCCTACGGCGGTGCGAAAGGCGGCATCGCCCTCGACCCCCGCAAGCTGAGCGTCAAGGAGGTCGAGCGGATCACCCGCAAGTTCGTCGATCAAATTCACGACGTCATCGGTCCCGACAAGGACATCCCCGCCCCCGACGTCGGCACTTCCGCCCGCGAGATGGCCTGGATTCGCAACCAGTACGAAAAGTACCACGGCTTCTCGCCCGCCGTCGTCACCGGCAAGCCCGTCGAGCACTACGGCATTGAAGGGCGCGAAGAAGCGACCGGCCGCGGCGTCGGCATTCTGGCCTACAAATTCCTCGGACACTTGGGACGCAAGCCCAAGGACACGCGCGTCGCACTCCAGGGTTTCGGCAACGTCGGCTCGCACTGCGCCAAGTTCCTCTTCGAGAGCGAGTACAAGGTCGTCGCCGTGTCCGACCAGTCGGGCGGCTACTATCGCAAGGGAGGGCTCGACATTCCCAAAATGCTCCGCCACGCGCTCGACAACCAGGGGCTCTTGGCCGGCTTTCAGGATGCCGAGCGGATCAGCAACGCGGAGCTGCTGGAGTCGGACGTCGATTTGTTGATCCCCGCCGCACTGGGGAGCGTCATTACCCGCGAGAACGCCCCGCGGATCAAGGCGCCGGTGATCATTGAGGCCGCCAACGCCCCCATCGATACCGAGGCCGACGAACTGCTGCTCGAGCGGGGGACCAGGATTCTCCCCGACATCCTGGCGAATGCCGGCGGCGTCACGGTCAGCTACTTCGAATGGGTGCAGAACTTGCAATACTACAAGTGGACCCTCAACCGCGTGCGGCAGGAGCTAGAGCACATCCTGTCGCACGCCTTCGAAGCGATCTGGCAGGAGGCCAACCTGCGGAAGGTCAGCCTGCGGACCGCGGCCTACATGATCGCCATCCGCCGGGTCCACCGCGCGGCACAGCTAGCGGGGGTGGGCTAGCGTGCAAATGCAGAATGCAGAGTGCAGAATGCAGAGTGACACTTCCGAATTCTGCAATCTGCATTCTGCACTTTGCATTGGGTTAAAGTTCTACAGCCATGCTGCCGATACTCGCCCGTGTTCGGATTGCGCAAGCCAGGTAAACTTTGCCGGTCGAGTAGGCAGCGACGGCCAGTGATTCGTTTAGGGAAATGGAGTTCCCATGCACGCGTTTCGCTTTGGACATCTCGCGATAGCCGCGGCACTCGCACTGGCGGCCTCTTCCGCCGGCTGCACCACCCTGGGCATGAAGGGGCTCGGCGGCATGCTCGGCGAGGACGACCAGCCGGCGGCAATCGATCCGTCCTCGTCCTACCAAGTGGTGTTCGTGCCGACCGATGGGAAGCCGCAACAACTCCAGCGGACCTTGTCGGGCTCAGTCCACGTACAGGAGGCGCTCGACCAGGTAGGTGCCGCCAAGAAGTTCCGCCGCATCGAGGTCGAACTGGTCCGGCCGCTCCCCAACGGCGGCCACCACCGCATCCTGTGCGAGTACGACGTGGCAACCAAGCAGGTCACGCCCGAGTTCGACTACGCCCTGCTCCCCGGCGACCGCCTGATCGTCAAGGAAGATCCGTCGAACATGTTCGACGACATGCTCAGCAGCGCCCTGGGCCCCATGGGAACCAAATTCTCCAAACGGGCCCGCCGCCCGGGCGCCAAGGACAGCAAGTACCAAATCCAGCGATAGCGTCGAGCAGGTATTCAACCTGCCCTGATCACCGGTACCCGCGCACAAGCCCGACGCGCCAGCGAGGGACAGGCTCTTTTGCGTGTGGACGGCTTTCCTTCACTTGCGCTTCGGGCTTGACAATCACCGTCGCCGGCCGCGAACTTGCCTGCGCGATCCGCCGCACCGCCGGCGGCTATGAGGAATGGATTTCCGACGAGGTCCCCTTCGACGGCAAGGTCAAAGACAACTCCCGCTCCGCCTACACGCTGCTCGACTTCGGTTGGGAAGTGAATCGACACGTTGCAACCACTATTTTAACGCGTTGATTTCAAAGCAATGACGACCGGAGGGGTGATTCCACTCGCGGCTGGACCCGTAGGACCAGGACGTTCGTCCCACCGTGTCGGACAGCGAAAACTCGGCGCACAATTCATACGTTGTTTCGGATTTGACCCTGTATTCATACGGTTTGGCCGTCTGCGGATCGAACAATGTGACCTGACGCGAGAAGTCATCTCTTAGCCACTCGTTCAGTTGATCAAGAGACTCCGGAAGCGGTCGCTTGAGCCGCGCATTGCGGTGATCGCCGTCGAAATCCCGTTCGATCGACATGCGTTCAATGGCATCCGCGATTGCCTGCAAGTCGGACACGCGCCGCTCGTCGAAGCGGCGCAGCCGAGCCGCTAACGGAGACTCGACCATCACGAATCCCAGCGTCATCGATAGGCCAACGATCGTCGCGGCAATCGCGGCAAACGACCAGTCAAGGTTTCTGAAAAACGGCAACCGCTGAGGCTCAAACGGCTGAAGCGACAGGAAGTAGTAGCAAAAGGCCAGCGCAGCCAGGGCGAGGATCGTGAGTGCCTTGAGCAAAAAGTGCGCCGTCGTGTCCCCTTGCAACAGGCCGAAAATCAATGTCGCCACGTCCACCATCATGGTAATCGCGGCCACGAACAGGGTGAGGTAGGTCAGCCAGCGTCGAATTGGACTTTTGGAACGGTCCGGAACACGCCGAATTTCCCGGCCAATCCAATACGCAAAGCCATAGAACAAGGGTGTCGCCACCATCAACATCGCCAGCGACCAGCGAATGCTGTTCTCCCGATAGGAGCCGAAATAGGAGTAAGAGGTCGCCTCGTGCGCCGGATCGGGAAACCAATCATCGAGGAAGTGGAAGAGGATCAGGATGACGTTGACCACCGACACGTACAGGGCGCTAAAGACCATCAGATACTGAAACGCTTCCCGCGCTCCTCCTGAACTGGGGGGTTCAGGAACCGGCATGTCGAGCCCTTGTTCCGCGAGCCCACGAGCGACGTCCCGCTCCTTCCAGCCGGCGGATAGGAGCATGACCCGGATCGTGCCGTGGTCCATCCCCTTTTGCCGCGCATGCGCGATGAAATCGAGTAGTTTGGGATCCATCGTCATGCTCCGGTCACTGCCCATCGGCCTGTTTCCTGGGCGCGCAATTCGCGGACTCCTAAGCAAGAATCATGCCGTTCGCTGCTGCGTACGAATATACTCCTACAGAGCCCACGGCCGAGCCCTGTTTTCGTCCGTCGGGGGCGGAATTCGGGAAACTGTGCCTTCCGCAATGAAGGCCAGATTCATGGACCCCGCCGCACTTAGAACTGGCACCACCAGTGTGCTTCAGTGCGCGCGTCTGCGGCCAACGCTTCCCTATGGCACAAGCCCGCAGGGCGCGGCAAGTTGTATTCCCTCTCTCTGTGGATCTCGGCCGGCAGTTTCAATTCACGTCGCCACTCTCCACCGCGAGCGGAAGAGCCAGATCATGGCGGCCAGGAGGCCCAGGTTGAGCAGGACGGTGAACACGACGTAGGAGAAAAACAGCGGCCAATTGCCGGCGGCGGCTAACTCCTGGGCCGCCGTGTCGCCGGTGACCCCCGTGTCCAGCGGCAGGGCGAATGCCGCCGCGAAGGGGCTGGTGAAGGAAAGCTGCTCGGCCAGGATCGTGGCCGGATTCGGTCCGCCGTCCGCGCCGGTCAGATCGCGATACCCCTGATAGACGCTGCCGAAGAAGAAGCTGATCGCCAGCGGGGCGCAAAACAGGACGATCACCGCCAGGTACGACGACATCAGGGCGATCGACGTCTTCTTGACGATCACCGAGCAGAACAGGGCCAGCATGGCGGTCGTGCAGCAGGTGAGCAGCACGATCAGCAGATATCCCAGCACGCTCACCAGGTTGTTCCAGTAGAGCGACACCATCACGCAGGCCAGCAGCACGGGCCACACCAAGAACAAGGTGAGCACGCTGGAAATCCGCAGGCCGGCAATCAGCTTGCCCCACAGAATTTGCCACGGCGTGATGATCGTGGTCAGCAACAGATCGAGCGTTTCCCGCTCCCGCTCGCTGGTCACGCTGCCGGCCGAGAAGACCGGGCCGACCAGCATGTTGAACATCACCACGTAGCCGATGTACCACGGCGCGTACTGCGGATAGATGTACAGGCAGACCGCCATGAAGGGGATCGCCAGGACCATGCTCACCTGGATCACCAGCCGCAGCATGAGCGTCCCCTGACTGAAGATCTCGCTGCGAATCTCCTTGTCGTAGACCGGGTTGGCGTCGTCCGCCATCAGGTCGGTCCGCTTCGGCGGGGCGAAGAGCATGTCGGGGAACTGATCGGGCTGAATCACCAGCCCCACCGCCTGCTGCGCTTCCTGGTCCAGGTCGATGACGTCCTTCCCTTCGCTGCCGACGTCCGGCGGGTGCAGGAGCAGCACGCTGGTGTTCACGAACAGGGCCACGCACAGGGCGATCGAAATCGCCGGCAATACGGTCAGCGTCAAGAACAGCCGCAGCGACCCCATCTCCGCCAGCAGCTTCCAGAACATGATCCCCAAAATCGCCAGCACCAAAATCGGCAGGTACGACACGACCAGCGACGCGCTGGTGCGGGAAAAGTACGCGCTCGACGCCACGCTGATCATCCCGAACGTGATCACCGACAGGATCAGCCCCAGGTATGCGCCCAGCAGCTCGTAGGGATGCACCCCTCCCAGCGGCAGGCAGAGCATGACGATTGGCAGCGAGCTGAAGACCAGGACCGCCAGCGGCGTCAGCGACGCGAACAGCTTGCCCAGCACGATGGCCGACGGCTTGAGCGGGCTGGCCAGCAGCATTTCATACGTCTTGCGCTCCTTCTCGCCGGTGATCGACCCGGCGGCAAAGGCGGGGGCCATCATGCTGGTCAGCACGTACTGGCCGATGAAAAACAGGTCCACCAGCTCCCGGGTCTGCTGCGTCGAGGCGGAGTTGGCCGACACATCGACCCGCGCCGTGGTCGGCCAGGCGAAATAGACCACGACCCCCAGCAGGAGCTGGTACACCAGCAGCAAAATGAACCCGCGGGTCATCCGCAGGTTGACCAGCAGCTCCCGCTGCATCACCGGGTTTTCGAGAATGTACATAGGCTCGGGCCGCGCCTTGGCAGAATGGCCGCCTGATGGGGAAACTGCCGTCAATATAGACGAGCGAGGGGGGGCGGGGGGAGTGAGCGGCGTTGCGGACGCTGCTCGTAGACATCGTCGCCCGGGAGGAGGCGATTTTCCACCATTCACGCTGACGGCACTGGGGTGCCGTTGATTTTGCGGCATCGGCTCCCCTCGCCTGCCGCCCGCACGCCAGCCAGGTGGAGCGTCAGGTTTTATGCGTGAACCCGAAGGTTGGCTACGCCGCGGCTGCTTGGGAGGCGCCCTTCATCCAACTGAACCGCCGGCCGAGGAGATGGGCCAGCAGCTCGTCATACGGCCGGTAATGCTCCCGCAGCCGCTCTGCTACTAGCGGATCGATCTTCTCTTCATAGTAGCCGCGGTTGTAGATCTTTTCCGGTTGCACGTTACAAGACTCCACTCCCAGAAACTGAAACACCCATTGGCACGCGGCATTCGTGTCCCGGAAGAGGTCGGCGCTATCGAGAATCAGCGTCTGCTCGCGGGGATAGAGGTGCAGCAGCAGTTCGAGCTGCAGGGCGTAATAGCCTCGGGCCACATAACGCCGCATGGTGGGAGCGTCGGCCGCCAGTGCGGCGCCTAAGCGGGGGCGATAGACGCTCTCCCAAAGCTCCGCCTCGACCGCGTCGGCAAACGTCCGCTTGTCCCGATGCCGCGTCTTGGAATGCTGGTACCCGGAGAAGGCCCGCGACACCGGATCGCGGAGGATGGCGATGACGCGAGCTTGCGGCAGTGCGGTATGCAGCCGGTGCAAGGCTGCCGGCACGCAGAGGTACGACGGCGAGGCATCGACCGAGTGCCCGCCGACTGCCGACACGCGCCACGCTAGCGGGAACTGCGAGCGGTACCAGGCGAGCGGACGCCGGTGATGCTTGGAGAAGTATTCAAGCTCCTTCTGGCAGGCGCCAAACAGCCGCGGATGCTTGAGCAGATGCGTGTAGAGCTGGGTCGTCCCCGCCTTTTGTGCCCCGACGATCACCAGCGAAGGCAACTGCCGCAGCTCCTGTGTCGCCAGCCGCGCGAGGGAGGGCAAATAGCCGATGGCGCTCTGCGTCCAAACCAGCGCCGTTCGCAAAAGCGGATGCCGCTTGAGCCGGCGGGTGAAGTAACGCAGATCGTGGTGCGAGGAGTCGGACACGGTTGGGCCTCGTCGAAAGCTGCCGACGTAGGTCGGCCCTTCTGGGCCGACCAGGACGGCCCGGAAGGACCGTCCTACGTACAGGTCTTTCCGCGCGTCGGCCTAGGTCCCAAACTCCGGCCTGCGGCGGGCGAGCTGCCCTTGAAGTCGGGCCACGATCGACGAGTGCATCTGGCTGACGCGGCTTTCGGACAGATCGAGCGTCGCGCCGATCTCCTTCATCGTCAGCTCTTCGTAGTAGTAGAGGATGATGATCAGCCGCTCGTTGCGGTTGAGCCCCTTGGTGACCAGGCGCATCAGGTCGTTCTTCTGGATGCGGCGGGTAGGGTCTTCCCCTTTTTTATCCTCGAGGATGTCGATCTCGCGGACGTCCTTGTAGCTGTCGGTCTCGTACCACTTCTTGTTGAGGCTGATCAGGTTGACCGCACTGGCCTCGAGCTGCATCTTTTCCAGCTCTGCGACGGGCATTTCCATCTGCACCGCCAGCTCGGCACTCGTCGGATGGCGGCCGAGCCGCGCTTCGAGCATTTTGGTCGCTTCGTTGAGCTTGCTGGCCTTGCTCCGCACCAGCCGCGGCACCCAGTCCATCGTACGCAGCTCGTCGAGCATGGCCCCGCGGATGCGCGGCACGCAATACGTCTCGAACTTGACGCCGCGCGACATGTCGAACGCGTCGATGGCGTCCATCAGGCCGAAGATGCCGGCGGAAACCAGATCATCCAGCTCGACTCCCTCGGGGAGCCGCGCCCAGATGCGCTCGCCGTTGTACTTCACCAGCGGCAGGTAATTTTCGACCAGGGCATTGCGCAGTTCCTTGTTCGTCGGATCTGCCTTGTAGCGCTTCCAGACTTCTTCGATTTCGTAAACGGGAGCAACTGAGGTTGCCGTCGCCATTCCATCCTCCGTGATGCTTTGCGTTACCCGGCCGATTCCATCCGAGCCGTCGGCAGTTCAAGTGCGCCCGAACTGCCGATTCCCACTGGTCACGTAGCTGCCGTCTTGGGTTTCTTCGGTTCCCCGCCTAAGGACTGGAGTGCCGCCTGGAAGCGGGCTCGCACCGACTCTTCGACAAACCGCTCGGCAAGCTGCCCGGCGATCCATCCCAGAGCGGCGAAACCAAACAGTGCCGCACACCCCAACGCGATCGTGCTTTCCGGACCGCTTCCTGCGAGCAGACCGCGTGCGAGAATCATTCCGCACGCCAGCGATCCCAGCACTCCTGCGTACGCCTTTGCCATTCCGTGCCTCGCCCTCAATCTTTACGCAGACTATGCAGCTTAACGTGAACAGGCGCTCTAGCGCCGCTTCGTTATCGGCTGTACTGCGGAGATGAGTTGAAGCGAACTTCACAATTTCTCTGACTCGTGTTGAGTTGCGAACAGTGGGCATGACGCGTCGGCGGTAAGTATTCCTCATGCCGCCTCGTACACGGGGTCGTCCTGGCCGCTCAGCAGTTGGCCCGCCATCCGCTCGAAGAGCGCTGCGATCGGCGGAAGTGGCTGCCTGAGCACCCAGGGAATCGTCGTTCCTCCCGACTGGCGGCCGACCATCGGCAGCCAGCCGCACAGCTCGATCCCCAGCCCTAAAAAACGCCGGCAGGAGCAATCCATCCGGCCGAAAATGTCGAGGGCCAGCAATTCACTCTCCGCCTGATTGACGACCAGCGCCAACGGGCGGCGCTCTTCGTCGGCGACGGCCACTGACTTAATCAATGCATAGGAGTCCATGACCGCGACGCTGTCCGCGGTCGTCGTCACCAGCACGCGGTCGGCGGCTTGCCACAGCCGGCACATCAGGTCGGTGGGGCTGCTGCCGATGTCGATCACGACCGCATCCGTGTGCCGGCCGAGCGCTCGAATCTGGTCGATCAACCGACCGATGGCCCGCTCGCTGCACAGCGAGCGGCATTGCGGGCTGTTCGACCCGGCGACAAGTTGAATGCCGCCAGGGCCGCGCTCGAGCACTTCGTGAATGCCCCGTTTGGCAGCCAGCACATCGGCAATGGTGCTGACGGGTGTCACGCCGCACATTGCCGCCACATTAGCCCGGATCAAGTCGGCGTCCACAATCACCGTCCGCTGTCCTTGCTGTGCCATGGCGATCGCCAGGTTGACGCTGATCGACGTGATGCCGACGCCGCTGCGTCCGCCGGCAATGGCGATGGTGCGGGGAGGAGGCGGAATATCGGGGCGATGGACGCGATTCATCATCGTTCTTAGGGAAGCGGCCTGATCGGTCATCTAGGAGGTTCGGTCGTTACGCGATATCGGGCGGTCCGTTTGCGCCGTCGGCAATTGCACTGCCGGCAATCAATTCCGCCAGCTCCTGCCGACTAGCCGGCTGGAGATCGTGCGGCACGGTTTGTCCAGAGGCGAGGTAGCCGATCGGCAGCGACCGATTGCACACGAGCGGCCACAGCCCCCCCAGTGCGGTCACTTCATCGAGCTTCGTCAGGATCATGGAAGTGGCCCCCACCCGGGCGAAGGACTCGGCAGCATTGTTAGCATTGGCAGCCGCCGACGCGCTGGACAACACAAGATGGATTTCATCGGGCCGGGCTTGATCGAGCACTTCGGCTAGTTGTCGCATCTGCGCTGCGTCGCGCGGGCTGCGGCCGGCTGTGTCAACCAGCACCAAGTCCACGTCGGCCAGACGGTCGAGTGCCGGTGGAATCTCGCCGGGCGTGGCGACCGCTTCCATCGGCAGATTCATGATCTCGGCATAAGCCTGAAGTTGCGTATCAGCGGCAATCCGAAAACTCTCGGCCGTGAGGAGCCCCACGCGCTGTTGCTCGCGCAAGTGAAAATGAGCGGCAAGCTTGGCTGCGGTTGTCGTTTTGCCGACCCCCGTCGGGCCGACCAGCGCGACAATCCGCCGCGACGCCGGCAAGAGGCGAATCGGTCCGCGCACCGCCAGCCGGCCGGCAATCACGCCGAGCAGCCGCTGACAAAGCTGGCGATAACGGACGAGCCCCTGCTGCGCGGCCGCGTCTTGCAACTCGGCAATCAGATTGCCCGCAGCTTCGGCCGGCAGTTGCTGCCGCATGAGCGACTTTCCGAGGCGCTCCAGCAGCACGGGCAAGCCGTCGCTGGCCAGGTGCGGCGCGTGGGACGCCAATTCTTCCACCGAAGGCACGCCGGGGGCTTGCTGATGAAACAAGTGACGGCGAAATTGAGCGCGAAAGTCGAGCAGATCGGCACGCGGAGATCCCCGCGACGTGTTTTTTAGAATTGCCGGTGCTTGCACTTCACTGGACGCGGTCACTTCGATCTCTTCCCCGCCGATCAGCCACCGCCACGCCGCACTGCCGACCTGGCGCGTGTGCAGGACCGACGCCTCGGGACCAAGATCCTCGCGCACGAGGCGTAATGCCTCGGCGAGCGATTTGGCGCGATAGGTGCGAAGGTCCATGGGGTGAGTGGTGAGTGGTGAGTGGTGAGTGGTGAGTGGTGAGTGGTGAGTGGTGAGTGGTGAGTGGTGAGTGGTGAGTGGTGAGTGGTGTTTTGTGTGTTGTATATGGCGATTCTCGGAACTCGGAACTTAGTTCTTAGTACTTAACTCGGTACCCAATCCCTGATCCCTGGACCCTGAACCCTGAACCCTGAACCCTCTCCTATCCCTCATTCACAATTCCCACGATCTCCACCTTTGTGTCCCGCGTGATCTCATTGAACGACAGCACGACGAGCCGCGGCAAATTGCCGCCGGTGAGCTGCTTTAGCCCCGCTCGCAGCGTCGGGCTGACGAGCACGATCGGCTTTTTCCCTTGCCGCATCAGCTTGGGCAGCTCGCCGGCAATCGCGTCGCAGATCTTCTCCACCGTCGCCGGCGGCGTGCGGACAAAGAGCCCGCGCTCCGTGTGCTCGATTCCCGACTGGATCTTGTCTTCCAGCGCCGGGTCGAGCGTCAGCACAAACAGCCGCGCCTCAGCATCGCGATAGCGGGTGCAGATCGTTCGGGCCAAACGATGCCGCACATATTCGGTGAGCAGCACCAGGTCCTTGGTCTTGCCGGCATAATCGCCGAGCGTTTCCAGAATCAGGCCGAGCTGCCGGATCGGCACCTCTTCGCGGAGGAGCATTTGCAGGACCTGCTGCACCTCGGCGAGCTTCATCGGCTGGGGAATCAGCTCATCCACCACGGCCGGCGTCGTTTTTTTGAGCTCGTCGATCAAGTGCTTGGCCGCATCGCGCGTCAGCAGCTCGTCGGCATGGCGGCGGACAATCTCCTGGAGATGCGTCGCCAGCACGGCGGTTGGCTCCACCGCCGTGTAGCCGAGCATCGCCGCCCGATCGGCCATCCCTGTGTCGATCCACACCGCCGCCTGCTGAAAAGCCGGGTCGCGAGTCTCGATGCCCGGAATCTTGCCGCTGGTCATGCCGGAGTCGATCGCCAGCAGCTTGCCGGGGAGCACTTCACCCTGCGTAACGGGATTGTTCGCGATCTTGATCCGGTACTCGTTTTCTCCCAGGCGGATGTTGTCGCGGATGCGGACCTTGGGCAGGATGATGCCTGTGTCGGCAGCGACCGACTGCCGCACGCCTGTGATCCGCGGCAAAAGGTCGCCGCCGTATTTCGGGCTCGCCAGCTTGACGAGCCCCGCACCGATCTCAATCTCCATCGGGTCGATGGCCAGATAGTCCTCGATCCGCTCCTCGGCCGGCTTCTTCGCCAGTTCTTCCGCCTTGGTTTTGGCAGTCTGCTTGTCGTCCTCGGCCTTTTTGCTCCGCGTGAGCAGCAGGGCCAGGCTCCCGCAGCCCGCCCCGAGGGCCAACAGCGGCACCTTCGGCAGATTGGTCAGCACGAGAATGCACAGAAATCCTGCGGCAACCACCAGCGCCCGCGGGTTGCTGAAAATCTGCTGCATGAACTGCTTGGGCAGATCGGACTTCTGGCTGCTGCGGGTGGTGATCAAGCCGGCTGCCAGCGACACGAGAAATGCCGGAATTTGGCTGACCAGGCCGTCGCCGATCGTCAGCTTCGTGAAGACCTCGGCGGCCTCGCCAAAGCCCATCCCTTGCTGATACACGCCGATGACAAATCCACCGATGACGTTCACGAGCGTGATGATGATGCCGGCGATCGCATCGCCGCGGACGAACTTGCTGGCACCATCCATAGCACCAAAGAAGTCAGCCTGCTGCGTGATCTCGTCGCGGCGGCGCTGCGCTTCCTTGTCGTCGATGATGCCGGCATTCAGGTCGGCGTCGATCGCCATTTGCCGGCCGGGCATGCCGTCGAGCGCGAAACGGGCGGCCACTTCGCTGATCCGCGTGGCGCCCTTGGTGATGACCACGAACTGGATCACGACAATGATCACAAAGATGATGATGCCGACGACGATTTGATCGCCGGCGACGAACTCTCCGAAGGCGCGAATGACATGGCCGGCCGCGTCGAGCCCTTCCGAGCCGCGGGTCAGGATCAGCCGCGTGGAAGCGACGTTGAGCACCAGCCGCATCAGCGTTGTGGCCAACAGCAGCGAAGGAAAAACGCTGAACTCCAGCGGCGTGCGGACGTAAATCGTCGTCAGCAGCACGATCACCGACAGGGTGACGTTGGCCGCTAGCAGCATGTCCAGCACGAATGCCGGCAACGGGACCAGGATGACCAGCACGCTGGAGACGAGCCCCAGCGGGAGGACGAGGTCCTGATATCGTGAGAGGCGCGACATGACGCTGGCAGCCGCGGAGGTGCGCGCCGCTGAAGATGAAGGTGGTAGATGAGCGGGGCGGACATTACGAAAACCGGGCCGCGCGAGCAAGTGCGCTTGAGTGCGGGGGGAAAGAGCGGGTGCATCCCAGCTTTTGCGTTGGTTGGCGACGGAGGAAAAAGGTCAATAGGAGAATCTGGGAATTGTTTGGTAAGCTGCGTGGGATGTGGTTGGTTGGAGAACGGATTCTCTTACAAAAGGACGCGTGTCATGGAAG
>DATKDU010000317.1:0-5560 GCA_035512595.1 Pirellulaceae bacterium
GATCTACACCGGCAAGCATCTCGGCAGTTGCGGCCTCGTCCAACGCGGCCTGCTCTTCCTCCGCGAGCTGTGCCACACCACGCCGCCGTGGGGCGAGTCGATCTGGGAAACGTTCAAGGCGAAGCCGAGGAAGTAGGGGCCAGGGGCCAGGGGCTAGGGGTTCAGGGTTCAGGGTTCAGGGTTCAGGAGTCAGGGGACTGGGGACAGGGGACAGGGGACAGGGGACAGGGGACAGGAGTCAGGAGTCAGCGTACTGAGTACTGAGTACTGATGAGTACCGAGTACCACCTATCGCAAAGCACAAACCCTGAACCCTGAACCCTGAACCCTTCCCCCGCCTCCCTCCCTGCCCCTCGTTTCGCTAATATCGCCTCATGGCTGATGAAGTTCCCGACACTGCGACCGAAGCTACGACTGCTCCCTTGCGGGTGCTGATCGTGGACAACGACGAGGCCCTGGCCCGGGCGATGGAAGAGACCCTGGCCAAGGTCGGCTACCAGTGCCTCGTCGCCACCAGCGGCCCGGAAGGGGCCCGCCGCATCGAGCACGACACGTTCGACATCGTCGTCTCCGACCTGGTGATGAACGACGTGGACGGCATGGAGGTTCTCGGCCGCGCACGCCACGCCCTCCCCGAGGCCGAGGTGATCCTCGTCACCGGGCACGCCACGGTCTCCAAAGCGGTCGAGGCGATGCAGCTCGGGGCGTTCAACTTCCTGGAAAAGCCGATCTCGCCCAATCGGCTGCGGGCCGTCGTCGAAAAAGCCGCCGACGCCGTCAAGCTCCGCCGGCAGAACGTCGAGCTGAACCAGCGGCTGGATGAGAAGTTCGGCTTCGAAGGCTTCGTCTACGCCAGCGAGAAGATGAAGGCCGTCATCGAGCGGCTCAAGCGGATCGCGCCGACCGATGCCGGCGTCCTGATCACCGGCGAGAACGGCACCGGCAAGGAGCTCGTCGCCCAGGCGATCCACCAGAACAGCCCCCGCAAGGGAAAACGCCTGGTGCCGCTGAACTGTGCCGCGGTCGCCGAGAACCTCGTCGAGAGCGAGCTGTTCGGCCACGTGAAGGGGGCCTATACCGACGCCCTGCAAGACCGGATGGGCGCTTTCGAGTACGCCAACGGCGGCACCTTGTTCCTCGATGAGATCGGCGATATGCCGCTGGCCACGCAGGCCAAGCTGCTGCGCGTGCTGGAGGACCAGCAGGTGATTCGCGTCGGCGACAACAAGCCGGTCAAGGTCAACATCCGCGTCTTGTCGGCGACGAACCGCAACCTGGAAGACCACATTGCCGCCGGAAAATTCCGCAACGACCTGTACTACCGGCTGAAGATCGTCAGCATTCATCTGCCGGCCCTCCGCGAGCGGCGGGACGACATCGTGCCGCTGACCGATCATTTCCGCAAGCAGTTCATCCGCCGGCACCACAAAACGATCCGCGGGATTTCGCCGGTCGTGACCCGCCGGCTGTATAGTTACGACTGGCCGGGCAACGTGCGGCAGCTCAAGAACGCCATCGAGACGATGGTCGTCCTCGACCACGACGGGATTCTCGACGTCGATGATCTGCCGCCCGAGCTGGCGGACGTCGAAGAGTCGGCGGCCGTCGCCGTGGAAGGGAGCGGCCCGGTACACCTGGTCGGCCGCACGATGGACGAGATCGAGCGGTGGGCGATCGAGGAAACGCTGAAGATGACCAGCGGCAATCGCGAAGAAGCGGCCAAGATCCTGGACATCGGAGCGCGGACGCTGTATCGGAAGCTGGAAAAATACCAACAAGGCGAGCGGGGACAAATCGGCGAGCGGGGGGCGTAAGCCCCCTGATAATTTTGGCGAGCGGGGGGCGTCAGCCCCCTGATAGTGCAACCCGGAACCAGCGGTGTGGATGGCCGCGAGTCGTCCGCAGCGCCATCAGGGGGCTGACGCCCCCCGCTCGCCAATCGATACTGGTAGTCTGTTAGTCCGTCCAACCATTTGCCGTGCGAATTACGAAGCCATGCCCGCCAAGGCGCCATCAGGGGGCTGACGCCCCCCGCTCGCCAATCCGTGCGAATTACGAAGCCATGCCCGCCAAGCCCCACTGCGACCGCTTCTGGTTTCTCACGTGGACGACTTACGGAACGTGGTTGCCGGGCGACGAGCGCGGCTTCGTCAGTCCTGTGCGGATTGGCCCCGGTCCCGAAGTCAGGCATAACATCGCGGGCACTCCCTACGACGCCAACATGCCGCGACTTCGAGAGCACGTTCTTCGCAATCTGCCGTGTCCGCCGATCTACCTTGTGCTCGAGCAAGCCGACGCCGTTCACGATCAGTTTCACGAGACGGCAGAGCATCGAAAATGGCTGATTGTCGCCGATGCCGTCATGTGCAACCACGCACATATTGTCGTGGGAGTGCCGGGCGACCCGGACCCCGAGACGATACTCCGTGACTTCAAGGCGTACGCCAGCCGCAAACTCAATCGTGGATGGGGGAAGCCGGTAAGCGAGACTTGGTGGACCGAAAGTGGGTCCAAGCGTAAGTTGAAGACGGATTCAGACATTCTTGCGGCGGCTAGGTATGCGCGGGATCAGCCAGGAGCCCTTGTTGTTTGGATTCATCCGGATTTCGCGGGAGAGCTGGGGAGCAATCCGGCGGATTTTGAGAGGAAACGAGTCGTGGGCGGGATATCAGGGGGCTGACGCCCCCCGCTCGCCATTAGTCGCAGGATGCACTATGCCCGAAATTCGCCAATTGCCGCCGAGCGTCGTCAATAAGATTGCCGCGGGGGAGGTCATCGAGCGGCCGGCGAGCGTCGTCAAGGAGCTGCTCGAAAACGCTGTCGATGCCGGGGCGCAGCGAATCGACGTGACGCTCGCGGCCGGCGGCATGGACCTGATCCGCGTCGCCGACGACGGCTGCGGCATCGACCCCATGCAGCTCGAGCTGGCCGTGGCCAGCCACGCCACGAGCAAGATCGCCGATGCGGACGATCTGTTCCGCGTGGGCACGTTCGGCTTCCGCGGCGAGGCGCTGGCGTCGATTGCCGAGGTCAGCCAGCTCAAGCTCAAGAGCCGCGCTGCCGGCAGCGACGAAGGGGCCGAGATCGAAGTCGATGGGGGCCGGCGCAGCGACGTGCGCCCCAGCGGCACTCCGGTCGGCACGATCCTGGAAATTCGCAACCTGTTCTTCAACACGCCGGTCCGCCGCAAGTTCATGCGGGCTGTGCAGACCGAGTTCGGCCATGCCAGCGAGGCCTTCACGCGGATCGCCCTGGTGCATCCCGATCTACACTTCACGCTGCGGCACAACGAGCGGCTGGTGTTTGATCTGCCGCCGAGTGATTCGTGGCGGGAGCGGATTGCCGCGTTCTTCGGCCGCGATTTGGAGGCCGCGCTGATTCCCGTGGATAACAGCGACGGCCAGGTTCGCATTTGGGGCTTTGCCGCCGACCCCGCGCAAAGCCGCGGCAACAACCGGATGCAGTACCTGTTCCTCAACGGTCGGCACATCCGCGACCGCTCGCTGCAGCACGCTCTGGGGGAGGCGTACCGCGGCCTCTTGCTCAGCGGCCGCTACCCGATCGGCTTTCTGCGGATCGACATGCCCAAGGACGCGGTCGATGTCAACGTCCATCCGACCAAGCTGGAGGTGCGGTTTGCCGACAGCGGGCGGATCTACTCGCTGCTCTTGGGGACGCTGCGGAAGAAGTTCCTCACGACCGATTTGACGGCGCGTGTGCGGCAGCCTTCCGGCGACGCGGAGGAATCGGCGGCGGCTCATGACCCGCGTGCCGCCGAGGAGCATCGGCGGGCGCTCGTCGAATGGGCCAAGGGGGCCATTGCGTCGCCAACCGCTGCGCCGACCGAGCCGGTTTCGGCCGTGACCGTCGAGGACGAGCAAGGGGCGCTCGAGCTGCGGTTCGATCCGCCGCCGGATCAGATGCTGCGGCTGAATCGGATCGACCGCTCGGTGCCGCTGCCGACGAGCCCGCGGGAGCACGCCGTCGCTGACGCTCCTGGGCCGGCGACGCACGTTCCGCACTTGCGGCCGCCGGCTGCTCCGACGCAGTGGCAAGCTGCGCCCAGCTTGTCGCACCTTGGCTTTCAGATTCACAATCGGTATTTGGTGACGCAGAACGACGTCGGCATGGTGGTCATCGACCAGCATGCGCTGCACGAGCGGGTGCTGTACGAGCAACTGCGCAGCCGCGTCACCGGCGGTACGCTGGAATCGCAGCGGCTGCTGATCCCCGAGCCGGTGTCGCTGCCGCCGGCGGAGCTGGCCGTCGCTCTCGAAGCCCGCGAGACGTTGGCGCAGCTCGGCATTGAGATCGAGCCCTTTGGCGGCGACACGATCCTGGTGTCGAGCTACCCGGCGATGCTCGCCAGCATCAGCCCCGGCGAGATGCTCAAGGAACTGATCGACGAGATGCTCTCCGGCAGCAAGGCCCTGGAACGCCGCGACCTCTTGGACGAGTTGCTCCACATGATCGCCTGCAAAGCGGCCATCAAAGCGGGGGACCGCCTCGCCCCCGAAGAGATCACCGCCCTGCTCGAACAGCGGCACCTGTTTGCCGACACGCACCACTGCCCCCACGGCCGCCCGACGTCGCTGGTCTTTTCCCGCGAGGAGCTCGACAAGCGGTTCAAGCGGACTTAGGAGATGCGTCCAGTCTCGTCTGAGCAGCCAGATGTATGCCTAACAATCACCCGCAACAGTCCGTAGAATGAGTCCATTGGAGCGCCATCAGGGGGCTGACGCCCCCCGCTCGCCGACGCAACTCGATTCCACAAATCACCCAGGGGGCTTACGCCGACCCGCTTGCCAAATGTCCACCGAACCCGACATCCAAGCCGTACATCGCCTCAACGAGGCTTACCAGCAGCTCACGCATGAGCTCGGCAAGGTCATCGTCGGGCAGAAGCAGGTGATCAAAGAGCTGCTCGTGGCCATGTTTGCCCGCGGGCATTGTTTGCTGGTGGGAGTGCCAGGGCTGGCCAAGACGCTGACGATTCGGACGGTGGCGGACGCGCTGGCCCTGAAGTTCAGCCGGATTCAGTTCACCCCCGACTTGATGCCGTCGGATATCACGGGGACGGAGGTCATTCAAGAGGATCGGTCCACCGGCACGCGCGAGTTTCGCTTCATCCCCGGGCCGGTCTTTGCCAACGTGATCCTGGCCGATGAGATCAACCGCACGCCCCCCAAGACGCAGGCGGCACTCCTGGAGGCGATGCAGGAGCACCAGGTCACGGCCGGCGGCCAGCGGCATGTGCTGCCGGAGCCGTTTTTCGTCCTGGCGACGCAGAACCCGATCGAGCAGGAGGGGACCTATCCGCTTCCCGAGGCGCAGATGGACCGCTTCATCCTGCGTCTTTCCACGGGCTATCCGGACACGCTCCAGCACGAGGGCGAGATCCTGGCGCGTCGCGTGTTCTGGAAGAAGGACGATCCCACGGAGACCTTGAAGCCGGTCGTGAGCCTGGCACAGTTCCGGGGCCTGCGACAGGCGGTCGAGTCGGAGGTGTTCATCCATGAGGAGGTCATCTTCTACATCGCCAAGCTCGTGCGCACCCTGC
>DATKDU010000318.1:0-4219 GCA_035512595.1 Pirellulaceae bacterium
ATGACCAGGTGCCGCGGAAATAGCCAGGGGAAGTGCATACGTCGGACAGGTTTTTAACCTGTCCCGATCGAGAATTTGGACAGGTTACAAACCTGTTCTACGAGATGCGATACCATAGAACCCACCGTTCATGGGGGTCAAGACGAACGTGAGCCGCACGACGCTAGCACCTGCTCGCCAGCCCGCCCCGCGCCCCGCGGCATTGGCCCGCTCACGGCCGCCGCGAACCGAGGTCCGCTGCTGGGTCCGCGTCCGCGATGCGGTCACCAACCTGCTCTTTCCGCCGCAGTGTGTCTTCTGTGCCGATGAGTTCGAGCTTGCTCCGGGGGAGCTGCTGCTCTGTGCCCAGTGCCGCGAGAACCTTGATTCGGCGGTGATCCGCTGCCCGGCTTGTGCATTGCCGGCGCCTTCGGTCGCCGCGGCGGACGGTCGCTGCGCCACCTGCCGGCAGTCGCCACCCGCGTTTGCCGAGGCCCGCGTCCTGGGCTCGTACCAGGGCGACATGCGGCAGGCGGTGCTCAAGATCAAGCACGTCTGGTACGAACCGCTGGCGACGACGCTGGGGAGGCTTCTGGCAGAGCGGATCGAGCAAATGCCGCTGCCGGCCCGGCCGGACTGGATCGTGCCGGTGCCGATGCACTGGTGGCGGCGGCTGGTGCGTGGCACGAGCGCGGCGGAGACGCTGGCGGAGATGCTATCCCGCCGATTGTCGATTCCGCTCGCCAAGAGCCTCGTCCGCTGCCGCCGGCTGACTGAAAGGCAGAGCACGCTCCCGGTCAGCGAGCGGCGGGAGAATGTCCGCGGTGCGTATGCCGTCTCATCGGCCTGCGACATCAAGGGTGCGACGATTCTCGTGGTGGATGACGTGATTACCACCGCGGCGACGTGCGACGAGGTGGCGCGGATCCTGAAGCGCGCGGGTGCGGAGCGGGTGTTCGCGGCCGCCGTGGCACGGGCGGGAACTTAGACAAGCCACTCGCCGATGTGACCACGTGGGGATATTCTCAGGAGTACCAGTTGCTGTAGCCGAACTCGTGAGAGTTCGGATGCCGGCCCCAAATCCGAACTCGGACGAGTTCGGCTACCCAACCTATGTCTGTCCCTCGCCTGCGTCTCGGCACTCGCGCCAGCCCGCTTGCCCGCTGGCAAGCCCAGTGGGTCGCGGCGCGCCTGGGCGAGCGGGGCGTGGAAGTCGAGATGGTTCACATCTCGACGCAAGGAGATGTCAAGGCAGGTCCGCTCGGGCAGATCGGCGGCCAGGGACTGTTCACCAAGGAGATTCAGCGGGCGCTCCTCGCGCGTGAAATCGACCTGGCGGTCCATAGTCTGAAGGATCTGCCCACGGAGCCGGTCGCGGGACTCTGTCTGGCCGCCGTTCCGCCGCGGGAAACGACGGCGGACGTGCTGGTCTCCGCCAGGTTCGGCTCGCTCGATCATTTGCCACCCGGCGCCCGCGTCGGCACCGGCAGCTTGCGCCGCAAGGCGCAGCTTCTCTTCGTGCGCCCCGATCTGACGATTCTGGACATCCGCGGCAATGTGGATACGCGGCTGAAGAAGCTGGACGACGGGGAGTACGACGCGATCGTCCTCGCCGCGGCAGGGCTCACGCGGCTGGGGTTTGCGGACCGCATGACGTTCATCCTGCCGCGGAACATCATGCTCCCGGCAATCGGCCAGGGGGCGCTGGGGCTGGAGACGCGAGAAGACGATTCGGTCGCCCGCACGTTGGTGGAACCGCTCGATGATCCACAGGCCCACGCGGCCGTCCTGGCCGAACGGACCATGCTCCATGCGCTGCGCGGCGGCTGCCTGGCGCCCGTCGGCGCACTGGGTCGGGTGGAAGAAGCCGTGCTGAAGCTCGAGGCTGTAGTCCTCAGCGGCGACGGTAAGCGGAGGATCAGTGCGGATGGAGCCGGTCAGCCCGAAGATGCAGTCCGTGTTGGGGAGCAGGTGGCCGAGGAACTGCTGGTGCAAGGGGCGGGTGAGTTGATCGCGTCGTCGCGCGGCGGAGCTGAACCGAACGAGCAGTAAGCCGCCAAGTGGCAAGCGCGCGTCGGCATTGGATAATGTTGGGTGTTGTCGTGAGAAAGCACAATGTGCCCGGCGGGACGTTGAGTGACGATCGGCGGCGTGCCGAGGTCCCGCTCGGCAAGCGGGACCTACTTCTCCGCATACCCCTTCTCAATCTTCTCTCCAATCAACTTCTCTGCGTGCCTTTGTGCCGCGGCTTCGTCGGCGAAGGACTTGGTCTGCGTCTGGCCATCAGTCCCGATGCGGCCGTAGCGGACGGTCACTTCGCGGCCCGCTTGTGAGATTTCCCAGAATTTCGAGGACTTGCCCTCCACGAACTCGAAGTAGCGCCTGGCAGCTTTACTGCTCGTGGCTGTGGCGGAGCTTGCGACGCCACGGCCAGGGTCTCTCTCATTCGCCGGCCGGGGCTTCGCGGACTCAGCCCCAGCCACCGCATCGCTCCGCAGCCGCACGAACGACGGAAACCGCGGCACTCCCCGGTCGGATAGCTCCTGGTAGCGGAAGGTGATCGTGCTGCCGATCGGCGGCGGGTTTTCGCGCTGGGCGTCGGAAAAGCCGGTGCCGACGGAGAAGCGTGTGCCGTCCGGAAGTTCAACACCCAGCGCGCCAAGCCGCCCTTCGTGCCGCCCAGCCCCGGCGATGTGCTCGACCACGCGGGCCTCGGCATCGTGAAAGGTCTTGATCTTCAGCAGCGTGAACGAGCGGCCCGTCTCGTACTTCGAGCCCGGCTGCCGCAGCATCAGTCCTTCGCCGCCGAGTGATTCGACGCGGGCCAACTCTTGCTTCAGGTGCTCCAGATCGCGGCACAGCTCGTGCGGATGGAGCTTCGCGTGGTGATGCTGCTGCTTTGCAAAGGCGTCGGTCAAGAACTCGACCCGCCGCTCGAACGGCTCGGCCATGGCCGGCGCGTCGAAGACCAGAAACGAGATCTGCTTCCAGTGGTCGCTCTTATCCTGGCGGCGGACAATGCTGACCGTCTTTTGGAACGACTTGCGGCCCAGCCATAATTCGCCATCCAGCGGCACTTCCGGCAGACTTTCCAGGAACCAGTCCGGAGCGTGCAGGAGATTCCCCTGCCGCGAGAGAAGCTGCTTGCCGTCCCAGTAGGCCCGCACGCCGTCGAGCTTTTCGCTCATCCACCAGCCCGACAGGTCGAGGTAGTTGTCCCACGTATGCGCGAGCAGCAGCGGCGGCTCGGTCGCTTCCCCCTCCTTTTTGGCGGGCCTTGTTGGGAGTGCCGATCCGACGCGGTCCTGCTCCGCCTGATCGCCGCGAAGCTTGCGGAGGTGCTTGCAAGTGCGGCGCTCAATGCCGACGGACTGGTTCCGCCACGCCGGGCAGGTGCAGGAGTAAACGCCGCCGGAGTTTTTAAGGACGTACTTCGCTCCGGACGAGCCTTGGACTTCGATCGATTCGCCGTCGGCCAGGTCGGGCATGGGAATGCTCCTTCGGAGTCCGAATATTGTAACGTCGAAAGAATAGGCGAGAGGCCACGTCTTTGGACTACATCGGCCACATCGATGTTCGCGCGGAAGCAGGGAGCCGCAGAGGAACCGAGCAGCCATTTTTATTTTTTTTTGCCACTGCTGCTCTGTGCCTTCGTGCCTTTGTGCCTCTGTGCAACAAACAGTGACCTCCGCCAACAAAACGATCCTTGACTTTGCTCTCCGCGTCTCTCAGACTACCGGCCGAATCAACGCATTTCACTCCGCCAACAGCCGTCAACCATTATGAACACCAAATCCCTCCTCGCCCTTATTGCCCTTTCGGCCGCCACCCACGTCGCCCTTGCCGCCGAGCCGGTTGACAACCAGCTCACCGACGCAGAAAAGACGGAGGGGTGGGTCCTGCTGTTTGACGGCAAATCGCTCGATGGCTGGATGACCAGCAGCGAGAAGCCGGGCCAGCGGCCGGTGGAAGAAGGCTCGCTCAACCCCCACAAGTGCGGCGGCTACATGCTGATCCACAATAAAGTTTGGGACAATTTTCGCCTGTCGCTCGATTTCAAGCTCAGCCCCAAGTGCAACAGCGGCATTTTCGTCCGCACCTTCCCCCTCACGCCGCGGCCCGGCAAGGACGTCGGCTTCAATGGAATCGAAGTCGCCATCGACGACTCGACCGGGGCCGGCTATCACGACACGGGGGCGATCTACGACCTGGTCAAGCCGGAGAAGAACGCCATGAAGCC
>DATKDU010000319.1:0-20937 GCA_035512595.1 Pirellulaceae bacterium
CCCGACTCAGCACCTCCAGCCGCCTCCGCTCCTTGCCACTCATCGACAATGTCTCCATGACCACCTCCTTTGGAGGTGATTGTCTATGGGGACATTTCTATCTGCGCCTTATGGGGACATTTCTATCTGCGCATTACAGATCTTGCTGGCGAAATGCTTGACTTTCTTGCCCCTACGCGTCACAATGCCCGGCGGTTCCCGGTGGTCATCTACCACCGCCAATGGGTAGGATCAATGAACAGCTGTTGTCGCCACGCTTACGGCGTTGCGACTTTTTTGGCGTCTCGTCATTTCTCAATAGGGGACAGTCTTGCGCTCTACCGTAGCCCGTTCGGCAAACCGGCGTCGTCTTGGCGTGGAACAACTGGAAATGCGGGCCGTGCTGTGCGCGCCAACCGCAATGGGCGACCTGTATTACGTTGACCACTCCGACACCCTGACGGTTTCCGCCCCAGGTGTACTGGAGAACGACGATACCGGCACTGGGCCGATTCTTGCGACTCTGGTGGAAGGTCCAGAGCACGGTTCAATCACCTTCAACGCCGATGGCTCCTTTGAGTACACGCCCGATGCGGGCTTCGCGGGGACCGATAGCTTTCTCTATGAAGTCTCGAACTCTTGCGGGACTTCTCAAGAATACGCCTTCATCGAAGTGGAAAATGCCGAGCCAGAATGGGACTCGGAGACCTCTGCGGACTGGGTGATTGACGACTTCCCAGGGGCAGCCTCAGAACTTTCTGGAATGGCTGTTGGTCAACTTCAGGCCACGAACACCGACAATGACCCACTAACTTACAGCCTCGTCTCGCCTTCGACCTACTTCACCGTTGACAGTGACGGGACGGTGCGAGTCAACGATGCGTCGGCGTTGATCGAATACTTCCAAGAGAACGACAACTTGGCGGTTCCGGTGCAGGTCACGGATGGCATCAAGGCAGTCCTCGGTGAATTCATTCTCGGAATAAAAACTGGCTTTGTAGACCAGTCCGAGATTTACATTGAGACCGTTCAGGGCGGGATTTATCAGCCAGCTACAGCCGCCGCATTCAAGGCAGACTTGGAGACGATCAGGACGAACGGCCATACGATCAAGTTGCTGATTATCAAAGGCCACGGAAGCCCGTATGGAATCGAGGCTCAAGACGAAATGCTGACAGCGCCAGTGGATGGCGGCAGCACCAAGATACTCCTGGGTTTTGACGACATTACCCAGCTATTGAAAGACGTGACCGATGGCACCAGCATCATTTCGCTTCGCGGGTGTCGCACGCGGGCACTTGCGCTTCGAGTTCAGGAGCGGCTGGATGGTGCCGACGTGTACGGAGCATTGATGATGGTATTAGGCATTCCGGGTACGACTATCGGGATCGGAATTTACCACAACCTGTAAGGGTGTACGGCAATGTCTGCTAAACGGCGAATCAGTCGCGTGACGCTGAGTTGTCTCTTGGTCTTGATCGGCAGCATATTCTTGTTGCTGATGAATGGTCAACTCTTTACCAACCGATTGATTTTCTTAGGATTCTGCGGAGCAAGTGCCCTACTGTGGTTGTGGCCCGCCCTCTCTCGTGAGCAGCGATTGGCACGCTGGATCATCGGAGTCCATCTTGTAGTCATGCTCGCCACTCTGGTGCTGCTTCCTGCTTCTTACGAGTTTCAGAAGGAATTCAACTCTAAGATGGAAAAATTGAGGGCGGGGCCGTGAGCGGCGAGTGGCACTGACGATAGTGTACAACGTGGCACACTCCGTGTGCCACGGCCAAGGCCCGTGCGGAAGCGGGTACACGTCCGCCGTTACCCACGAGCCGCGGGCCGGCTTTTGACAGGACGTTGCCCCTGCGAGCAGGCGGCGAATCCCGAATCGAACCCCGTGGGGGTTCTCTGGATGGTTTCTTGGCGACTCGTTTCCCAGGGTGGCTACGCTGCGCTTCGCGACACTGGGCTGGAGGGTGTAACGCCTGCGGCGTAAGGCAACGATGCCCCAGCGGGGCAATTCGACCGGGGCCGATTCCCGGCGCCCCTTCAAGGCGAGGGGATGATTGGCGGGTCCGTTAACCCACGGCGGCGCTGCGCTTCCTCTGGGCTGTCGTCCGGTCGCCGCGGCTAAAAGTGCCGCAAATTTTCTTTTCTCCGGACTGGAATATTTATCCACTTTGGCGTATCCTATTAGTGGACAGTCGTGCGCACGCAGGCCCGGCGGCAATCTGCGGCGGGCAGGCAAACGGCGCAGGTCTGTCCCCGGGAGGCGCGTTCCTTCCGTGACGTTCCTTGACAATTCGACGAGCAGCAGGTGCAGAGCCCTTGAAGCCTGGCCCCTGTCCCCTCACCCTTGGCCTTCGACCCCCCCGAATGGGGTATTGCATTCAGACATTCTGTCTGAAGTGACTTGCGTCGAGGGGCTGGCGCCGGCTCAATGTGTAAGTCTGTCCAGATAGAGGACTTCCGCAGATTGCCGGCCGCCGCGATTTGGCGCAAGTGCCGAAATGCACCCCCCCTCCGCGCTATTGCGTCAGCGGGTTCAGGGTTCGGGGTTCAGGGTTCAGGGTTCAGACGGGAGACGGGGGGCAGGAGCCAGGCGCAGACGGGTTATATTTCTGCGCAAACAGGTTATATTCCCGCCTAGGAGAGGCGACATGCGGCCAGCGGGAGGGCCGTTCTGAGACAGGTTGAAAACCTGTCCTACGTTTCATCCCGCCACGCCACCCCCTCGATCCGGGCCGGCGTGGGGAATTCGAGCGTGAACTGAGTGCCGCGGCCTTTTTCGCTGTGGACGTTGATCAGCCCGCCGTGGGCTTCGATGATCTTCTGGGCCGTCGGCAGCCCCAGCCCCGAGCCGCCGTTCTTGGTGGAGTAGAAGGCCTCGAACATCTTCACCGCCGTCCGCTCATCCATGCCGCAGCCGGTGTCGATCAGGTCGAGGGCCACGCCGGTCCGCGTCATTCGCGTGCGGGCGATGAATTGTCCGCCCCCCTCCATCGCCTCCAGGGCGTTCTTCACCAGGTTCACCAGGGCGGCCTGCAATGTCTCGGCATTGAGTTGGATGCTCGGCAGGTCGGCGTCGAGATAGCGGACGATTTCGACCTGCTGCTCGCTGGCCTGCGGGGCGAAGAGGTCGAGGACCCGCTCGACCTGCTCGTTAAGGCTCCCCATCCGCAGCTCCAGCCGCCGCACCTTGGAGAACCGCAAAAAGTCGTTGAGCAGGTTTTCCAGCCGCGTGCATTGCCGCGTGACCATTTCGATTTTCGCGAGCGCCCGGCGGTCGCGGGGGGTCTGAGCGTCGGCAAAATCCTCGGCGAGCAGCTCCATGTTCATGCGGATCACGGAGAGCGGATTTTTGATCTCGTGCGCCAGCGAACCGGCCAGCGCGGCCAGCTCGTCGTAGTTGGTCCGCAGGCGCTCGAGCGATTCGCCGTTTTGCGAGGGTTGATCGGACATGACACCCAGTGTAACAAGCCGCATCCGAGGCCGTTAAAGACGGGGCGGCTCGTTCACTCGCGCGGACTGCCCGACGGCGTTCAGCAGCGGCCAAACGTCGAAGTTTTCGAGCGGTTTGTCGCCCGATTCCACGCGGCAGCGGGGCAGTGCGGCAGTGAGCCGTGCGATGCCCGTGGAGGTCATCTTCGTGTTCGAGACGTCGAGATGCCGCAGATTGGACATCCCCGCCAGGTCGTCCACGGAGTCGTCGGTGACCGCCATGCCGGTCAGACCGAGGCTCTCCAGGTGCGTGATTTGGCACAGCTCCTGGACCTCGACATCGCCGATGGCGACGCGGGACAAGTGCAGCCGCTTGAGCGAGGCCGCGCCGGCCAGTTCGCTCATGGTCGTGCCGCGGAAGCGCATGCCGACGATGACCAACTCCTCCAGGTTGGGGAGGCGGGCCATCGTGGCCAGCGCATCGGGAACCAGCCGCGCGTTGACGAGGGCCAGGGTTCGCACTCCTGGCCACTGGGCCAGATGCTCGGCGGCCGGGATCTCGAGGAACACGTCGTCCAGAATGAGGCGGCGGATGCCGGCGCTGTCGCCGAGCAGCCGCAGCTCCACACCGAGCAGTCGGCAGTTGTAGATCGAGAGGAGCTCGACGTTCGGCAGCCGGGCAACCGCAGCCAGCAGCTCCGGCTCCAAATCGACGGCGGACAGCTCCAGCAACTCGATCCCTTGAAGCTGTGCGATGTCGGACAGATCGTGCGGCGAGCCGCGCCACACGTGACGCACCAGGCGGACGGTCAGACCGCGCTCGCCGCCGTCGGGAATTTCGAAGACAGCGCCGCAGCGAAACAGCCGCAGCGCGGCATCGCGATGTGCCGGCGAAGGCCAGGGACGATGGCGGATCTGCGTTTGCGGCAGGGCCCGCGCCAGGCGCTGTGCTCCCGCGGGGGAGATGTCGCAGTAATCGAGGTGGAGCTCGCTGAGCCCGGTGAGCCGCGCGAGCCGCTCCACCGACGCGTCGCTGATCCGAGTGCCGCGCAGATCGAGCGACGCCAGCTCGTCCAGGTGTTCGACGCCCTGAAGCTGGTCGTCGTGCAGCTCGCAGTACGCGATCCGCAGCTCGCTGAGCTGCCGTAGCGAGAAGACCTGGCGGCACATCTCGTCGTCGAGCGCATGACCGTCGAAGGAGAGCCGCGCGAGCTCGGGGCAGCGGCGGAGTCGGGCGATGGTCGATCGTTCGACGCGGGCCGACTGCGGGAACTCGACCTGGCGGAGGACGACGCGGGACAGGTCGCCGCCGAGCGACTCCCAGTAGATCTCGCTGGCGGGTCGCGAGCGGCCGCGAGAGCGGGGAGCGCGGCCGCCAAGGTTGGTGATGTCCGTCCGCAGCGTCTCCAGCCGGCTGATGCGAAAGTGGTTGTAAGCCGGGTAGGTCGCCAACAGGACGATCATCGCCACCATGGCCAGATAGATCCGCCGGCCCCAGGTCATCGGGGGCGGTTCGTGCGACTCGCTGGCCGGCGGCGGTTCGGCGGACATGGAGCGGCTCCAGGGTCATGACGGGCGGCGGCCACCGCCTGATAGAGTACACGCCCGGCATCGACTATGGTAAGGGCCACGAGAGCGTTTCCCCGATTGCTGGCGGAACGCTCGCTGGAGGACCGATGCATGATCCGCGCCGCATTTCTGGGGATCTGCCTGGCCGTTGAAAGTCCAAAGTCCCGAGTCCAAAGTCCAAAGTTGAGTACCGACAACGAGAAGCGGAAAGCCATGCGATCGATTCATTTACCGTCTGTCGTGTGTTTCGTGGTTCTCTCTGCTGCCATAGTCGGCGGACAAGAGCCGCGGTTCACGACGCGCCTGATCAATCCGGCCGCCGAGTACCCGGCTTGCGCCGTGTTCGATGTGAATCAGGACGGACAAATGGACATCGTCAGCGGCGGGTTCTGGTATGCCGGGCCAAAATGGGAGAAACATTTTCTCCGCGACGTGGAAGTGATCCGCGGGCGGTTCGACGACTATTCGAACCTGCCGCTCGACGTGAACAGCGACGGCTGGCTCGACATCGTCAGCGTCAACTACCGCAGCCAGTCGCTGTTCTGGCTGGCGCATCCGGGGGAGAAGATCAAGTCGGCCCCTGACACGCCGTGGCAGAAGCACGTTATCGACACCCCCGGCCCGATGGAAACCGGGCGGCTGCACGATATCGACGGCGACGGCCAGCTCGACATCCTTCCCAACGGCATTGGCTTTGCCTGCTGGTACGAACTGGTTCGCGATGCGGCCGGCAGCGGCGAAAACGCTCCGCGGTTCGTCAAGCACGATCTGCCCAAGGAGGTCGCCGGTCACGGCATTGGCTTCGGCGACGTCAACGGTGACGGTCGCGGCGACATCGTCGGTCCGCGCGGCTGGCTGGAAGCGCCGGAGGATCGCCGCGGCGGCCGCTGGACCTGGCACCCCGAGTGGGAGCTGACCCGCGACGCGAGCATTCCGATACTCGTTCATGACGTAGACGGCGATGGCGATGCCGACCTGATCTGGGGACGCGGTCATCGCTACGGCCTGTACTGGCTCGAGCAGACGAAGGATGCGGCGGGGAAACGCTCCTGGCGGCAGCACGCGATCGATACCAGTTGGGCCCAACCGCACAGCCTGCTGCTGGCCGATTTGAACGGCGACAAGAGGGTGGAGTTGATTGCCGGCAAACGGTACATGGGGCACGAAGGCAAAGACCCGGGCGAGTGGGACGTGCTGTGCGCCTATTCGTACCAGTTTGATCCCAAGTTGCGCACGTGGCGGCGCAGCGAGCTGCACGTCGGTCAGCGAGTTGGTTTCGGCCTCGATCCGAAAGTGGCCGATCTGGATGGCGACGGCGATCTGGACCTGGTCGCTGCCGACCGCTCCTCGCTGGCCGTGCTGATCAACGAAGGCGTAGGACGGGCTTCCCAGCCCGTCCCGGCCAGGGAACCGGATCGCGAGCTCCAACCTGTCGGCCAAGAGCCAGGACGCACCAGAAAGCCCTACACATTTGAGGATCTCGGACGGGCTGGGAAGCCCGTCCCACAGGACATGGGCATCCGCCGCGAGCACATCCGCCGCGGCATGGCCGAAGCGATGGGCGACCTTCCCGATCCGTCACGGCGCGTGCCGCTCGACGTGCGGATCGAAAGCCGCGAGGAGAAGGGGGATTACGTGCGGATCAAGCTGACTTACGTGCCCGAGCGGGGGGATCGCGTGCCGACGCTGTTGCTCGTCCCCAAGTCGGTCGCGCTGGAAGAGCAAGGGCTGAATGGCACACTGCGTGACGGGGCTAACAAGAAACTGCCCGCCATGCTCTGCCTCCATCCGACCAATGTCGATGGCAAGGCCCAGACCGCCGCCATGGTCGGCGCAGCGACGCGGCACTACGGCCATCAGCTCGCTCAGCGGGGTTACGTTTGCCTGATCCCAGACTATCCGAGCTTCGGCGAGTACAAGGATTACGACTTCGCACAAAAACGGCCGGGGAGTGACGAGCTGCTGTATGTGAGCGGCTCGATGAAGGCGATCTGGAACAACATCCGCGCCGTGGATCTCCTAGAGTCGCTCGGCTACGTCGATGCGGACAACATCGGCGTCATCGGTCATTCGCTCGGCGGGCACAACGCTCTTTACACCGCCGTCTTCGATCCGCGGCTGAAGGCGGTCGTCACGAGCTGCGGCTTCACCACGTTCCACGACTACTACGCCGGCAATCTCAAGGGCTGGACGAGCGACCGCTATATGCCGCGGATTCGGGACGTGTATGAACTGAGCCCCGATCGAATGCCGTTCGATTTTCCGGAGGTTCTGGCGGCAATTGCCCCGCGGGGTCTGTTCGTCAACGCCCCGCTACACGACGCCAACTTCGACAACGGCGGCGTGCGGAAGTGCATCGCAGCGGCGACGCCGGTGTATGAGCTGCTCGGCGCTAAGGAGCAGCTCCAGGTGGTCTATCCCGACTGCGCGCACGACTTTCCCGATGAGGTGCGCGAGCAGGTGTATGGGTGGCTGGATAAGCAGCTCAGTCAGTAGTTAACGCGTCTTCTTCGCTTTGAGCTGTTTCTTCTCGGCCAGCACGGGAGATTCCTCCCCGTGATGCGACCGCTCCAGTTCCGCCACCCGCTGCTTGAGCCGCTCGTTTTCGAGGACCGTGGTGAGCTGTGCCTTTAGCAGTTCTTCCTTCTGCACGGCCAATTCAGCCTGTGCTTTGAGCCTGGCGTTCTCCGCGTGCAGCTCGACCATTTCCTTGAGCATCGCGTCGCGGTGCTCGACCATCTCCAGCTTCGCCTCGAGCTTGGCCTTCTCGACCATCAGCTCGGCCACGGACTCGAACATCTCCCCCTTGGCTTCCAGGACCGCCCCATGCCCTTCGAGGGTCGCTTCCAAAATGGCTTCCTGCGACTCGAGGGTCGCCTCCATGGCGGCATTTTCGGCGGTCAGCTCGGCAATGTGTTCCCACAGCTCGCTTAGCTCTCCCTTGCTGACGATGTCCTTCGCCGCGCAGCACTTTCCGCCCGCGCAGCCGCATGCGGACTTCTCGCAGCATTTGGCGGCAGTCGCCACCACCTTGGCCGGACAAGCCTCGCAAGACTCGCCGGCGCACTTCACCGCGTCCTTGGAAGCCGCCACCGGGCAGACGGGACAGACTTCGGGACAAACGTCGAGCGGCCCGTGGAATCGGATCACCTGGCCGGGAAGGAAGTCAAAATCGACCCCGATCCGCTCGACCGTCTCGTCGCACGCCGGCTTGACGGCCGAGTTCTTGAACAATCGGCCGACGTAAGGAATCTTGTCGAGCATCGGCACTCCGCTCGCTTTGACCTCGATCCGCAGCTCGCGGCGCGGGCACGGCTCTTCGCCGCCGGCCGGCTTTGCCGTCATGAGTGCCGCGGCGAGAATCGCCAGTGCGGCTACGAATCCCCGTGCTTGAATCGCCAATCGCATACGACGCTCCTTGTCGTGAAGTGCAGTCCATCCACAGCGGTGCGGGGTATACCGCGGCAACGGTGGGACGGCAAGACGAAGTCATGCTAGCGAGTCTTCCGAACTCTCACGAATTCGGCTAGACGCTAGCTGTTCTTGGTCAAGAGATTGATCGTCGTCGTCAGTGCCGCGGGGGTGACGATCAGCAGGAAGACGACAGCCGCCGTGACGAGCGTCCAGAATCGCAGGTTGCGCCGCGCGGCATCGGCCATGGCGGCCGCCGAGCGGTGGACGATGAACCGCTTGAGCGATTCCGCCGAAACGGATTTCTCGCCGAACGCTTCCAGCTCATCGAGCGTCTGCGTGACGACCGCCGTCTGGGCGCGCACCCACAGTCGGGCCGCCATGTTGGTCAGCCGGGCGACGGGCGAGAACCAGCCGCCGCGAGAGCTGGGAAACACCATGTCTCTCGTCGCCGAGTTCCAGTGCTTGCGGATCACGTCGAGCGGATATTCCGTCTTGCCGACGGGCAGCGATGCCAGCACGGGATCGAGAGCGGCACTGGCCGCCTCGGCTCCTCGCTTCTGACAAAGGGTGATGCCGTCGTGAAGCCCGTGGTCGAGCGCCCGGTGTATGCCCCACAGGACGCCGGCAATGCCGAAGCAGGTGAACCACAGCACCAGTGAGAACCACTGGATGACCGAGGAGGGCTGCTCCAGGTTCGCCAGGTGTTGACCGGGTCCAGCCACGGCAAGGAGCACCGCCACGGAGGTGATCAGCGTCCAGGGGAGCAGGAACAGGGTTCGCCAGAGGGTGGCGCGAACCAGATCGATGAGGAATTGGAGCGTTTGGGAAGCGATTTCACGAGCGGCCATGGCGAAGTACCACTGGGAGGCATCGAGGTTACCTGCCCAAGTATAGATCGCGTTACGACTGCCGCCGGACAGCCTCAACTCCAAGACTGGCAAGCACTTGCGGGGTTGTCGCTACTGGCGAAGTCCCTACGGCGCCGTTCGCTCGGCCAGCCGCAGGTGCCCGTAGAGCGTGTCGGTTCCCCGCACGATGTAGAAGATCACCGGCTCGGCCTTGGTGAGATCTTCACGATCGAGAATGTACGAAATGTTTTCCAGGGAGATCGTTTCCCAGACGTGGACGCCGACCAGCACGTCGCCGGCGCGGATTCCCTGAAGATAGGCCGGACCGTTCTTGCGAACGTCGAGGACCTTGAGCCCGCCGCGATACCGCGTGTTCAGGGCCTTGAAGTCGGCGTCTTCCATCGGGCTGAGCTTCAGGCCGATCGCGTTCCACACGCGGTCAGGCAGCCCTGGCTTGGCGCTCCCGCGTGCATGTCCCAGGGCAAGTTTCACTTCCGTGTCGCTGCCGTCGCGGACCAGCTCGATGTCGATTTCCTCGCTGCTCTTGCGGCCGAGGAGCGCTAGTTCCACATCGAGCGCCCGTTCGATCTTCCGTTCGCCGATCGACTTGATCACATCCCCCTTCTTCAGCCCGGCCTTGTCCGCCGGACTTCCGTCTTTCACCCCCTGCACCTTGAAGACCCGCGTTTCGTCTTCGATCGACGTGCTGCCGACGATGCCGTGCGTGGTCTTCTCGAGCCGCTCCACGCTCATCAACCGGGCGGCGACTTCCAGCGCCTCATCAATGGGGATGGCAAAGCCGATCCCCTGCGCCCCGACGCGAACGGCGACGTTGATTCCGATCACCTGGCCGTCGATGTTCAGGAGCGGGCCGCCGGAGTTGCCCGGGTTGATGCTGGCGTCGGTCTGGATCAGGTCGTGGTACTTCTGATCGTCGCTGACTTGCACGGTGCGGTGCAGGGCGCTGATGATCCCGCGGGTGACGGTGTGCTCGTAGCCGTACGCATTCCCGACGGCAATCACCGGCTCCCCTTCCATCAGGTCGATGGAGGTGCCGAAGTGGATCGGTTGGAGAGGCTTGTCGGCCTCGATACGGATGATGGCCAGGTCGGTTTTTGGATCGTGGGCGACCAACTTGGCGACGGCGGTTTTTTCGTCGTGGAGCGAGACCTGAATGGTCGCGACCCCTTCGACGACGTGATAGTTGGTGATGATGTAGCCGCGCTCATCGACGATGATCCCGGTCCCCATCCCATTGACCTGCTTGACGCCGTCGCTGACGCCAAAGTTCGTGCCGTCATTCTTGACCGTTTTGCGGCCGTGAATGTTGACGATCGATGGGCGGGCTGCTTTCACCGCCTTGACGATCGGGCCGTTGCGCAGCTCGGAAGCCAGGGAGGGAGCGAGGGCGAAGCTCACCAGCCACCCGGCCAGGAGGAGTCCGCAAAATGTGCCACGCCACCCGGAAGACAAGACGCTGGAATCACGCATGAGGGGCTCGTCAGTGCTGGGTCGTGAGCGGCAAGCGTGTCGTCGCCTTTGCCAGCGGGTCTTGGCGTACGGGCGGCGCGGAATGGAGGAATCCAAAGGGGTAATCGGCCCTCACCGATTGGACCCTTGATGCGGGCGAGATGCGCCCGCAGACTCACGCTACCTTGCCAGTGCGAAGCGGCGCAATAGCCCGTTAAGCCGACGTAGAGAAGCTGGCGAAATTATGCCGGCGGATCGTCGGGCTGCGGCGTTTTGGCGGGGGTAGGCTCAGGTCCCGCGGTGCTGTCACCGGGGCGCGTGGGACGGGAATCGAGCAACCTCAGCGGGGTCGCATCGAGCCGCGGCTCGAACACAGGCTGCGTCGGCACCGGGTGGAAGCGGGGCTGCGGCCCAGCGAGAGCGGGGCCGCGAAAGCCGGCAGCGCCGCTGGCGAGGTGACTTCGGTGATTGCGGTGAAACAGCCCTGGGAGGCCAAGTGAATGGGCTTGGGCGCACGGATGGGCTGCTGCGGGTCCCGGATCAGACTCGTAAAGCTGGACCGAGACCAGCCGCCCGCCGCAGCAACCGCCGGATAGCGCGAAGAAGATGCTAGCGACGACGGCCAACAGCGGCCAGCCGCTGGCGAGCTTTGTCGAAGGAGATGCTGGCGGATGCATGATGCGGCTGCCACGGGCGGATGAGGACGCGCGACGAATCATCGGCTTGGGCAATCGGCAAACTTTACGCCATCGGCAAAATCTGCCTGACTGGCGCGGTCATGAACCGATTGCCGAATCGACGACTGGTGTTGGCCGCTCCTTGGGCTTGCGGGCGACCGACTTGAGCGACTGCAAGAGGAGGAACACGATGATCGGCGTCACCAGAATGACGGGCCAGGCTCGCCACAGCGGCGCGCGGCGGACCTCGAGCTGAAGCGCCTCGACCATGACGACGAGCAGCAGTCCCGCCAGCGTCGCCGCCAGCACCAGGCAGCCGGCGACCGCCATCACCCCTTTGAACGACTGCTCCTCCGAAATTTCGTCCGCGTAAAGGGCGATGGCCCGCCCTTTCTCCAGGCTGCGGTCGATTGCCGCCGCGGCCTCCAGATCGCGACAGACGTCGATCCAGGTCGATGTGTGCTCGCGACCCTGCTCGACGGCTTGTTGCAACGCCGCCAGAGCCTGCTCCCCCTCGTCGAACGGCTCGTACGCCAGCCGCTGTTCGGTGCCGGCGACTTCCAATTCCCATGGCCGGTTCACTCCGCTCGGCATTCGCAGCATTGCCCGGCCGCGGCTGCCGATGAGGGTGAGCTTGCCGCCGGCGAGGTCATCGATGGGGCCGACGGACCAGCGAGCTGAAAAGGGACGCCCGCCGGAGATGTGGACGCTCAAGTTCGCCAGCGACGGGGGGATGCGCGTCCGGGCGGCCAGCGGATCTTGATACTCGCTTCCCGCCGGCCCGCTGGCAGAGACCTGGCGAATCGTTCCCACCAGCCGCCGCAGCAGCGACGCATCGCGAGCAAACTGCGTCAGCACGGCCGCGCGGCTGCGATCGGACAATTGCCGCTCGAGCGTGATTTGTTCGATCTCTCCCAGCGGCGACGAATCTCCGGCAGCGAGCGCCTCGATTTCCGCAACCACCGGATGAGCAAGCCCCGGCACATAGGGCTGCATGACGCCGCCGCTGTCGGCCCGGATCATTTCGAGCTCGTAGCCGACGATCATTTCGCACGCCGGGTGAATCACCAGCATCGGGACCGCCGCCTGGGCCAGCTTGCGGAGCTGGTCCACCCGCCGTTCATCCGCCGAGAAGCCCGATTCGGCCGACGGATCGAATCGGCCACGTGCCACGATCACGGCGTCGATGCCGCTGGCCACCAGGAGCGATTCCCAGTCGTCGTCGAAGCGGGCCCGCGGCACCAGCGCCCGCAGCCGCGGTACGAAACCGGCTGCGTCGTAGGCCGCCACCAGCGTGTGAATGCCATCGAGGACCGCGCTGGTCAACAGCGCCAGTGCTTCGTCATCGCAGCCGAGCAGAGCGAGTTTCATTCCACTAAGTAGTAGGCACGCTCCGTGTGCCGTCAACCCACCGGACGGCACACGAGGCGTGTCTACTAGTTACAGCCGCCGAACATGAAATCCGCCATCGACGTTGATCCGATCCCCCGTGCTGAACGCCAGCACGCCGGAGGCCAGCATCGCCACGGCACTGGCCACGTCCTCCGGCTGACCCCAGCGGCGAATGGGGGACATTCCCTCGGCAATCAGCCGGTCGTATTTCTCAGCCACCGGTGCCGTCATGTCGCTGGCGATGACGCCGGGGCAGACTTCGTAAACACGGATATTCTGTTCCGCCAACCGATCGGCCAAAAGCCAGGTCATCATCTCCAGTGCCGACTTGGCCATGCAGTAGTCCGCGCGGTTGGTCGAGACGGCATAGGCCGAGATCGATGAGACGTTGATGATCGTGCCGCGGGAGATGCTCCCGCCGTCGATCAGTTCGATCATCTTTCGCGCGCACGCTTGGGCGAGAAAAAACGGCCCCTTCAGGTTGGTAGCAAAGACCGTGTCCCAGCCCTCTTCGGTCGCTTCGAGCAGGTCCTTGCGTCCCGGCGAGGTGATCCCCGCGTTGTTGACCAGCAGGTCAATTCGGCCGAAATGGTCGAGCGTTTGCTGGACGAGCCGCGCCCGATCTTCACTGCGCCCCACGTCGGCCCCAACGGCAATCGCCGCCTGACCAGTGGCCCCGATCTGCAGCACGACTTCTGCCGCCGCATCGGCCGACGAGTGATAATTCACCGCCACCGCGTATCCCTCTTGTGCCATGCGCAGCGCGATCGCCCGGCCAATGCCGCGGGAGGAGCCGGTAACAAGTGCGACGGGTGCGGGGTGCATGGCGGGTGATTATACCCCGCCAAGAAAAGGCAGCGGGGCGCTGATCTGCCCCAGTCAGCGCCCCGCTAGTGTTCCCTGGCGCCGGGGCGGCACAAGGCCGCCCCGGCGCTCAGTCAAGGCTTCACCGTGAAGCACCGGCGGAGGCGATTGACCCAGAAATCGCGTTCCGCCGATTAAATTGCTTCAACCCAGGAGGGAGGGTGGCGGCAGATTCCCGCAAAGCCGCCGCCGACGGTGAAACCTTCCACAAAGTATGGTGTCTGGGCCTCCAGGTGTCTGTTTGTTCCCCACGGCGGCACTGCCGCCCGGCTCGCGATTGCGGCCGCGTGAGTCGCCGCTGTGGCGTGCTCAAGTGGGCGGGAGAAATATCAGACCCCGCGGGCTGACGCAAGCGCGAATTTCGACCGTTTTTCGTTTTGCAATTGTTACAAGGGGCGAATTACCCAACCACGCGGAAACGCGGCCGGATGGGCTCACTGCCGCCCCGATAAAGCCACTGCTGGGCCACGTCGCGGTCGTCGTGATCGAGACGCTGATTGCCCACGATCTGGCCCACGCGATCCCCTTTGCCGGCAATCACGACCGTGTCCCCCGGCCGGGCCATGGCCAGTGCCGCCTCGATAGCCCGAGATCGATTGGGAAGGACGTGCGCCTTGGCGGCCCGCTGAAAGCCGTCGAGCAAATCGTGGGCGATGGCCAGCGGCTCTTCATGGCGCGGATCGTCGGCGGTGAGCACCGGCACGTCGCAGCTCCGCTCAAGCACGCGCCCCAGCCAGGCGCGGCCGCTCTTTTTGCGTCCGCCAGGAGCGCCGGCGACGCAAATCAGCCGCCCGCGGGTCACTTTGCGCAATGTTCGAAGTGCGTACGCCAGCCGTTCCGGCGAGCGGGCCGCATCGACGAACACGCCAAAGCTCTGGCCGCACTCGATTCGCTCGAGTCTGCCCGGAATCCGCTCGACCGCTTCCAATCCGCGAACGATTGTCGGCAGATCGATTCCAACGGCCAGCCCCACGGTCGCCGCCGCCAGGCAACTCGACACGTGACTGTCGCCTAAGATGCGGCTGCGGACTGGAATCAGCTCGTCGCCGGCCCGCAAGTAGAACGTCTGCTCGCTGATCTGCCGCTCGATGACGCTGCCGGTGACGTCCGCCTCGCTATTCATTCCATAGGTCAACAGCGGCACGTCGATCCGGCCGGCCAACCGCTGGCAAGCCTCGTCGTCCGCATTGAGAACGGCAAAGCCGCCGCATTTGAGTTGTGCAAAAAGCCGCTCCTTGGCCCGATGGTAGTTTTCGACCGAGCCGTGCAGGGCCAGGTGCGCTCGGCCCAGGCTGGTCAGCACGGCCGCATCGAAGTCGATGCCGGCGACGCGCCGCTCGACCAGCGCGCGGCTCGAAACTTCCACCACGGCCGAGTCGCAGCCGGCCTCGGTCATCCGCGCCAGCCAGCGGGCCAGTTGCGGCGCGGGCGGGGTCGTTTGCCTGGCCGGTGCGCCTTCGAGCGAATCACTATGGGCGATGCTCGTGGTCATGCCGGGATGACCTCCGGCTGCCTTGAGCACGGAGGCCACCAGCCAGCTCACCACCGTTTTGCCATGCGTTCCCGTGACCCCGACCGTCCGCAGCGAGTCGCTGGGATAATCGACCAGCGCCTGGCAGATTTCGCCCAACGCCTCGCGGGAGTCATCCACCATCACCAGCGGCACTTCCACGGGAAGCAGCCGCTCGGCGACGACCGCGCTAGCGCCGCGCTGGACCGCGTCTGAGGCCTGTTCGTGGCCGTCGTACCGATCGGAACTGATCGCGACGAACACGTCGCCGGGCTGACATTGGTCGGCCTCGGTACAGCAACTAGTAGCCCGCACGTCGGGAGAACGCACAAAACGGGCCACGGGAAGCAGATCGCGCAGAGATACGCCAGCTTGGGTCGAGAGCATCGCCACAGGCCTCCTTGCCTTGGGGGACGCGATTGCCCGTGAAGACCTTGGGGGGTCCTGCCCGCCATCCTGGCGAGCCGCCCACCGCGAGCTTGCTAGCGGAGAGCGCAATTTCGGGCTTGTAGGCCGGCGATTGTCAGCATTTCACTGCGCCGGTCAAGCCGAGTTTTCCAGAGGGTGCTGGTGCCGCACAAGAGTTAAAGAAAACTCGCGTGCGCGGCGTAACTCCTTGCCCGGCCTCCACTTGACCTCAAAATGGCCGATTGGCGGCACAAGACTTAAGCTCGGGCAGCCATTTCCATGGCAGACATTCCTGTCAGGCGCAAAAACTCGTGATCGCCCTTTGACCCTTACGGCAAACTCGCCGCCCTTGATCCCCACGCTTTCGTCAGCACCCGGCAATGACGGTGATAGCGCGTTTGCTGCACCGCGCCGCGACGGGCGGCTGTCGAAAGCGGGACGCAACTCTCGCGGCAATAGACTCTTATGTATAGTAGTGGTAATTTTTACATTTTTCTTTCTATAGCGCCCCCAAAGAGTGGGTTGGTCGCCGATTCCCGATCGCCGGCTAGGGCAACCGTTTTTCCCTTCCGATTGCCGCGGCCAGAGGCTGACGAGTCACAACCAAATTGCCACAGATCAAGGACCGCGCAACGTCAACCGGCGTCCGCGGCAAATAGCCGGGCCGGGAGCCCTGCACGTTTTGACCTATTGTACAGTAATACAGCGGCAAAGGCAAGCCAGCTAAAGGTGAGCTTGTTGCTCGGGGCCATGTCCTGCCAAAATACCCTTTGGCTCACCGTCGCCGGTGATGGTAGAGTCACCCGCACTTCCACATGTGCCACACGCAAATGGCACCCGCAGCGCAGCGGCACCGAGCAGCCGCGGCGAACTGCCGGGCCGGGAATTTTGAGCATCCGCGCGGTGTGGCTGGCGTCGTGGCAGCGACATTGGTAAACCAAAGGTCATTCAAAACGCGGGAGAACGAGATGAAGCGGATCCTGCTGCTGGTCCTGGGCGCTGGTCTGCTGCTGTTTGCAGTGCTGGTTGTCGCCATCGTGTTATTTGTGCGCAGCTCCATGCAACAGTTCGCGGAATTGTCGTACCCCATCGCATCGTCGATGCCGCCGGAAGTCGATGGATCGATGGACGAGGTGTTATTGCGGCTGGAGAGGGTGCTGTCCGCCAAAGCGCCTCAAACGCTTGCGGCACTCCAACCCGGCCTGTCGGCGGACCGGATCACGGAATTGGAACAGCAAGGCGGGATCACCCTTTCACCGGAGCTCCGGGCCCTTTATCGGTGGCGAAACGGAATGACGGGCGGTGCATCCCAGGACCTCATTCCGGGGCACCAGTTTCCATCGCTGGAACAGGTGATCGAGCGGAAGGCCGCGGAAGCGGAATCCCTGGCCAGCGCAACGGCCTTCCAGCGGGCCTCGTACAACGCCATCGTCGGTTATCGCACTGCCTGGCTGCCATTGTTTCCCGATTTGGCCGGGGACGGCTATTTCTACGATCCCAACCGGGCCCCGCACGAGGGGGCCGTATTCTTCCACTTTGCCGAAATGAGTCACTTCGTTTTCTTCCCCTCCATCAAGAATCTGCTTGCCGGGATTGCCGAATGCTACGAAACGGAGGTGTTCAGCGCCGATTCGTCGGGGCGATTGGTGCAGGATTACGAGAAAACGGACGCCGTCTGGCGAAAGTACGGCTCCATCCAGTCTCCCGGATACTGACCGCCGTGGCCTGTTATCACCTGCGCGATGTGGAGCAAGCCCTCCTCGCCAGCGGCATTCGCGAGACCTTTCGCGGTGCGGCCTGGTCGCACAACTGCCGCGAGTGGGTTTATTTCGATTGCTATTTGGACCTCAGCGAGCTGCGGCAGCGGTTTCCCCTGGCAGACTGCGTGGTGGATCATGAAGGGATCGTCGGCTTCTACGGCGCTTCGAGCATGGAGCGGCTGCCGGTCGAGCCGACGATACGGGATAGGGTACGGGAGTTTGCCGGACTACAATTCAAGCATTGACTGGTTGCCGGTGGTTCGGCGGCATGCACTGAGGAAATAACTCTGATGCGCTACAAAGCCTTCATATTTCTGGCCCTGCTGCTCATCGCGCCTTCGACAACACCGCTACAGGCGGACGATCTCGATTCTCCAAAGGCCCGCGCACCCGACTTGTATCGCATTTGGGTCGATAAGAAAGTCGGCTTCATCGACAAAACGGGTCGGGTGGTTATCGAGCCCCAGTTCTCTTGGGCCTACGAATTCTCCGAGGGGCTGTGTCAGGTAGCCCTGCCCGACAAACAAGGATACATCGACACCTCGGGAAAGCTGGTCATCGAGATCGACACGCACGATGATCATCCGTTTCGCTGCGGAGTCGCGGTCGTTCGCACTGGTAAGAAGACCGGTATTCTTGACCGCACCGGTCGCTTCATCGACTGTCCATTTGATCTGATCGACGAATTCAGCGAAGGGCTTGCAGCGGTTGGCGTTTATGAGAAGCCGGCTCACGAAAAGTCAGCACTTTTTTGGCGGCAGTCGAAGTGGGGATTCGTTGATACCCAAGGAAAGCTGGTGACTCCAATTGAATACACGGCTGCCCGCTCATTTTCGGAGGGGCTGGCGCCGGTGTACGTCGGCGGGTCCGAATCGATGTGCCTCGGACCTCGGGGGGGCAAGTGGGGATACGTCAATCGGCGTGGCGAAATGGCCCTCAAGCCCCAATTTGCTACTGCCACTTCATTCTCCGAGGGCTTGGCGCTCGTTTCGCGTGATGGAGGGAGCTACGGCTGGATCGACAAAACGGGCAAGTTCGCATTTGACGCGATGAAATTGCGCGCCGCGTCGTCGTTTCACGAGGGCGTCGCCTGGATCGTTGGCGAAAAACTCGACGCGGGTCGCAGGCTTGCTATGGGCTATGTCACTAAGGATGGAAAGGTCGTTTTTCATCCCGCGTTTCACCGATCGGTTGGTCCAGTGTCCGAAGGGCTCGTCGTTGGACAAGGGACTGAGGGCCTTGGCTATCTCGATCTACGAGGAAATTGGGTCATTGAGCCGCGTTTCAGTCGCGCGGAACCGTTTCGCGGAGCATTGGCATTGGTCGCGATAGAAGGAAAGAACGCCTATATCGATAAGACCGGCCGAGTGATCTGGTCGGCTGTGGCTACTAGATAACGTGGATGGTCAATTCACTACCGGCCGGTGGCATGCTTTGAATGTGTGCCATGTGGGTGTCGCACATGCGGAGTTGCGGCTGACTCGGCCATCACCGACGACTCTGAGCGAATGGGTGTTTTGGCAGGACGTCGCTCCGGGCAGCCAACTCTCCATCGGCCCCGTGCCGCGAACGTGCCTCTGCGGAGGCCGCGTCGGTGGGGCAACGACTGGACGGCATCACTGGTGTTCGTGGAACCGTGGGCCGTGGGGGGGGTCGCGCGATGCTTGGCCATCGCGCTATCCTTACGCCGAAGGCGTTACTTCCTTCAGCCCAGGGTTGCGGAGCGCAGCGGAGCTACCCTGGGAAACGGAATACGCAAAACCGTTCCCAGAACCCCACCGGGGTTAGATTCGAATTTCCGACGGTGCGCCGGCGAGGGTGCAACCCCTTCGGGGTTGTGCGAATGGATTTTTGGGGGAACGCTTACCCAGGGTCCGGCATCGCTGCGCTCGCCGAACCCTGGGCTAGAGGATGGAACCCCGTTGGGGTTCGTGCGACTGAAGGCCGCATAACGCTCCACAACGGCACGCAATCGCCGCCTTAGGTGGGTTTCTGTCCCGCTAAATCGAGCCCTCGGCCAACCCTTTACCTCTTGCCCCTCCCCCTCCAGAATGGGTGTATCGACATTCGATGATGTTGTTGGTTCCCGCGGCCAAAGCTGCTCCTAGCATTCCTTCAGACCGAATTGCCGCGTGACTTGCGCACCAGGCCGCTGAACGTTGACCGCTTTAGGCTCGAACTATGTCCGACGCGATTACGCCGCTAACCGATCCGGCTGCCGGGGCTCCTGCCGAGGAGCTGGCGCTCCCCATCTTGGACATCGATCCGGCCGAGACGGAGGAGTGGCTGGAGTCGCTGGAGTACGTCTTGAAGACCCGCGGGGCGGAGCGGGTGAAGTACCTGCTCGACCGGTTGGAGAAGCGGGCCCGCATGGAAGGGGTCGAGCTGCCGATCCACTCCAACACCCCTTACGTCAACACGATCCCCAAGGAGAAGCAGCCTCGCTATCCCGGCAACCGCGAAATCGAACGGAGGATCAAGAGCATCATCCGCTGGAACGCCCTGGCGATGGTCACGCGGGCCAACTGGAAGGACGAGAGCCTCGGCGGCCACATCAGCACGTTCGCCTCCTCCGCCACGCTGTACGAAGTGGGCTTCAACCACTTCTTCCGCGGGAAAGGGGAGAGCGGCTATGACGGCGACCAGATTTATTATCAGGGGCATGCATCCCCCGGCATGTACGCCCGCGCATTCGTCGAAGGGCGGCTGACCGAAGAGCAACTCGACAACTTCCGCCGCGAGCTTCAGCCGACGCCGGGACTCTCATCGTATCCGCACCCCTGGCTGATGCCCGACTTCTGGGAATTCCCCACGGTCTCGATGGGGCTCGGACCGATCATGTCGATCTACCAGGCCCGCTTCAACGAGTATCTCGAGGACCGCGGTCTGGCCAAGACGCGGCATAAGAAAGTCTGGGCTTTTTTAGGCGACGGCGAATGCGACGAGCCGGAAACGCTCGGCGCGATTACCCTCGCCTCCCGCGAGCGGCTGGAAAACCTGATCTGGGTCATCAACTGCAACCTCCAGCGGCTCGACGGCCCGGTTCGCGGCAACAGCAGCATCATCCAGGAGCTGGAAGCCATCTTTCGCGGCGCGGGCTGGAACGTGATCAAGGTCATCTGGGGAGACGACTGGGACGAGCTGTTCGAGAAGGACCACACCGGCCTGCTCGTCAAGCGCATGGGGGAGTGCGTCGATGGCCAGTACCAGAAGTACAAAGCCAGTTCCGGCGCCTACATTCGCGAGCACTTCTTCGGCAAGTATCCGGAGCTATTGCCGCTGGTCGATCACTTGAGCGACGAGAAGCTCGAGAAGATGCGCCGCGGCGGCCACGACCCGGAGAAGGTCTTCGCGGCCTACAAGGCGGCGGTCGAGCACAAGGGGCAGCCGACGGTGATCCTGGCCAAGACCGTCAAGGGCTACGGGCTGGGTGATGCCGGCGAAGGGCGGAACATCGCCCACAACAAGAAAAAGCTCGATATTGATACCCTGATGCACTTCCGCAACCGCTTCGGCATTCCGCTCTCCGACGACGACGTGGCCCAGGCGCCCTTCTATCGTCCGCCGGAAGACAGCCAGGAGATGAAGTACCTCCGCGAGCGGCGCGAGGC